>QZKW01000066.1 GCA_003599885.1 Desulfobacteraceae bacterium | reverse complement strand
GGTACTGCATGGGTAGCTGTGTGGGAGAGTAGGACGCCGCCGAAAAAATCTCCATAAAAAAGCCCCTGGCTCCGTATTAACGGACCAGGGGCTTTTTTTGTCGCAGGGCTTACTCGCTTAGTCATCTACACACCCGACAGGGGGAAGTGCTATTGCATCGTTTTATCCATCACGATCTTCAATACATATTTCTCACTGAGCTTTCATTAAAAAACAAACGAACTTCTGAAACAAAATCCTCCCTCCCCATACACCAGATTTTTCATTAACAGGTTGAAGAATTGTCCAAAACTGGTGTAAGCTGAAAATATGTATCTGGCACGCAAACATATTAACGGCAAAATTCATTACTCAATCCGCGAAAGTTACAAGGACAAAACGTTTTTGAAAAGCCGGGATCTGATTGATCTTGGTATCGATCCCACGCAATTCATCGTTTATCCGGGCGGCGCTTCCTTTTATATTCGCGGCGATATCGATGACCAATTGCTCACCCTTGGCGTAAAGGCGGACAATGAGACCCTTGAGCGGATTTTTTTTCCTTTTTTAAACAGCCGGACCCGACGGGTGATCGAAGGGTTTACCCATAAAAACAGAGGGGGCAGCCGTTCCGAATCCGCTCGTCAGCAGGTCATGCGATGTGAAACTGAACGGTTTCATATGTTTGACCAGCGCCGAATGCATTATTTGCGATTCGGGGAACTTGACCAGTCAAAAATTTCCCGGGAACCTAAAAAGATTTATTGTCAGCTTCTGGATAAATCCAGAGATGAGATCGAACAGCTTTTTTTTGAAATGGAGAATGATTTGCGTCCCACTGAGAAAAAGACATACGCCTATGTTATTTTTGATGTGGCCGACCATTTTCCCGGAAGTTTTTCCCGCAAATTTCCTCACGCATTGCCACAGGATAAAGTGGATGAATTCTTTCTTGAAGAGGTTTGCCGCATCAACGACGACGAGAAATTCTGGGCGGGTTTTGACAGAAACGACCGGTTGGACGATTATCTTGTCAAGTATGTATGCTGGTTTTTTGACAATGATTTTGAAGAGATCCGGTTGATGCAAAATCTGTTTACGGAATGGGCCGATCAACATCGCACGTTCCGTCCGCCGTCCAGAGCATCCATGCCGGAAAACGAGGCCTTGTCGGTCATGGGGATCTCCCGGCGGGATTTATCCTCAATGACAATCCGGTCCCTGACCGTTCAATACCGGAAAATGGCAAAATCCATCCACCCGGACAAAGGCGGGGATCATGAAAAATTCATCAAGCTCAACCAGGCATATTCGGACCTGTTGCGCGGCCTGAAACCCAAAACCGGCAAAGCGCGATACTCCACCAGCCGTGGGTAATCCATGAGAACGTATCGGTTGGGCCTCGTTTATTCACCTCGGCAGCAGATCGGTTATTGGGTCTCGGGCGTGATGTTTACAGGTTCAAAAGCCATATCGGGAGTAATGTCATGATAATCAGAAAGTTAATGGCATGGTTATTGGTAATGCCGGTCATTCTGTTGTTATTTCAAACAACCGGGTATTCTGAAATCTATAAATACCAGGATGAAAACGGCAACTGGAAATTTACCGACACCCCTCCGGAAGATATCCCGGAAGAGCTTGAAGTTATGGATGGGATGCTGAACAACGCCTCAGGCCTGAGAGATATCAAACAGGCGCTTTATGCAAAATTTCCTCCCCGGAACAAAATCGAGGAAGCCTCGTTGTCGGCAGTTAAGATAACCTCAAGCATCGGCACAGGGTCTGGATTTTTTGTCTCTGAAAACGGATACATCCTGACGAATCGGCATGTGGTCTACGGGGATGAGAATCGAGCTAAAAGAGCGGAGCAAACCTTTGAGAATGTGGATTCTGAAATTAAATTTGCGGATACGCAAATCGACTTTGAAGAGAAAAAACTGGAAGAAGCAAGCGGCCGTTTGGAACGGATGAAAAACGAGATCGATTCGCTTCCGGATGATTCATCCCGGAAAGCGTTACTGGAAAACAAGTATAAAAATGACACCCAATATTATTTGGCGTGGAAAGAGAGATTTGAACACCAGAAACGTAAGTATGAACAGGAAAAGGATCAATATCAGGACAAAAAATCCGACTTTAAATCAAAAATGGCCGCAGCCGGTATGAACGGGACGTTAACAATCACCCTTAAAAATGGTGAGGAGCTGAACGCCTGGCTGGTCAGAGCCAGTCAGGATGACGACCTCGCATTGCTTAAAGTGAATGGTTCGAACACCCCCGCCCTTGGGGCAGCGGATGCCGGATCTCTTGTGCAGGGACAGGCGGTGCTCGCCATCGGAAGTCCGTTGAGCCTCTCCGATTCGGTGAGCCGGGGTATTGTGTCCGGGTTCAGAAACGGGTATATTCAGACGGACGCCAAAATTTACCCCGGCAACAGCGGCGGACCGCTTGTTACAGAAGAAGGCCGGGTTATCGGGATCAACACCATGAAAGAGCTGACGCGCGGTTTCGAAGGGCTTGGGTTTGCTATACCGATTCAGGTTGCGTTAAAAGAATTCAGGGCCGAGTTGGGCAGACACATGGGAAAAACCCCAGAAGAATAGCCCCCGGCTCTCAAAATAATCACAACCATTCATATATACTGAGGATGTTTGATATTGATGATCTGCTTTGAGATGAAATGATCCATTACGGCCAATCACAGCAGCTTTTTTACCGTCAACCCCTGAACCAGAATGGAAAAGGCCACCACCACATAGGTCATCGTCAGCAGCAGTTCGCGGTGAAGTTCGGACGGCAATGACAGTGCCAGGGCGACAGAGATGCCTCCTCGTAAACCGCACCAGGTCATGATTCTGATGGTACCGGGCGCGAATTGCCGACGGCGGCGAAGCGTCCATACCGGAACGCCAATAGATATAAAACGGGCGGCGAGGGCGACGAGGACGGCAAAACAACCGGCCAGAAGGTATCTGGTATTCAGTGTCAACACCAGCACTTCAAGTCCGATCAACACAAAAAGCAATGCATTCAGTATTTCGTCAATCAGTTCCCAGAAATTATCCAGATGATCGCGGGTGATGTCGGACATCGCAAACGTACGCCCCTGATTTCCAATGAGCAACCCGGCAGTTACAATGGCGATGGGGCCCGATAAATGCAGGGCCGAAGCCAGTGCGTAGCCGCCGGTGACAAGCCCCAAAGTCAATAGAATTTCAGACTGATAATGATTGATGCGCTTCAGCAGCGCATAAGTTAAATATCCCTCAAAAAGGCCGAAGCATACGCCGCCCAGCGCCTCCTGCGTAAAGAGCATTAAAATCCTCTTAGCGGAAAGTTCGATATGTCCGGTGGCCGTTTCGAGGAGCAGCAGGAAAACCACTACGCCAACCCCGTCGTTGAAAAGAGATTCTCCGGCAATCATGGTTTCAATGCTCTTTGGAGCGCCGCTGGTTTTCATGATACTCAACACTGCAATGGGATCGGTCGGTGAGATTAAAGCGCCGAAAAGCAGGCATTCGATAAATCGCAACGGGTAGCCAAATCCCTGGGCGAGCACGAAAATCGCACATCCCACGATTATTGTGGATGTCAGAACCCCCATTGAGGCAAAAATCCCTATCTCCAGTTTTTTGGGGGCCAGATCATTTAAATTCACATGCAGCGCCCCGGCAAACAGCAGAAATCCCAGCATGCCTTCCATCAGCACCTTGTTGAAATCAATGCTGCTCACAAGCCGGTCGGTAAATGGTTTGATGGGTATTCCGGAATGGCTCAGCAGGATAAGCAGAATCGAGGTGGCCAGGCTCAAAAGCATGAGTCCGATGGACATCGGGATTTTGATAAACCGCTGAATAATAAAAGAGAAGAAAGCCGAAAGAGTGATGAGGATGGCGATGACATTGAAGGGTTCCATGCCGGTTATATAGTCTAAAACTCTTGAGCCCGTCAACCGTTTCGGCAAAAGGAGCTAATTTATGCATGGGCTTGAGGTTTTGGTAAATGAAGCCACTAAAATATCAATTTAAAGAGCATCCGGATTCCCATGATCAGGAGCAAAATCGCAAAACCCCGCTTCAGCTTGGAGACCGGAAGGGAATGGGCCAGCCGCACGCCGAGGGGGGCCGTCAGCATGCTGGCAGCCACGATGCCGATGAGTGCGGGCAGGTAAACATATCCCAGGGAGTGTTCCGGCAACCCGCTCACGATGAACCCGTTATAGATATATCCGGCGGTCCCTGCAATGGCGATGGGGAAGCCGATGGCCGCTGATGTGCCGATGGCCTGGTGAACCGCAAGATTGCACCAGATCATGAACGGAACGGACAAGGACCCACCGCCGATACCCACAAGGCTTGATACAACGCCGATGATACCACCCACGCCAAACATGCCGGGCAGTCCGGGGAAATCACGGGAAGGATTGGGTTTTTTACCAGAGAACATCTGATACGAAACGTAAAATAAAAAAATGATAAAGAATGTTTTCAGAAATGCCGTTGACATGAGGGACGCAACGCATGACCCTGCGAATGTTCCGGCCATAATCCCCGGCGTAACCCGGCGAACCACATCCCATCGCACAGCCCCCCGCCGGTGATGGTTCCAGAAACTTGAAATGGACGTGAACACAATGCTGGCAAGGGATGTCCCCAGAGCAAGGTGCATGATGGATTCCTGGGGAAAGTGCTGAACGGTGAAGCAGATATCCAGCATGGGAACGATCACCAGTCCGCCCCCGACCCCCAACAGTCCGGCCAGAACACCGGCAACGCATCCGACCAAAATATATGTCAGCCACAACGAGAACATAATGGATCCTTATTTATGATAAAATCATTCGGCGGAGGCGCCGTGGCCTCCCGGATTTTTTTGGTGTTTCAACCTATTCTTCCGAGATGTAAAGGGTTAACCACTATTTAAAAGTGCAAAGGAGATCAAGTAAAATTCAGTAATTTCCGGTAAGGGAATTGCATATTAATTCAAAAAACGATGTGTTATCAGTAATTTCCGGTTAAGTTTTTGCATCTGAATACCATGCTTTCGGTTCTTTGACATTTTGAGGTGCTTGGACGATATCGGAGCTGAAGTTCCGCAGTTCATTTTGAATCTGTGTACGTAGCTGCCGCACTCGTTTGATTGAGACTTTTTCATGATGCTGATTATGGCAGTATATCGAAAGCAGCAGATAGGTGATCAAGCCAGCAAGGATTTGAACCATCAGCCCATGCTCATTTCTTGCAATCAGATGGTATATTTTCAGATGCCTTCCACCAGGCGAAGAAACTTTCAATGTCCCATCTGAGTTTATAGGCGGTGGCGATTTGTTCGGCAGACAGATCAAAACGGTTTGTAGCGATCCAGCATTCGACTCCGTCGATAGCGTACGCAACAACCCGGACAGGTTTTTCTGTCTGATTATTACTGGTCGATCCTAATGTTGCAATAGCGTCATAAAAGACGATGCTATCGGGTTCCACGGAATGGGCGGTGACAATGGCTTTTTGAGTACCGGCTTTGATGCGGCAGATAAAGGACTGTTTCTCCTCCTGCCACAAATCGAACGCTCGATGACACTGATAGCCGCGGTCCATCACGCCGCTTTCTCCGGAAGACAGTATCCGGCTTGTAAAAGGACGCTCGGCGCCCTTGCCATCAGTCAGAAATATTTTCCTTGGAATGCTGCGGTTCAGGTCAAAACCAACGTGAACCTTATGGCAGTGTTTTTCCTGCAATACTGCATATTTCTGCTTTTACCATTGGACAGGATCAGGTATTTACGCTGATCCTGCGCCCCCGGCCCGAACAGTCACATGCGCTTGCAGACGCAAATCATCCAGCCATTGACGATCCGGTTGATCCGCCTGATGAATTTGACTCCAAATCGGTTCTCACCATTGAGCATGCAGCTGAACCAGATTTTTGGTCACACGGAAGATTTTCAGACGCAGGAACTCACTGAATTACGCCATATTGATCCGGCCCTGGATTCTGTTTCAGACGTGTTGACGGATGATGACACCGGCAGAGATATGAACGAGATGCTGGTGCGGATGATGAACGCAGCGCTTCGGCACTGGGAGGGAACCGGAAAAACAAAGGTCGACCTTGCGGAAGAAAGCGGGATGTGGAAAGCGTATCTTGACAAGGGAACATGGAAAACCCCACTCTGGATAAATATATCCGCCTGGAGACGCTTCCGAAAAGACCGCGATGGCGGGAAGTGATCCGGACCGCTTATTTTGTGTTGTCCAACTGTGATCTGGATGCGGATGCGCGGGAAGAACTCCAGTCCCTGATTGCGAAGGCCGAAGAGATACTGAGACAAACAAAAATTGGCGATTGAAAGCGTTATACGTATTATTTCCCGAAAGGGCATTTGGGGAACGTGCAGGTGTTGCAATTAAGGCAAAAGCTGCCGACCGCCATTCTGGCAAGATCCATGCGGGAAATCTTCTGGCCTGCCAGAATGCGGGGCAGCAGAAGATCGAAACTCGTTGTTTTATGGAAAAGCGCGCATGCCGGAACCCCGATAACCGTGGCCGGTCCGATTTCCCCGACAAGGGTCATGGCGCCGGGCAGAATCGGCGCGCCGTAAAGGGCATTTTCCAGTCCGGCCTGAATCAGTCCTGCCCGCGTCCGGTCATCCGGATCAACGGAAAGCCCGGCGGTGGTGACTATCAGGTCAACTCCCATCTCCACCATGATTTTAACACGTTCTGAAATCTGATCGGCATCATCAGCGACAATGGCTGAATGGACGACTGTACAGTTTAATTTTTCCACCTTGCTCCGGATGATCGGGTCAAATTTGTCTTCGATCAGTCCCAAATACACCTCGGTTCCTGTTACCAAAATTCCGACACTGGCGGGTTTTAAAGGAATAATGTTGAACAGCGGCCCGCTGTTCAGGCAGGCCATGGCCTGATGAAACTGATCGCTCGCAAGATACAGCGGAATGGCCCGACATGCGGCAAACGGACGATTCCGGTCAACCAGAATGTTATTCTGGCGGCTGGTGCACATTACGTTGGGGACGAGGTTGAAATGCAGCAACCGGTCTTCATTGATGGTCAGCAAGCCGCCGGCTTTGGCGTAAAAGTCAATTTTCCCTTCCTTTGGGGGAGTGTTATAATACACGTCCGTTCCTGCTATGCTCCCAGCAAAAGCGATGACCGCATCATTTTCATGGACCCATTTACTATTGTCGACAGTCGTTTTGCCTTCAACATAAATCGATGACCGTCCCATTTGCTGAAGCCGGCACAGGTCGCCGCCTTCAATGATTTGTCCTGCTTTAAATTCAGGGCCTTTTGATTTTCCGGGCACAATCCGGGTCATGTCATGCAGGGCTTTTTCGCCGACGGCGTTTTCAACGGGAACGGATTGCAGGGCAGGGTTGGATTCGTGATATCCGGAAGATTGAATGGCGCTTTGGTATGGGTTCTCACCCTGGCAGCCCCGGCAGATGGCGCCGTCGTTTTTCGGGTATGCTTCCCGGCAGATAGGGCATGCAACGATGGCGCTTGAGATTTTCTTTTTTATATTCTGCGGGGAAATATGCACGGGTGTGAGGGTCAAAATCTGATCGCCGGCTTCCTCAATCTCTTCAAAAAGCTTGTCAGTATCCTGTTCTTTTTTGGTTTTTTCTTTGAGAAACCAGGCTTTGATTTCCGGAAATTTTTCAAGTTTTTCCAGATCAATGGATGCGCGCCATCCAATGAAGTTGTATTTGTCATAAAGAGTGACGGCATAGCGTCCCAGATTGGTGACCCGCATCCATCCGTTGCCGGTGCTGCACAGGGTCAGGAGCTGAACCGCATCCGGCAGGCATTTCGCGGTTTCAACCAGCGCCTCAAACAGCGTGCCTTCTGGTAATTCGCGTTTGACGGCTTCCACCATGTACCCGCCAATCAAAAGTCCGGGAGCCGGATACCCGTGAAAGGATTGCGCAAGTTCTTTGAACTCTGAAAAAGAATATTTCCCGATATCCATGTAATGCCCTGTTGGTTTTTTAAGAATCGTTTAAGAGACTGATATAAGGAAGTCATGCGTCAGATTCGTCCATCTGCAGGAAATAGTTTATACCCGGTATGCCGAATTCTGTCCAACAAATAAAAACCACCCCTATGGCGGGGTGGTTTTTATTTGTTGGAGATGGGCCAATATTTTAATGGATATCTGTTTAATGGGCGTCCGCATCCAAAATCAGAAATCTTTCGGAAAGAAAGTAAAGAAAAAGAAACAGGCCTAAGCCCAGGAAAAAGATCATCCATTCTCCGGAGGAAGGTGTGTAATGCATCAGTCCGTTTATGGTTTCAACACCAGAGCCTTCATTTCCGGCGCGCATGGGCGGCAGTTGTCCGGCCACGATGAAGTCGTATCGGGTGAAAAACATGCCGATCAGGAATGTCAGGCCGGCAAGACCCATGGTTTTGATCTCCCGTGCTTTGCTGACAATCAGAAGGGCCAGAGGCAGAACAAGCGCCATCAGAACTTCACCGATCCAGAAATTGGCATACAGCGGGCCACGCAACAGCGTAATCACCGCATCGTAAGCTTCTTGAGGCTCAGTGTACAGGGAAGAGAGTACTTTCCAGAAAGAAAGAAAAATCATGATGCTGATGCAAAGTCCCATCAGCTTGCCCAGGCTGTTCATGGCCTCCTTGAATTGCTCAGGGACATTAAATTTATACACAATATTATAGACCAGCAGAAGCAAGGCAGCGCCGCCGGCAATCCCCGAAACCACCAGAAAGGTCGGAAAATAGATGCCGTGAAAAAAGGGCCGTGCTGTTAAGGAGCCAAAAACAAATCCCAGATTGCTGGTTGCCAGCACGCCGACAACCAGTGCGAGAAATCCCAGAATTGCCGCCAATTTATGGTTGGTGCCGGCCGGGTTAAAAATAACTAACAGTTCAAGTCCCAGAATTGCCAGTTCAATCCCGTAAAATATGCCCATCCATACAATGGGCGCACTGAAATGGGGAGAGAGGATCAACAGATACATCAGGCGGAACGGGTGCCCCAGTTCCATGCCGATTTGTGTGAATCCGGCCAGCAGGACAATAAACGCCAACAGGACAATGCGTTTGCTGAGACCGGCAAACTGATGAAAACCGAATGCATGGCCGAGGCCGCCAATAAATGCAAGCCCCGTGGATGTAATCACAAAATAGGCGTAGGTGGCGATTAAGAGCCCCCAGGGAACCTGTCGGGTGACGCCGTAAACAGCCTCGTGGCCTTCAAAAATGACCCGCGCCACTCCGATAAGGCCAAGTACCAGGAGGACGAATCCTGCGGCAATAAAAGGAATGGCGGGCACATCCCGGTTGACCCTGATTAAAGAACGTAAATTATCAATCCGCGTGGACATCTTTGCCTCCTATAAAACATAAAAAAGTCTTGGGCGTGTGTTTTTTTCAGGTTTCAGCTGCATGTAAGGTCTGGAAGAAAGAAGCCGGGAGACCCTGCTGTTTGGGTCATTGAGATCGCCAAATTCACGGACTCTTACCGGGCAGGTTTCAACACATGCCGGTTCGCGGCCTTCGCTTACCCGGTGCATGCAGAAAGTGCATTTTTCCACCGCCTCATGATGTTCACTGACAAACCGGGCGTCATAAGGGCATGCAGTCATGCAGGCCTTGCAGAGAATGCATTTTTCGTAGTCCACAAGGACAACGCCTTCAGGGGTTTTGAAGGTCGCTTTGGTGGGGCAGACCTTTTCGCATGGCGTGTTTTCGCAATGCTGACATTGTGAAGGTTGAAAGTCCTGATGCAGGTGCGGAAATTTTCCCTGAAGGGGAAGTTCCGTGACCCAGATCCGGTAAGTGTCATCACCCACCGGCACATAGTTTTCAAATTTACAGGCGACGGTACAGGCCTTGCAATTGAGGCATTTTTTTGTATCAAGCACAATGGCATATCGTTTCTTTTCCATAAATTATTTAGATCCTTATGCCTTATTAATGGTGACAAATGTTTCGTGCATGCAGACGCCGCCGGAAATGGTATCCAATACATCATCAATAATTTCCGCTTCCGAGGCGCCGGATTTATAGACTCTGGACATACCGGGAGATTTCATGCCATAGCCGTTGACGTAAAAGACGCAGTCCGGGCGGATTTTTTCCGTGACATATGCTTTGATTCGCTGTTCACCGATTTTGCTTTTGATCCGAACATATTCGCCGTCCGCAATGCCGAGTTTCTTAGCTTCTCCGGTGTTCAGCCACACAGAATTTTCTTTCTGAATTTCCCAGAGGTAGGGATTGTTCTGGGTGCTTGTGTGGGTGTTCCAGGCATTTCTTCCCACAAGGAAACGATACTCACCCGGATCCTGAGGTTTTAACGGTTCGCAGTATTTAGGGAGCGGGAACAAGCCAAACTCCTTGTAGCGTTCATTGAACAGTTCAATTTTGCCGGTCTTTGATTTGAATAAGAATCCGGGTTTCCGGGTGGTTCCATATACGGGTTTGCCGCCGTCAACAGTATAGAACCCTTCTTTGAGCAGTTGTTCGTAAGCTCCCGGATATTTGCTCAGCTGGTGTTTGATGTAATCCTGAATGGGCTTATCAAGAATATCTTCGACAACATTCTTTTTGAAATCTTCCAGGTCTGAAGGCTCAATATCATCCCAGAGGGAAGGGATCTTGAGCATTTCGTGGATAATGCCGCCGGATATTTCAAACATGGTCTTGGTGTCAAACAACGGTTTGATGACCGGCTGTCGCATTTCGACAATGGGCCAGATGCCGCCGAGACTGTGGGCCGGGTCCCAGCTTTCCAGGTATGTGGAGTGGGGGAGGACGATATCGGCATACCATGCGGTGTCCGACATCTGCTGCTCAATGACGCAGATGAAATCCATCTTTTCAAGCATTTTCATTGTTTTTTGAACATTGGGCACCGCTTGGACCGGGTTTTGTTTAAAACAGAAAAACCCTCTGACCGGATAAGGATCATCTTTTAACACAGCTTCCCGAAAAGTCACCCAGCTGCCGTCTTTTTCACTTAAAAAAGCACAGGAGTCATTCGGCAGGCCGGTTCCGATCATGGGACACTGGACAGCCGACGGCACAACATCCTTAACCAGGTTGACGGCGTCCTTGTCGACCCGGTCCATGGTCTGTCCGAAAAAGGGAAACATGATTTCATGAGTCGTCAATGGAATGGATGCTTTGGGCACCACAGCGCCTTTTGTGTCCCAGCACCCGCAAACGGCCGCCAGGATCGCAAATGTCTGTCGGACATAGACCTCGTGGGAATAAAAAGAGCTTCGGCGTCCCGGATAAATGACGCTGCGGGGGGCATGGTCGGCAAATTCCCTTGCGATTTGACGAATATCATCGGCAGGTATTTCACATTTCTTTTCCGCCCATTCCGGCGTGTATTCCTTGACCATTTCTTTTAATTCATCAAAGCCATGGGTGTAGGTTTCGACAAATTCGCGATCATAGAGGTTTTCGGAAATAATCACATGGAGCATGGCAAGGACAAATCCCTGATCCGTGCGGGGTTTGATGGGATACCAGCGGTCCGCCTTTGCGCCGGTTTCGGTAAATCGGGGATCCAGAACAATCAGTTTTTGGCCTTTGGGCTTGTATCGCTGAAAATCAACGGAATCCGGCGTAATTAACGCCTGCGCCCTGTCTGACCCGAGCATGATGACGTATTCTGCATTGGCAAGGTCTGCATCCGGAAAACTTCCGAAAACCGACGACCACCCCTGAATGTTAGTGGAAAGACAAAGCGTGGTATGCCGGACGGTGTTCAGGGAACCGAAGCTGTTAACCAGATAATAATAAAATTCTTCCTGGAATCCTTCGGTGGAGGCAAATGCGACAGATGAGCGGTTTTCATATTTCTGTTTCAGATCCGCAAGATTTTTTGCCACATATTTAAACGCCTCATCCCAGGAGATTTCCTTCCATTTGCCTTCGCCGCGTTTTCCCGTCCGGAGAAGGGGCGTTTTTAACCGGTCCGGGCTGTAGGGGATGGCCGCGCCCGCATTGCCCTTGGCGCAGAGCATTCCTCTGCTTTTGACATTTTTAGGGTTTGGGTTGATTTTATGTAATTTACCGTTTACCACTTCCCCGATGATGCCGCATTTGTTGACACACATGTCGCAATTGCTGGCAATATACTCCCGCTTTCCTTTTGGAAGAATCGAGTAGTCAAACGTTCCCTCCGGTGCAGCCATAAGCAGATTGAGATGCGGTCCGAATAATGCCCCGGCAACTGCTCCGGTGCTGAGTCCGAGAAATTTTCGTCTGCTCATTATTTTATTATTCATACGTTTATCCCTGTAATTCATTTATTGAATGGATACGAAAACCAAGCAACTGGTCATAGATTGTATCTGCATCCTGCATGAGGCTCTTGAGTGTTTTTCCGGCTATTTTATAAAAATCATCATATGCATAAGCATGAATCCGGTCGCAAAAAGCATCCATCATGGGTTCGATATAAAGGTACGATACTTCCATTAAAGCGGCCACACATGCCCCTGAAGATTTGCCGGAGGATGCCTGTCCTGAGGCCAGTTGATTCAAAAGACCGGCGCAGAATTCAAGAAGGATTGCGATATGGTCTTCCAGTTCTTTTACGGTCTCATTCACCATAAAACCGGATTTCACCATAATTTGCCGCAGCCGGTAAAATTGATCACTCATGAGCAAACCTTCACTCTGGTAACACGACGCATAGGGCATTGCCGGAACAAACCCCTGGTTGTTCACAAAAAGGCGGATGTATTCCGACTGAAGTTCCTCGATGGGGGGCAGTTGAGGGGCTGCCCCTCCGTAGTCGACAAAAAAATCAGTGAAAGTGTCAAGACGGGTTTCAATTTCTGAATATATCTGCTCTGTCGGATACCTGAAAATAAGGCCGAGATAAAAAAGAATATTTTTAAAGACAAGGGCCGACGCCGCATCCACCCTGTTTTTCCCCAAAGCGGTGGCGTCGTCCATCGCATAAAAGCCAGGAATAGATGAATCCGTATTTTTTATAGGTAATTGTGAAAGAATTTCTTTTTTTAATGACTCAAAATTCATTTCCATTTCAGGTTCCCCGACAGAATGTTATTCATTCATCCACTGCTGCTGCATTTATTGACAGGTTGCGGGCTGGGGAGAATCATACCCGTGGTTGTAAAGATATGTGTAGACATCATTTAAATCGCTCTGCGAATTCTTTTTCCATTCTTCCACACATTTCAGCCTTTCATATTTTTCAAAAGCTCTTTGCCATTGGGCCTGTGTCTTTGAATTCGGGGAGAGTGCAACTGCTTTGCTCCCGTCATGACAGCTTCTGCAATTTTTTCTAAACACATACTTGCCTTTTCGATCATTGCCGTCGCTGGTAAACGCATCCGCAGCCAGGGCCATGCTGAAAAACGAACCGACCAGAAACGATATAATGGTGATGAATAGAATTTTTTTACCTTTGTTCATGACATCCTCCTGAAAGTTGATTGTAATTAAATTATATTGTTAAATGTTAAAGTTGAATCCTGTGAATCAATAGTGAATTGGCTCAAAGCGTTTCAGTTTGTCTTAGTTTAAAACACGACATACCTGTCACAACTGTTTATCATTTCAGCATTTCGCGCCTGAGTTGCGAAATCTTTGAAACCCACGCCCGGAACTTCTCCGGATAGTCCAAAGCCCCGAAAGCTGACATCGCAGACAGACAGCTTTGCTTTCCCGACAAGTTGCGCAAAATCCGGGTTCTGGGTTAAACGAACGCCCGCTCCGGTAAAAAAAATCTGAATATCTTTTCCTTTCGCATGGGCGGCATCTGTTAAGTGAATCACATGATTCATGAATTTATCCGTCCCAACGAGTATTCCTAATTTATCTGCCATACTTTACCTCTTCCCCATTTCTGTCATGGTCATCGGTTGTTTAATTTACCACCAGCAGATGACTTTATCATGAGCAAAGATATCATCCACAAGCCTTGGCCAGTCGATTTCGCCCTGAAACAAAGGCTGGACAGTCGCTTCATCCGTTTCACTCAGAATATCGATCATCTTTTCAACAGACTCTTCAGGCTCACTTCTTAAAATATGAAGTATTCTCATAACGAATTTCTCCTAAAACGGGATAACCAGATCAACTTCTTTAAGACGCTGGGCAATTTCTTTCAAGGTGGCATGTTGAAAGCCATATTTTTCAGCGTTCCCCATGTTGTTAGATATTCTTTGCCCTTCCATTTCTTCCAGAAATTCCATATTGTCATGGTATGCTTCATCCATATTGGCGATTTCATGGTTGAGGACCACCATCTGGATATCCACATCATCCAGAAGCGCACCGAGACTCAGACGAAGCCCTTCGTACTGCTGATCAATGTCTTTTATCAGTACCGCTACTTTTTTCATTTGATTACCCCTTTTTAATAAAATATCGGGTATATCCATCCGGGTGGTCTTCCATTCCCAAAAGTTCATTTCCGCCTTTTTTGCAAAAATCCGGGATATCGTTTTTGGATCCCGGGTCCGTACCCAGTACTTCCAGAATCTGACCGGAGTCCATCCCTTTGAGCGCTTTTTTGGTTTTTAGAAGCGGCATTGGGCAGCTGAGTCCCTTTGCGTCCAGTATTTCGTCGGGTTTAATAGTATTCATCGACATGGTTCTCCTTAATTAAAAAATGACCAGTTTTTCTGTCTTTTCGTTCCAATCCGCAATAACAATCCACGACAGCATAATCAGGATAAACACCGGCATGGTAAATTGCCAGGATATGATATCCGGCATAAACAAGCCTTTACCCAGTATTTCTTTGAATCCGGAGGCATCCAGCCAGGTCTGGACAGCCGAATGGGTGACGGAAAAGGTTACGAGGGTCGCCATTAATTTGGTATGCCCTTCGCCGGAACGCCAGAGGGTGCTGCTGGCGCATCCGCCGGCAAGCAGCATGCCGATACCGAAAATCAGCCCGCCGATCAGACTGCCGATCCAGAATGGATGGTAAACACCCATATTGGGAGGCTGGATATATGCCCATTTAATGACCGCAGAGCCGCAGCCATAGATAATCAGGCTCAAGGCCACAGCCCGGACCATTTCAGAATCACCGGTCATAAAGGGTTCGCGGAATGCGCGTACAAAGCAGAATCGGGAACGATGCATAATCAGGCCGATCAGCATGCCGAAAAACAATATGCCGCCGAGCTGGGCCTGTTCCCGGGACGAATAGATATAAAAGGCCGCAATTCCGGCCAGAAAAATCAGCCCGCCGAAAATGCGCTGTATCAGGGACCAGTCAAAGGATTTTTGGTCAGAAACCGTTGTTTTTGAAACGGCGGGTTTCTGGGGAAGGTATTCCATTTCCAGAAGCAGCAATTTCAAACCGATAAAGGCGCCGATTCCTAAGCCGATCATCATGGCATATCCGCCCATTGAAAATATTCCGATAGCCGTGTAAAAAGCTCCGACGTTGCATCCGCCGGCAAGAGCCGCCCCGGTGCCCATCAATATGCCGCCGAAGATGCCTTTGGCATATTCGATGGGGGGGGCCGGCCGCAATTTAAACTGTCTGCTCATCATGGCCGAAGCCATTGCCCCGGCAAATATCCCGAAGTTTGACAACGAAAGCGTGTTAAGCCAGGGAGTGGTATCCGGCTGTTTATAGCCGGGAATAATGTAATAGAGAATCCAGTCTCCCCAGTTCCGGTATCCTCCGGCGATTCCCCACGGCGCGCTCCAGAGAAACAGCAGCAATGCAAGAATCGCAATAAGGATACCGGCAATCCAGCTGGGCCATTTTTTTTTAAATACGGCTGAATCAGCGTCAGTAATTTCGTCTTTGAGACTTTCAATAAAAGAGTTCAATGGATTCTCCTGGGGTTTCAATCTGATTAAAAGCTGAGCGTGGCGGAAAGGTAATAGTTCCATACCTCGTCAGCAACCGGATTAATGGTGTCCAGAGCATTTGCACTGGCGATCTCAACGGGTTTGCCCAGCGGGTTGCCGCTGCCGGTATATTTATAGTCATAATATTGCGTACCGACTCTTACAAAAAAGTTTTTATCGATGATCGGCTGGATGTAATACGCTTCGTAAACATCACCGCGGACCGCCAGTTTGCTTCCGATGAGAGAATCCTCCGCCCCGGTGAAGTTGAACCAGTATTTGGAGCCCCAGTTGTATTCAAGTCCCAAACGTGCTTGATAAGGCATCGGAAAAAGAGCGCCCGTATAAATGCCGTAGCCGTCTCTGGATTGGAGGTCGCCGTTTGAGCTTAATAAGCCCATTCCCATCATTTCATAGAAAGGATTTTTGGAAATTTCCGTCGGGTTGGTATGGGTCCATGACCCGGCCAGGAATAAATCGATGTCTGCGAACTTGTCTGACAGATTGGTTCTGTAAAGAAGAGATGCCGCATCCCAGTCGCCGATGTTTGTCATGGGTTCCAGACGACTGATAAAGCCTCCGGTGTTTTGTTCAAAATAGTATTCCGCTTCACCGTCACCATTGGTGTCTTGTTTTGCGATGGTAAAGGGCATGACGGATGTTCCGGTAAATCCGTCTGTGATGTCAAAGGCATGGGCGTAATTTAACCCTAAGCTGGTTCTGTCTTTGCTATAGAGGTCGGTAATAAAGCCCAGCAGGTGGACATCTTCCAGGTCTGAACCCGAGTAATTTAAAGAATTTGAATTCCCCCAATCCGCCTCATACCCAAGGCCATAGCAAAGCTTGAAAGATGCTCCGGGAACCGGGACAATATTTTCCAGGCCGAAAGACAGTGACGCGCCGTCAAACTGCCAGTTGATAATTGAGGCAAAGGGAGAACCGCCGACAACGTCGTAATTTCCATACTCAAGGGGTGGCCCGTCTGTGGACGGACGGCGGCCCAGAGACAAGCTGACAGGGACCGCACCATATTCTTGACTGTATACAAAGTATGCCCTTTCCAGGTGGATGGTGTCGCCATGCGGCAGGCTGGAAGTGTTTCCGTCAAATGTTACGTCCCCAAGGCTCCCCTGGTTGAATTTTACGCCGGAGCTGTCTCCATAAACTTTATAGGCGGCCAGGCGGCCATCAAATCTTAAGTTCTCATTCACCCGGGCTTTCATGTCCAGGCGGAATTTATTGGTGTAAATTATATCATTGTCCGCATCGTAAGATTCCGGGGGCGGAATCATACCATTCATTGCCATTTGCTGCATGCCCTGTTGTATCTGCGGCAGTGTCGCCCCGTTGAACCCATAAGGCGGCGGCGCAAAAAAAGCGCCCATTAAAGAAGCCGGCGCTCCCCGCATATCATCATAATGGATGCTGTCCGCACGGGTTCGGAGGTAGACGCCAAACGAAACTTTATCCGTGGCTGTATGCATTTCGGCCTTATCAAGCCGTCCGCTCATATCCTCCATATCGTCCTGAGCCCAATCATTTTGTTTTTCCAAATTTTCTACTTTTTTCTGCAGGGAACTGACTTCTTCCTTAAGAGTGTTAACGCTGCATTTGGATTTACAATCCTCGGTTGCACATTTCTTGCTGCAATTACTGGCTGCGGCCGGAAAAGGCAGGGCGATTGCCAGTAAAAAAGCAACCGCCGATAAAAAAAAGATTGGTTTAAAAAATGGTGTTGTACGCTTCATGGTTGCCTCCTGTTTAGGGTTATGAACAAAGTTGTTTGAAGCTTGAAATATCGCCTAAAAATTCCAATTGAATTTCAATTTCAATTTATTTTGCAATGAACATGCCAGAATTTGTTTTGAGGGTCCCTTCCGGCATTCAACCGGCATGAATGTCACTGGTCATCATGGGTTAAGAATGTTTGGTACACATTAAGGTTGCGGTCAAATAGTACCTTGTTTTTTTTTAACAAGCGTATTATGTTTACACATGTTAACTTAACAGTTATCAGATTAACATCCGGTCTCTGATATTAAAGGGGGGGATATGACGGAAAAAAAGCTCGATATCGGCAAGCACTGGAAAACCATTGCCAATACGTTTAAAGACGGTCTTCTTGTCATTGATACAAAAGGCCGGTTTGTCGCGGCAAATCAGGCAGCGGAAAAATTGACCGGTTATACTGAAGAAGAATTGAAGAGCAAAGATTGCCGGGTACTGAACTGCACTGGGTGCAAGATTCTCGCGCTTGGGGAAAAGGAAAAATGGTGCAAGCTGTTTTCCAAGGGGCGGGTGCTTGATAAAAAGTGTTTAATCACGAATAAAGACCGCCGAACGGTTCATCTGATGAAAAGCGGAACCGTGTTAAGAGACGACGACGGCGAGATTGTAGGGGTGGTGGAGACGCTCACTGACATGTCACAGATCATCCGGCAGCAGCAGGAAATCAAAAGCTTGCGGCAGACCTTTCACCTGGACGACGGATATCACGGTATCATGGGCAAGTCCCCTGTGATGCAGAATTTATTTGAGCTGATAGAAAACGTTTCCCAGACCTATGCGCCGGTAATGATTCTGGGGGAAAGCGGAACCGGGAAAGAGCTGGTTGCCCGTGCCATTCATGAAGCCGGCCCCCGAAAAGATGAGCCTTTTATTAAAGTCAATTGCGCTGCGTTAAATGATAATCTGTTGGAAAGCGAATTGTTCGGTCATGTGAAGGGAGCATTTACCGGTGCGGACCGAAACCGGATCGGACGGTTTGAAGCTGCGCATCAGGGGACTATCTTTTTAGATGAAATCGGTGACATTCCATTTTCAACCCAGGTAAAACTTTTGAGAGTTCTGGAAGAAAAAAAGATAGAACGGGTAGGTGACCACAATGCCATTCCCATTGACGTCCGAATAATCACAGCAACCAACAAGGACTTGGAATCGCTTGTTAAAAATGAGAAATTCAGAGAAGACTTATTTTTCAGGATCAATGTGTTTCCCCTCCATTGTCCTCCCCTGGACCGGCGCAGGGAAGACATACCCATCATTATTCAGCATTTTATCAGGCAGAATTCCCGTGACAGCATTAAAAAAATTCTGGGGGTCACACCCAAAGCCATGGATGCCCTGGCGTCCTATCGCTGGCCCGGCAATGTAAGGGAGCTTAGAAATGCCATTGATTATGCTTTTGTGCTATGTCCGGGGGGGGGGATCGGGATAGAACATCTCCCCGTTAAAATTACAGCCGAAAATGAATGTCTGCCGGTTGATAATCCCCCGGCTTTGAATCCCCCGCCTGAGATCCACCCGGATGACCGGGAAACGTTGTTTCAGGTTTTGCGGGATGTTGACTGGAACCAGTCAGAGGCGGCCAGAAAGCTCGGGGTCAGCCGGGTCACTGTCTGGAAACGGATGAAGAAACATAATGTCATGCGTCCCAAATGAAATCGAATAAAAAAATTTAACTGTTGGGGGATTTAATGAACTGTATTCAAGTCCAGATTTTTCGTTTTTTGATTTTGTCGTTATTTCTGTTTGGTTGTTTCTCCGGGTGTAATTTAAGAGACCCCTTGCCGGATTCAGTTGAAGATATAAAATGCCATAAGGTCAAAGTCGCCCCTGGACCGGAAGATTTTGTACTTGATACCTGGCACGGAGCCCCCCGCCTGCTGGTTTCCTCCCATGACCGGCGGAACCCTGAAACATCCGGCGGTATTTATTATTTTGACATGGAAACAGAGAAAAGCGGCGTGATGGATCGTATCGGCGAACCGGAAAAAATCGCCGCCTTTAAACCCCACGGTCTGGATATTCGAACAAGCGGCAACAGAACTCTCCTTTATGTGATTCTTCACGATCCTTCCGCACGCCAGGAAAGACTTGAAAATGCCGTTATCGTCTATGAAGTGAACAGCAACAATCTCCATTTTATCGAACTCCTGGAAGATCCGGAACATTTATGGTCGCCCAATGACCTGTCGGTCCTGCCGTCCGGAGATATTTATCTGACAAACGATATGCATGGCAGTCTGGATCTCTTTACGCGCAGAAAATCCTCGGAAGTTGTTTTTTATGATCATGCTTCCAGAAAGTGGAAAACCGTTGCGGACGGCATTGCATTTGCCAACGGCATTCTGGCCGAACAAGACCGGGTGTATGTGACCGCAATGTTTGATGACAAGGTGCTGGTGTTCCCCCGTAAGGAAGACGGGAGCCTTGGCAGGCAGGAGACGGTTGTTAATCTCAAGGGGGCGGACAATTTAATGCGGTATAAGAATTCCCTGCTGACCACCGCGCATTTTGACGACCTGGCTTTTTTAAGACACAGTAAAAACCCGGAAGAATACGCCCCATCAATTGTTTTTGTAATCCGTCCTGAAATGTATACCAAAAATGTGGTTTTTGTGGATAACGGGCAGATGATCAGTGCGGCATCAACAGCAATGGTATATAATGACAAGCTTTATATTTCGCAGGTATTTGATCCCTACCTGGTGGTGTGTGAGGTGCCGGCGTTTATGAAATGGGGGCTTTGAAAAATGGATAGCGGGCGCTCCGGATGATGGGACGCCCGCTATTTATGAAATGACAGCCTGTCGGATTCTGGCGTTAAGGGTTCATTTCATAGGTGTCTTTTAATGCAAAGACCTGATTGTCCCAGAAACGCAGGAACCGGTCGTTGTCCACAAAGGGTTTTTGGATCATTTTCATGCACAGCTCCATCTGTTTGGCGGTGCTGTCGGGTTTGGAATAGATTTGAAGCACGAATTTGGAAAAATCCCGGACCATAAAATCAAAGATCTGTTCCATTAAGTCCTCTTCAAGATTTTCCATTTTATATTTTTCAAGCAGCAGTTGTCCGTAAACCACCAGTGTAAAAAGCTCGCCAAGGGACAGCAGAAAGTCGATATTCTTGGCTTGTTCGGCTGATGGCGTGGCGGTCATGAGAAATTCTTTCAAAAGTTCAATCTGTGCTTTGAAAATAGTCACATTTTCCAGATCCACATTGCTGTATGCGGCAGTGTAATCATGAAACTGAATTTTTCCCAGACCTTTGGTGGCGCCCTGATTGAACAGGAAATCATCGTTTTTCGGGTCATTGCGAAGGGGAATATCCGGGAACTGGCCGGGGTTGAAGAAATAATTGGCCATAAATTTGATAATAAGCGCCATATTTACGTGTACCGTGCCTTCCAGTTTCGGCAATGCGCGGATGTCCTTGACCGCCAGTTCAAAGTACATGTCTTTTTCAAACCCGCGGGCTGCGATGACATCCCACAGCAGGTTGACCACTTCTTCACCCTGGGTGGTGACTTTCATTTTAACCATCGGGTTGAATAGCAGGTAGCGCCGGTCCGTCTCGGATGCGGACCGCAGGTAATCCGTCGCCCGCTGGGCAAACAGTTTCATGGCCACCAGCCGGCAGTAGGCGTCGGTGAAGAGCTGCCGAATGTGGGGGAAGTCGGTTACCCATTTTCCGAAAAGGTTCCGGTGACTGGCATGGTTGATGGCCTCATAAAAAGCGTGGGTTGCGATGCCGATGGCCCCCCAGCCCAGGTTGAACTTGCCGACATTGATGGTGTTCAGGGATGAATCCCATGCGTCCTGACCTGTTGTCAGGATGTCCGCATCCGTGATCGGGTATCCGTTTAATGCGTATTCCGCCACATAACTTTCCCAGTTGACAACGTTCTGGACCAGGGTGTAATTTTTGTGTTCCGGATCAACAACAAAAAACACATATTCATCGGTTTCCGAGTTCCTTGCAAAGGTAGATACCAGGGCTGCTTTGTTGGCGTTGCCGATATAGTATTTACCGCCGTCCGCCACATATTTCCCGTCACCCAATGGAGTCAGGGCCATTTCCGATGAATACAGGTCGGCACCATGGGCACGCTCAGAAAGGCCGAAGGCAAATATGCCGCCGTCTTTGAGCATTTGGGCGGTCTTTTTCTTGACCGCCTCGTTTTTACCCATAAAGATAGGGCCCAGACCTAAGATGGACACCTGCCAGGTGTACCAATGGGACAGGTTGTAAAATCCCAGAATTTCATTAAAATCACAGTTCCTGTAAGTGTCCCACCGTGCATCCGGATTCCCCTCCGCATATTGCGCCGGGGTCAGCAATGTGGACATGACTAAATTTTCCTTCATGAATTCAATAAAATCCGCATACCATTTCCGCTCATGACTGTCGAACTTGAGCTGTTTTTTGCCCCGGGATTCAAAATATTCGACAGTTTTTTTCATGATTTCCCGGGAACGGGGATCCAGGTGTTCGAACGTCTCTTTTTTGGGATTGAGCAACATGGCTTATTTCTCCTTATGTTTGGTAAACGTTTAAGAGTAATAAATCGTCGAGTCTGTATTTATGGTTTGTATACAAACCAGATCAGTCGGTTAATCTTCTTTATGGAAGGTCATGACTGAAGGAGGGCGCGAATCGTGAAACCGTTATCGCTAAATCAGGTCTCTGAGCAAGCGTTTGAAAAGGAGCTGTTCCTCTATTGAAAATTTTTTCAATATCTGCTGGTTGGCTTTTTTTCTTTCACCAACTAAACGTTCCTGAAGTTGTCCTGCTTTCTCAGAAGGGTAAAGGCGCTGGATGCGCCCATCATCCGGGTCTGGTTTTTTCACGATCCATCCGGTTTCCACCATGCGTTCGAGAATGCCGGACACGGTGGCCTTGTCCATAATCAGGAGCTTCCCCAGTTCTGCGGCGGTCATTCCTTCCTGGTACCATAACCCTTCGAGCACAAGATGCTGCATATTGGTCAGGCCATAGGGTTTTAATTGTTTTTTGAAATTGGCGTGGGCTTTCTGGTAGGCTTTCCCCAGCAGAAAAACCATACATTCCGGCAGATCTTCAGGCAGTTTCGGCATCATTTATATCCTTTGTATACGAACTGTAAATCCGGACCGGAATCCCTGTCAATAAAATTTTAGTGTGATTAAAGGAACGGATTTTTGTCATTTCACGACTGAATTGACACAGGATGTGTTTATTGACAGTATGAAAATAAAAAATTATAAACCTTATATAATAAATGATAAGGATCAGGTCATGCCCGTATATGAATTTTATTGTGAGCACTGCCACACAGTGTTTAGCTTTTTTTCCAGTAAAATTAATACTAAAAAAACTCCTGAGTGCCCAAAATGCGACAACCCGAAGCTGGCACGTCAGTTGTCCCGGTTCGCCGTGACCGGCAGGGCGAAGGAAAGCGGGAATGACGATTTTCTCGTAGATGAGGCCAAAATGGAACAGGCCATGATGATGCTGGCGAAAGAAGCCTAAACCGTTCCGGAAGACGACCCGCGTGCAGCAGCAAAACTGATGCGCCGGCTCACGGATATGACCGGCGTCGGCTTGGGCCGGAGCATGGAAGAGGCCCTGCAGCGGATGGAAAACGGCGAAGATCCGGAAACAGTTGAGGCTGAGATGGGCGGTGTGATGGATGACGAGGAACCCTTTATTCTGCCGGGTCAACCATCCGGCAGAAGAGGAAGAAACGAAGGCGTACGAAGACAGGCACCCCACATCGATGACCGGCTTTATGATTTGTAGTGCTTCATTGATCAGCAACAGAGGAAATCTATCGCCATGACGGGAAGCAAGAACAAGGAAATGGATGATATGGGTGGGCATCTGGAGACCTATTGGCAAGGTCGGCGTATGGTCAGTCGACTGGCCCTGGAATATGTCAGCCAGATGAATCTGGGTGACATCCGCCAGAAAATTGAAAAACTGAATGCCGACATTTTCCCGGCCATCTGCTTTTCCCGAAATATCGGCGTGGGGGCGCTTGCTCTTGCGGAAATGGTTGGTAAAAACATGGGGCGCCGGGTGATTGACCGGCAAATTATCGAACACATATCCCGCGAAACCGAATTGAACAGTAAAAGTATTGAAACGTTTGATGAGAGAAGTCCCGGCAGGCTAAAGGAAATTTTATGTCTGCTGCTGGGGGACCGGGCTTTTGATCTGACGGATTATGCCCGGCATCTTTTTATCACGGCTTTTTTTCTGGCCCGAACGGAAGAAACGGTATTTGTAGGCCGCGGCATTCATTTAATGCTGCCAAGGTCCAGAGTGTTTGCGATACGTTGCATTGGTTCCATGGAACTGAGGGTGAAGAATATCTCAAAAACCCTGGCGGTTGATGAAAAAAAAGCAAGGCAACTGATAAGCCAGGCGGATCAGGAACAGGCGGAATTTTTCCGTAAAACCCACAGAAAAACCAGCGCCCTGCCGCAGGAATTTGATATGGTGATCAATTTCGATTATATCAGGGATATGGACGCCGCCGCGAGGGCGATAGCAACACTCTATCAGAGCCGGTTTAATGCTTAAGGCAACCTGAATTTGAGATCAGAGTGCGGAAGTTTTTTTAAAATAATTCCTTAGATCCAGGAGGTTATAGATGAAGAGGGCGTTAACGTATCTGGTGCTTATTTGCGCCATTGGCTTTACCTTCCAGAACTCCGTTCCGGAGGCCCAGGCTTTTCAGAAGGAACACAAGGAACTGATCCTGAGCGGGAATGGTTCCAGCGATGAGAGCTTTGACGGCACCGTTTTCTCCGCCTCCGGCAGTTTGGGGTATTTTTTAACGGATAATTTTGAGGCCTTGATTCGCCAGGACATCTCGTACAGTGAAGTTCAAGGCAGTAGTGACCTCTGGAACGGCGGCACCCGGTTGGGAATTGATTACCATTTTAATATCGAAGCCCTTTATCCGTTTGTCGGGGCCAACATCGGGTATCTTTATGGCGATACCGTTAAAGAACAATTTGTCGCCGGGCCCCAGGTGGGGGTCAAGTATTTTGCCAATTCCACAACATTTATTCTGGGCCTGGTGGAATATGAATTTTTCTTTAAGGATACCGATAAAGCCGGAGATAATTTTGATAAGGGCCGGTTTGTATATAATATCGGTATAGGTTTTATCTGGTAGATAGCGGTTAACACGTATTCTTCAACCCAAAAGCCACCTTCCGGGGTGGCTTTTTGATTTCATTAAAGGGCTTCTATTGCAGACACCACATCGCCAACGGACTGATGTCTGCGCAGGTTTTTGTCAAACCCTGTCTCTCTAAACTAGTGTTTCTTGAAATACAGTACCAGGCTTTTCCCTATCACTGGGTTCATCAACTTGTCCAGCGTCCGCGTCACTTTCGGTTTTTCCATAATGTCCCAGGTCAGGAGCCGGTGGTAAAGATTCACGGTCTTTGAGTCGGTTCTTGCGGGGCCCACCAGGCACTTGAGCCACCAGAAAGGGGTATGAATGCTGTGGGCGTAATGGTGGGAGCCGTTTGGGGTTACTCCCTGGTCTGTGAACATGGCCGCGATGCTGTTTTTCCTGTAAATCCGGACATGCCCGCCGTTGGCTGAATAATAATCCCGGGACAAAGCCCAGCAGATGCGTTCCGGTAGAAATCGCGGTACGCTCACGACCAGATTGCCGCCTGGTTTGAGTACGCGTACCACTTCACGGGCGGCTGTTGTGTGATCTGGTATGTGTTCCATAACTTCCGAGCAGATCACATGATGAAAGCTTTCGTTTTCAAAGGGAAGGGATGTGATATCAGCGGAGGTGAGGCCATCATTGCCGCCGCCGTGCTCTCCACAGTTTTTGATGAAATTCAGCCGGTTCCGGGTGGCAATCAGGTCGTCAACATTCCTGTCTGCGCCGATAACCAACACCCCGTTCAGGCGGGATGCCTCGCCGACATGCCTTCCGGACCCGCATCCGATATCCAGGATTTTTTCATTGGGTTGAATCTTTAATCGGTTAAATTTTACGGTGATCATGGATGGCCTGCCGATAGACGTCCACGGTTTTTTGGGCCGCTGCTGTCCAGGTTAAATGGTTTTGGACCCGGTCGTAACCGGCAAGGCTGAGTGTTTCAGCAAGATCCGGATTGTTTAAAACATCAAAGATGGCTTTGGTTAAGGCCTGTGTATTTGCCGGTGGCACGAGAATGCCGGCATCCCCGACCACTTCCGGCAGGGCTCCGCCGGTTGTCGAAATCACCGGAACCCCGCAGGCCATTGCTTCCCCTGCCGGCAGCCCGAATCCTTCATAGATGGACGGAATCACTGCCACGGTGGCCTTCGCGTACTGGCGCACAAATTCCGCATCAGAGATTCGACCGGTAAAGGTGACGAAGCGGCCGATGCCAAGCCGTTGAATGTGACGGACGATTTTGCCGTTTTTTTTGGGAGTTCCCACCACGACCAGACGAATTGGCTGGAGTTTGGCGATTTCCGCCACAGACGACAGCAGATAGTGCAGTCCTTTTAACGGGGTGTCGGCGCTGTTGGTTACGATAATCCGGTTTTTTTGACGCGCGATCTCAGGGACGGGATAGAACAGTTCCGTATTGATGCCGTTGGGGATAATGCTGAAGCGGCTTTCCGGGATATCGAATTCCTGGCTGATGTCTTTTCGGGCACATTCGGATACCGTTATAATATGGGGCAGGGTTCGGGCCACCCGTTTTTGCATGCTTAAAAAAGAATGCCAGCGGAGATGCTGGAGTTTTTTCCACAACAGGGTTTCGGATTTGACGGCAATATTCAGGTCAACGGTAATGGGGTGATGAATGGTGGCGACCGTCGAAAGCTTGCGTTTGATCCGCCAGAGGCCGTATGACAAGCTCTGGTTATCATGAACAATGTCGTAAAGATGACTGTGTTTTATTAAATATCGGCGGGCGCGCATCCCGAAGGTCTGGATCTCTGAAAATCCCATGGTGGCAACGCCGAGCCATTCGATCAGATTGATGGGGTCGCATAGCTCCTGAAGTTTGGGGATACGAAACAGATCATCGGGATTATAAAGGTCCAGACTGGGCAGCCGGATCAGACGCACCCCCGTATCCAGAACCGGGTAGGGCTGACCGGAAATGACATCCACCGTGTGACCCAGAGCAACAAGGGCCCGGCTTAAATTTTTAATATAAACGCCCTGACCGCCGCAGTGGGGATTGCTCCTGTAACTGAGGAGGCAAATCCGGAGCGGACGGTCGCGGTTTGTCCTTAAAAGCATAGATCCAATCAATTGACGATTTTGATTTTATGTAATATAGAAGAGCCAAATAAATTGATTCCCATATCGGCAGGCAGTTATTTCGTCAAGATAATTTTCAAATCCGGCGAAGCGTCCGTCCGCCTGCATCATCTGGATTTAAAGAAAGTGGAAATAATGGAAAATTCGAAATTTTGTGTGAATGTGGGGGGTATTGAGCTTAAAAATCCGGTAATGACGGCGTCGGGAACATTCGGATATGGTCAGGAATTTGAAGAACTCGTCGATCTGGGCAGACTCGGCGGCATTATCGTCAAAGGCCTGGCCCTAAAGCCGGTTTCCGGGAATCCGCCGCCCCGCATCGTTGAAACGCCCTGTGGTATGTTGAACGCCATCGGGCTTGAAAACATCGGCATCGAGGCCTTTATCCGGGAAAAACTTCCTTTTCTGAAGGGATTTCCAACCCCCGTATTTGTAAACCTCTATGGCAAAACAATAGAAGAATATGTCGAGCTGGCTGCCATTGTTGATGGAGAGGAAGGCATATCCGGCATTGAGGTGAACATTTCCTGCCCCAACGTTAAGGCCGGTGGAGTGGCTTTTGGTGTGGATAAATGCGCGGCGGCGGATGTTGTGGGCATGGTGCGTAAGCGGACATCCAAACCCCTGATGGTGAAGCTCTCTCCCAATGTCACGGACATTGTTGAGATCGCCAGAAGTGTCGAAGACGCTGGAGCGGATTCAGTGTCTTTGATCAATACCATTACCGGCATGGCGATTGATATCCGCAAACGACGACCCGTGCTCGGAAACATTACCGGAGGGTTGTCCGGCCCTGCGATTAAACCGGTGGCGCTTCGTATGGTATGGCAGGTGGCGCAGGCGGTTAAAATCCCGGTCATCGGTATTGGGGGCATTGTTTCCGCCGAAGACGCCATTGAATTTCTCGTTGCCGGAGCGTGCGCGGTTCAGGTGGGTACGGCCAACTTTATCAATCCCAGGGCCACGATGGACATTATAGATGGAATCGCATCCTTTATGGAAAACGAACAGGTTCATCATATCAATGAATTGATAGGTTCTCTGAAAATATAGGGCCTTAGATAAAAGACTGTTCAAATTTGCAGAAACATGATATCGGTATTTCGATCATAAACAATGATTCTTTCTGTTAACCGGCATTATTAACCTAGAAAAGTAAAGGAGCGGCGTATGTTTAAGAAAGTTTTGATAACTTTGATGATCGTTTTAATGGCAGTATCCGTCTCAACTGCAAGAGAGTTGGAAGGGGTCACCATGCCGGAGACGCTTCCGGTTGGAAGTGACATGCTGGGTTTAAATGGTATCGGACTACGTAATCTCATGGTGATCAAAGTCTATGTCGCCGGTCTTTACCTGAAAAGCGCTTCCACCGATCCGGCGCAAATCATCAATGCCGATGAGCCAATGGTTATACGTTTGCAGATGCTCAGGGATATGAAACCCAAAACAATGAATCAGGCGCTGTTAAATGGCATGAGAAATTCCGTGGGCGCCGGTTTCAGCCAGATCGCCGATCGGACGGAAACCTTTCAAACCATGATTCATGATCCACTGGAAGAAGGGAATGTATTTAATTTTATCTATAAGCCTGGCAAAGGGCTTGAAGTTTACAAAGGGGCTGACTTCCGGGGAGTTGTTCCCGGTCTTGATTTCAAAAAAGCTTTTTTCGGCATCTGGTTGAATGATTCCAAACCGGCGGACGAAGGCCTGAAAGAAGGGTTGATTTCCGGCGAATTCACCACGGAACTGGCTGCCATTGTGGAAAAACAGAAACAGGAAAGTGCAGCGAAGATGGCGGCTGAAGCACAGGCCAAAGCTGACGCTGAAGCAGCTGCGGCTGCAAAAGTGGCTGAAGCAAAAGCCGCTGAAGAGGCCAAGATGGCAGCCGCCGCAGCAAAAACTGCCGAAGATGCCAAGATGGCTGCCGCCTCGGCTGAAAAAGCCAAGATGGTCGCCGCTGCCGAGAAAACAGCCGCAGCGCCGGTTGTCGCTGCAGCCGCAACTGCTGAGGATGCAGCAGCAGCCGAAGCTGCAAAAATGGCAGCCCAGGCAAAAGCCGCTGAACAAGCCGCTGCCGCCGCCAAAGCCAAGGCAGAGGCCGAGGCCAAAGAGATGGCTGATCTGGAAAATGTGGAAGCCTATGCCTCAGCCGAACAATTCGCCGCTGACGACGTCTATTTTAATGTCAATTCCACTACTTTGAATTCAGCAGCAAAAATTAATCTTGCCAAAAAGATCAAATTTTTGAAATCCAATCCCGCAGCGATTGTTGTGCTTGAACCGGTTTGCGATACGATAGGATCCAAAGAGATTAATATTAAACTGGCAAACAAGCGTGGCGACAGTGTCCGTAATGCCATTACTGCTGCCGGCATTGACGCTTCCCGGATTGAAATCGTGGATGTTCGTCAGGTGGATGCCGCTGGCCCATATGTCAACAACCGGCGGGTGCATTTGAGTATCAAATAGTCAGTTTTATGTCATCGGTAGCGCATAAAAAAAGAGGGCCATTCGGCCCTCTTTTTTTATGGATTTTTTTGGGAAGCGTTACGTTTTCTGATTGATTCCTTACAAAGTGTCAGCGGAAGAGGGGTTCATTTTGAGATACTCCAGCCTATTGAGACCATTGACATAAGAATAGGCGCTGGCCGTGATAATGTCCGGATCAGAGCCCCGTCCCAGCGCAATGCGCTCGTCTTCTTTGAGGCGGACGGTCACTTCCCCCTGGGCATCGGTGCCGCCGGTCAATGCGCTGATGGTGAACCTGAGCAGTTTGGATTTGGTGCCCGTCAGTTTGGCGACTGCATTAAAGGCCGCATCAATGGGGCCGTTCCCGCTGCCGGTGCCCACCACTTCCTGCCCGTTGATCATCATTTTAACGGTGGCCATGGGCAGAACGGTGGTGCCGCTGGTGACCTGAAGGTAGGTAATGGCGTAAATGTCGGACGTGCGAAGAACTTCCTGATTAACCAGAGCTTCAAGATCCTCGTCCATAATTGTTTTTTTCTTGTCTGCCAGATCTTTGAATTTTTTGAAGACGATTTTCAGCTCTTCGTCGGATAAATCATACCCCATGCTTTTGATATGACTGAGCAGGGCATGTTTTCCGGAGTGTTTCCCCATAACCATTTTGTTGGCATTCAGACCAATGGTTTCGGGTTTCATAATTTCATAGGTCATGGGGTTTTTGAGAACCCCGTCCTGATGAATGCCCGCTTCGTGGGCAAAAGCATTGGCGCCCACAATCGCCTTGTTGGGCTGCACCATCATGCCGGTGATCATGCTGACCATCCGGCTGATCTGATAGATGCGTGTGGTCTGGATGCCGGTTGTGACGGGCGCAAAAGTGGGGCGGGTATGGAGCGCCATCACCACTTCTTCAAGGGACGTGTTGCCGGCCCTTTCGCCGATGCCGTTGATGGTGACTTCCGCCTGTCTGGCCCCGGCTTTGATGGCGGCGAGGGTGTTGGCGGTCGCCAGCCCCAGATCATTGTGGCAGTGAACGCTCAAAATAGCCTTTTTCATGTTGGGGGTGTTTTTGATGACATATTTTACCAGATCGCCGAATTCTTCGGGAATGGCATACCCCACGGTGTCCGGAAGGTTAACGGTTTTCGCGCCGGCGTCAATCACGGCTTCAAACACCCGGCAAAGAAAATCCCGGTCTGTTCGGGAGCCGTCTTCAGCGGAAAATTCAATGTTGTCGGTGAATGTACGGGCGAATTTCACGGCCGCCACAGCTGCCTCCACCACTTCATCCCGGCTCATGTTGAGTTTGTATTTGATGTGAATATCGGATGTGGCCAGAAAGGTATGAATTCGGGGATGCGCGGCATGGCGCACCGCCTTCCATGCCCGGTCAATATCGCTGACCGTAGCCCGGCAAAGGGCCGCGATTTCGGAATTGCTGATTTTTTTGGCGACCTCCGAAACCGCCTCAAAATCGCCTTCGGAAGCGGCCGGGAAACCGGCTTCAATAACGTCCACACCGAGTTTTTCCAGCTGGGTGGCAAGACGCACTTTTTCAGCCGTGTTCATGCTGGCGCCCGGGGATTGTTCGCCATCCCTCAGTGTCGTGTCAAAAATAAATACTTTTTCGATCATGGGATATCCTGGTTATTTTTTAAACGGTTGTTCTTTTTCCAGCCGGGACAATTTATGCTGGAAACTGTCGGCCAGCGCCTGCCAGCTTGCTTCGATGATATCTTCCGAAACGCCGATGGTGCTCCAGATGCTGCTGGTGTCCCTGGATTCAAGCAATACGCGCACTTTGGCGCCTGTCCCGTCCCTGCCGTCTAAAACCCGCACTTTGAAATCCACAAGATGGACCGGATCAAGTGCTTTGGGATAGACTTTGTTTAACGCCTTGCGCAATGCGTTGTCAAGCGCGCTGACCGGCCCATGGCCTTCAGCAACAGTGATGTCCTGAACTTCACCATTCACGGAAATTTTAATGATGGCGTGGGAATGGCAGGCCTGGTCTTTGTTCTTTTCGATGATTACCCGGAATGAATCCAATTCAAACAATGGTTGGAACTGGTTCGTCAGTTTTTCAACCATGATCTGGAAGGTGCCGTCTGCATCATCAAACTGGTAGCCTTCTTTTTCCAGCTGCTTGATTTGTGACACGATTTCCGTGGCGTCAACGCCGTCTGTTTCCAGGGAAAGTCCAAGTTCCTTGATTTTATAATCAATATTGCTTTTGCCGGACATATCGGAAACCAAAACCCGCTGGCGGTTGCCGACAAGCAGAGGATCCATGTGTTCATAGGATCTTGAAACTCTGGTGATGGCATGAACATGGATGCCGCCTTTGTGAGCAAACGCGCTTTTACCCACAAAGGGGCGTGCATGGAGCGGCGTCATATTGGCGGTTTCGCTGACAAACAAAGAGACTTTGCGCAGTTTGGTCAGATTTTCATCGGAAATGCACGGATAGCCCATTTTAATTTTTAAAATCGGAATAATCGACGTGAGGTCCGCATTCCCGCACCGTTCACCATACCCGTTGATGGTACCCTGGACCAACGCCGCGCCAGCCTGAACTGCGGCGATGGTGTTGGCCACTGCAAGACCGCAATCGTTGTGAGTGTGGATGCCGAAACGCACGGGCGGACTATCCGTGTTCGTATTTTCAGCATGCGAAAAATGGGCGATGACCTCTTGTACCGCTGCCGAAACATCATGGGGCAGGGAACCGCCGTTGGTATCACAGAGTCCGATGAAATCGGCGCCGCCGTCGATGGCTGCAGCCAGGGTCTGAAGAGCGTAGCTCCGGTTTTCTTTATACCCGTCAAAAAAATGTTCCGCGTCGTAATGCACTTCAAGGCCGTTTTTTTTCAGGTATTCCACGGATTCCCGGATCATGGCCAGATTGTCTTCAAGCCGGATCCGCAGGATTTTTTCTACATGCAGATCCCAGGTTTTGCCAAAAATCGTGCCCACCGGTGCGCCGCACACAACAATAGCCTTCAGATTCGGATCATCTTCAGCTTTAATACCGTGTTTGTGGGTTGCGCCGAAAGCTGCCATTTTGGAATTTTTAAAATGCACATTTTTTGCAGCTTCAAAAAATTCCCTGTCTTTGACATTGGAACCCGGCCACCCGCCTTCAATGTAATGAATACCAAGATCATCCAGGTTCTGGGCGATTTTGAGTTTGTCCGCCGCCGTAAAGGCGATTTGTTCACCCTGGGTGCCGTCCCTTAATGTCGTGTCGTATAACAAAATGGATTTCATTATATCCCGCCAAACCAGTCAGTGGAAATAATTTTGAAAATTTAGAAGTTTAAAATAGGGGAGGGCAATATGCCCTCCCGTTTTTTCTATCTGACCGCTTACAATATAGATGCCTAGTCTATTTTTTTCGCTGGGTGGGGCGCAGTGAGCGCACCGCGGCTCCGGCTTTCCACATTTCGGAATTTTTAATCAGGTCCAGTTCAGCCTGGAGTTTGACCTTGTAATCGGGCGCGCCGTTGACTTCCAGCACCCGTTTGGTTTCGCTGCCGTCGGCGACTTTGCTGTAAAGGTCTTCAAATACCGGCATGACCGCGTCCCGGAATTTCGGTGACCAGTCCAAAGCCCCACGCTGGGCCGTGGCGCTGCAGTTGGAGAACATCCAGTCCATACCGTTCTGATCCACTAGACGGATCAGGCTCTGGGTCAGCTCTTCGACGGTTTCATTGAAGGCTTCGCTGGGTGAATGGCCGTTTTTGCGCAGCACGCTGTACTGGGCTTCCATGACGCCTGACAGACAGCCCATCAACACACCGCGTTCGCCGGTGAGATCACTGAACACTTCTTTCTGAAAAGTAGTGGGGAAAAGATAGCCGGAACCAACAGCGATACCGATGGCAAGGGTTCGTTCTTTAGCCCGTCCCGTAAAATCCTGTTCAATGGCGTAACTGGAATTAATACCGTCGCCTGCCAGGAAATTTGCACGAACGCTGGTGCCCGACCCTTTGGGCGCGACAAGAATCACGTCCACATTTTTCGGCGGAATGACTTTGGTCTGTTCTTTGTAAACAACGGAAAAACCGTGTGAAAAATACAGCGCATCCCCTTCGTTTAAGCATTCTTTGACCAACGGCCATGTGGCTGTCTGACCTGCGTCGGACAGAAGCTCCATGATGATGGTGCCTTTCTGAGCGGCTTCCTTCAAGGGAAATAATGTTTTGCCCGGCACGAAACCGTCTTTAATGGCTTTTTGCCAGTATTCGTCACCTTCCATCTGTCCGATAATGACGTTTACCCCATTATCCCGCATGTTCAGCGCCTGGGCCGGACCCTGGACGCCGTATCCAAGAATTGCGATCACTTCATTTTTAAGAATTTCCCTGGCTTTTTCGATGGAAAACTCGTCGGATGTGATGACATCTTCCACCGTGCCGCCAAAATCAATTTTAGCCATGATTGTCTCCTTTTTGTATTAGCATTTTATTGTTAAGATTTATCTTTTCATTTCTCTGAACATTGCGATACTGCCTGTCCGGGTGATTTCACGAATTCCGAACGGTTTGAGCAGGCTGAAAATGGCGGAAATTTTGTCAGCATCCCCCGTGATGCTGATGGTGTAATGTTCCTGGCCCACGTCCACCACCTGAGCCCTGAATATATCAACGATCCTTAAAATCTCGGCCCGGTGTTCGGGTTTGGCGGTGATCTTGATCAGCACCAACTCCCTTTCAACAAAATCCTGGTCCGTCATGTCCGCTACTTTGATCACATTGATCAGTTTATTCAATTGTTTTTTGATTTGTTCCAGAATCAGGGTGTCGCCCTTGGTGACCATGGTGATCCGGGATTCATTCGGTTCTGCTGTTTCGGCCACGCACAGGCTTTCAATATTATATCCCCGGCCGGAAAACAATCCGGAAATCCGGGACAGAACACCCGGTTCATTGTCTACGAGTATGGAAAGTATATGTTTTTTTGTCATCGTTTAATCCTTATTTTTTAAACCAGCAGCATTTTAGAAATCGGCGCGCCGGCCGGGACCATGGGATAAACGCATTCTTCCGGCTCTACCCTGAAATCCATGATTACCGGGCAGTTGCAGGCCAGACCTTCTTTCAGGACTTGTTCCACTTCTTCGGGTTTGGTGGCCCTCAGGCCAACAGCCCCGTAAGCTTCAGCCAGTTTCACAAAATCCGGCGTGTGCTGGAATTTGGTGGAAGAGTAACATTTATCGTAAAAAAGCTGCTGCCACTGCCGGACCATGCCCAGAAATCCGTTGTTTAAAATAACGATTTTCACCGGGAGATTGTATTGGACGGCGGTGGCCATTTCCTGGATATTCATCTGGATGCTGCCGTCGCCGGCGATATCGACAACGACCTTATCCGGAGCCCCCGCCTGAGCGCCGACCGCTGCCGGCAGGCCAAACCCCATGGTGCCGAGTCCGCCGGAACTGATAAACCGTCCGGGCTGGGAAAAATGATAGTACTGGGCCGCCCACATCTGGTTCTGGCCGACCTCGGTTGTAATGATGGCCTCGCCTTTGGTGAGTTCATAGAGCTTCTCAATTACATACTGGGGTTTGATGATTTCCTTTTGATCGTAGGCCAAAGGCGTTGTCTTTTTCCAGTCGTCGATCTGGTCCAGCCATTCCTGATGTCCCAATACAAAACCGTCCATGTCTTCGTCCTGATCGATCATCTGGTTCAGTAGCTCCAGAGTGATTTTGCAGTCACCGACAACCGGCAAGTCAACCTGGATATTTTTTTGAATGGAAGTGGGATCAATATCAATCTGGATGATTTTCGCATGGGTGGCGAATTCATCGGTTTTGCCGGTCACCCGGTCATCAAACCGGACGCCCACGGCGATCATCAGATCACATTCGGAAACCGACATGTTTGCCCGGTAGGTTCCGTGCATACCCAGCATTCCCAGCCACAAAGGGTCCGGAGCAGGACAGCCGCCGAGTCCCATCAGGGTGCTGGTCACCGGCGTTCCGATTTTCCGTGAGAGCTCCGTAAGCTCTTTGTGGGCTCTGGACAGGATGACGCCGCCCCCGCTGAAAATCAGCGGTTTTTTGGCTTTTTTTATCAATTCCACCACTTTTTGAAGCTGCTTGCGATTGGGCACATACGTGGGGTTGTATGACCGCAGTTGTACATCATCCGGCACTTTGAAAATGGTTTTGCCAATTGACACATCCTTGGGCAGATCGATCAGCACCGGTCCGGGACGTCCGGATCTCGCGATATGAAACGCTTCCTTAATGGTTTTTGCCAGATCCTTGACGTCTTTCACCAGATAATTATGCTTGGTGCAGGGCCGGGTGATCCCGACGATATCCACTTCCTGAAACGCGTCATTGCCAATGAGCCGCGTCGGAACCTGGCCGGTAATAATGACAATGGGGATGGAATCCATATAGGCGGTGGCGATGCCTGTCACGGTGTTGGTCGCTCCCGGGCCGGATGTCACAAGGCAGACACCGACTTTGCCGGTGGCCCGGGCATAGCCGTCCGCCGCATGGACCGCGCCTTGCTCATGCCGGACAAGAATATGCCGCAGGTCGCTCCTCGACAGTTCATCATAAATATCAAGGACAACACCGCCGGGATATCCAAAGATGGTGTCCACGCCTTCTTCCTTTAACATGGTCAGCAGAATTTGTGCGCCAGTGAGTTTGCTCATAATCATGATCCTTTTTTTTATTCCATTACCGCGCCTTTGTCAGCCGAAGACACCATGCGGGCATACCTTGCCATATATCCTTTGGTGATTTTCGGGGCCGGTTGAGTCCATTGGTCCAGACGGGCTTGAATTTCCTGTTCGTCGATCTTTAAATTAATCGATTTTTGGGGAATATCAATGGCGATGGTGTCTCCTTCCTGAACAATCGCAATCACGCCTTTTTGCATGGCTTCCGGCGAAATATGCCCGATGGCCGCACCGCGTGTGCCGCCGGAGAACCGGCCGTCAGTGATCAGGGCCACGTGGGCGTCCAGCCCCATTCCCGCAATGGCCGATGTCGGGGTCAGCATCTCCCGCATGCCGGGACCGCCCATGGGACCTTCATAACGGATGACCACCACGTCGCCTTTAACGATTTTACCACTGAGAATCGCAGCTGTTGCGTCTTCTTCTGAGTCAAACACCCTGGCCGGGCCTTCATGTCGCATCATCTGATCGACCACCGCCGATTGTTTCACCACACAGCCGTTGGGGGCAAGATTGCCAAACAGCACCGCCAAACCGCCGACTTTGTGGTAGGGATTGCCCATGGGCCGGATGACCGAATCATCAAGTACCACTGTATCAGCGATATTTTCAGAGACTGATCGACCGGTGACGGTGATACAGTCGCCATGCATCAGCCCTGCATCCGCCAAAACTTTGATCACGGCGCTGATGCCGCCCGCATAGTTCAAATCTTCAATATGGTGCAGGCCGCCGGGGCTTAATGAACACAGGTGAGGTGTCCGGCGGCTGACCTCATTGATCAGTGAAAGATCAAAGGGCAGGCCGATTTCATGGGCCAGCGCTGTCAGATGAAGCACGGTGTTCGTGGAGCATCCGAGGGCCATATCTACGGTCAGTGCATTTTCAAACGCTTTGCGGGTCATGATTTTACTGGGGGTTAACTGCCGTTCGATAAGTTCCAGTATTTTCATGCCCGCCATTTTTGCCAGACGGACACGGGCCGACATAACCGCCGGGATGGTTCCATTGCCGGGCAGGCCCATGCCAATGACTTCGGTCAGGCAATTCATGGAGTTGGCTGTAAACATGCCGGAGCATGATCCGCAGGTCGGGCAGGCGGCGTCTTCGATGCAGGTGAGCTGGTCTTCGGTCATGCGGCCCGCCCGAACCGCGCCGACAGCCTCGAAAACCGTGATCAGGTCCACTTTCTTTTTGGGATCAGTCGGGTGTTTTCCGGCCAGCATTGGTCCGCCGCTGATAAATATTGTTGGGATGTCCAGTCGGGCCGCAGCCATCAGCATGCCCGGAACAATTTTATCGCAATTGGGCACCATGACCATGCCGTCGAACGCATGGGCGATTCCCATGACTTCAACGGAATCAGCAATAAGCTCGCGGCTTCCCAACGAGTATTTCATTCCCACATGGTTCATGGCAATGCCATCGCAAACGCCGATGGTGCCGAACTCCACCGGTGTGCCGCCAGCCATGTAAATTCCGACCTTGACCGCCTCAGCAATTTTGTCCAGGTCGGCATGACCGGGAATGGCCGTGTTGACTGAATTGGCGATCCCGATGATAGGCCGCCGGATTTCTTCATCCGTGTAGCCAATTGCCTTGAACAGTGAGCGGTGAGGTGCTCTTTCAATGCCTTTTTTCGTCCTGTCACTGATCATTATCGTCTCCTTCATCAAAAAAAAACCGTTATCAGCGTTTATGTGCTGATAACGGTTTTCAAAGTTGTTTGTAAATGAAATTAAGCCATTATCAACACTTGTCGTGGTCGCAGACCCGAACGACGTCTAAAATCAGGACGCCTGCAATAAGAACGATAGGTAGCAACAGATGGTTGGTAATGACTTTAAATTTCTTCATTTTATGGACCTTAATCTTAGAATTGTTTCCCATTTAACAGTATTATGTTTTCTTGTCAAGCCGGTTTTACAATTTTCTTAAATGCGTTTTTGGCAGACAGGGGGCGTAAAAGACAGGGCCAATAATCACTGCCGAATATATTTATCAAACCACCCGGCAGCCAAATTTTCGAATTCCTTTTGATGCTGCGGGTCGCTCATGGGATGGTCACCGTTTTTTTGATGAATCAGTCGTTTGGGTTCCGATGATTGGGAATAGAGCTCAAGAGCATTGGAAAAAGGAACGGTCAGGTCTTGATCTCCATGAAATATGAGTAAATGCCTGATGTTTTGAATCCGGTCCCTCAGATCAAAAAACAGACCGTCCTTATCAAGGGCCTCTATTAAATGGCTGTTTGCCGGGTCATTGACATAAGGGGCCCGGATGCTCTCGGTGCAAAGGGGTGCGGCAACGGTTACAATGGTTTTTATCTCAGGTAGTGTCGCATTGGCAAGACAGACCGCTCCTCCCAGGCTGCTTCCAAACAGTCCGATGCGCGTTCCGACCTCCGGACGGGCCTGCATGGTTTCAATCGCCCTGACCAGGTCGCGGCATCGTCCGGCAAACGTGGTGGCAGTTGCAAAATCACCCTCACTTCTTCCGCACCCCCTGTGATCAAACCGGAAAAATGCCATGCCGAGTTTGACGCATTGTTTTGCCAGAGCGATTTGCTTGGGCGAGTCCCCAGTGCTGAAAAGCCCATGCGAACCAATGACCACCGGTGGGCTCTGGGATTCGGGCATATGAAGCGTGCCGGATAACCGGTAGTCATCAGAAGAAAAATGAATCTCCTGTTGCATGTTTTACGTCTCCCATCTATTAATCGCCGCTTGTGTTATCTGGTCAGATGCCATAAATTGTCCGCATCCACTGGTGAACTCTTTCAATTGAAGAATTTTAACAATAATTACAACCATACAAAAAGTCAAATAAGGGGATGATGACAGGTCATGACGGTTAAAAAAGGACAGGAAATAGAGCTGGAAATTTCGGATTTGGCTTTTGGCGGAAAAGGCATTTCAAAGATCGACGGATTTACGGTTTTTGTCGATCAGGCAGTTCCTTGCGACCACGTGCTGGCCCGGATTGTTAAAAAAAAGAAAACCTATGCCGAAGCCCGGGTCTTATCACTGTTGGCCTCTTCAGCGGATCGCATTGCAGCGCCCTGTCCTTACAGCGGATGCTGCGGGGGATGCAAATGGCAGTTTTTCCAGTATGAGCGGCAGATTGAATATAAACAGCGGCATGTAGCGGAATCACTGCACCATATCGGGGGTCTGGAAAATGTGACCGTGCATCCGGCCATAGCTTCCGAACGGGTTTTTGAATATCGGAATAAAATGGAGTTTTCCTGCTCTGACCGGCGATGGCTGATGCCGGAACAACTCGGCGATGAAACAATCGATGCCGGCTTTGCCGTGGGGCTTCATGTTCCCGGAACATTTGACAAGGTCCTGGATATCGATGCGTGCTTACTTCATCCGTCAACCGGCAACCGGATTCTTGCCGAAGTCAAACAGTATATGAAACAATCCCGGCATCCGATTTACGGGCTTCGTTCCCACGAGGGGTTTTGGCGATTTATCATGCTTCGGCATTCGGTGGCCTTTGATCAGTGGCTGGTAAACATAGTCACTGCCACTGAAGATATCGCTGTAGTGAAACCGCTAGCGGACATATTGCGCGAAAAGTTCCCGGGTGTTGTTTCTGTGGTCAACAACATTACATCGAGAAAATCCGGTGTCGCCATCGGTGAGTATGAAGTGTTGCTGGCCGGCGATCGGTGCCTGAAAGAGCGGCTGGGACGTTTTGAATTCGAAGTTTCAGCCAATTCCTTTTTTCAGACCAATACCCGCGGGGCGGTTTCTTTATATGATACAGTCAAGAAGTATGTCCAACTTACCGGAACGGAAAACGTCCTGGATTTATACAGCGGCACAGGCACGATTCCCATCTGGCTGGCGGACGCGGCCGGTGAAATCACGGGGATTGAGATCGTGGAAAGCGCGGTGGCGGATGCCCATGAAAACTGCCTGCGCAACGGGGTCTCAAACTGCCGGTTTCTGATCGGGGATATTCGTGAGAAAATGGCCGGCATCGACCGTAAACCGGACGTGCTGATTATCGACCCCCCCCGAACCGGAATGCACCCGGATGTGGTCAAACAGGTTCTGGCAATGGCCCCGGAACGGATTGTTTATGTTTCATGCAACCCCGCAACCCTTGCCCGGGACGCAGCGTTGATGAAAGACGTATACCGGGTGGCGGAGGTTCAGCCTGTGGACATGTTCCCCCATACGTTTCATATAGAGGCAGTGGCGCGGATCGTTAAAATAGGGGATCATTCATGAAAATTGACATGTCGCCAATCGGGGTTTTTTATACGGATGAAAAAAATATTCCCCGGCACTGGAGTATTTCGGAAGTTGAGGGCCGCCTGGAAATCAACCCGGTGTATACAGAGGGCTTGAAAGATATGGCAGCCGGTCAGAAAATTATCGTGTTGTTTTATTTTCATCAAAGCCGGAAATTTGAGCCAGAACATGTGATCCAGACGCCGCCCCATAAACCAAAACCAATGGGTGTTTTCAGCATCTGCTCGCCTCTGCGACCCAATCCCATTGGGTTATCGGTGCTGACAGTGCTGGGTGTAACGAAAAATATCGTCAGTGTCAAACACGCGGACATGCTTGACGGAACCCCGATTTTAGACATCAAACCCCACATAATTCAGAAAACAGAATGCCCGGGTTGTTCTCAGGGTAACGGTTAAAAAACTCAATTCATGCCAATGATGTTTTGGATCAGGTAATCGTTGTTCAGCAGAATTGATTGTGCTATTGTAAAATTATCTGAAGCAGGTGACGGTCACACACAAATTTAACCTTTTTTAACCATAAAATAAGGAGGGCCGACATCATGAGAAAACCAATCAATAATATATTATGCGCCACCGATTTTTCAAAGCTTTCAGAACAGGTGGTGTCATACGGCATTGCTCTGGCAAAGGAATTCAACGCTAAATTAACCGTATGCCATGTGGTGGATTTCCCCACAGTTTCCATGTATGGTGAGGCGGTTCTGGAACCCATTGATCATCAAAACCGGTTTATGGAGTATGCCCGCGCGGAAATTGATCGTCTGGTCAGCGGCTCGTCCATCGATTATCATGCCATGGTGGCTGTAGGCAATACCATTGACGAGATCACCCACTTGGTGGATGAGCAGCAGGCGGACCTGGTGATTGTCGCAACCCACGGAAGATCCGGCCTCAAACGGTTTTTTCTGGGATCTGTCACCGAGCGTCTGATGCGGATTCTTCCTTGCCCGCTCCTGGTTTTGCGGAGTGAAACAGAAGACGCTGTTAGTGGTATTCAGAAATTCCCTTTTAAACGGATACTGGTGGGATGTGATTTTTCATCGGATTCAGACCTTGCCTTTGAACACAGTCTCAGCATGGCCCAGGAATTTGAAAGTGAATTGCATCTGGTGCATGTCGTGGAGCCTTCCGGTTACAAAGATCTTTTTAACATGTCCGCAGAGCATGGAGACAAATTCAAGCAGGATCTGTATGACATGATCACGGCGAAATTAAAAGCCATGGTGCCGCCGGACGCCATGAACTGGTTAAGTCTTCAAACGCATTTGGTGGTGGGCAAACCCTATGCGGAGCTTGTTCGATATGCGCAAATGAATGATATCGACCTTATCGCTCTGGGAATCCGCGGCCATGGCATGGTTGAGGATTTGCTGGTGGGATCAACGACCGATCGGGTGATCCGCCAGGCGCCGTGTCCGGTATTGTCAGTCTGTTCGGCATAAACGGAGCTACTTCAAGGGAAAGCGCATTTAATTTCATTTGCCCGAGGGGTGGCTCAGTTCGTACAATAATGTCTCATCTCTTGCCATCAAGTCGGCAAATCGTTCCCCGTTATGGCTGGCTGATTTGTAATAATCAATGCAGCGGGCCACAATGGCCAGTGTTTCATTTTCCGTAAAAATGCCGGGCAGTTCGCTGGCAAGCCGGGGATGCCGGCCCAGCTTTCCCCCGAGCAGAACGCGGTATCCCTGCTTGTCTGTCTTTATCGAGCCTGTCGGGCAGACGCAAATGCATTGTCCGCAACCGACACACAATGGCAGGTCAATCTGCGGTCCTTGGTCGTTGTCGTTTACCTGGATGGCGCTTTCTTTACAAATATTCACACATTCCATGCACCCAGTACATGGGGTATCTGTGGCCTGTGGCATTTTAGCCGCGATGATACCGATATCCTTGATCTGCGGCCGAGAGCAGGCATTGGGGCAATCCGACACCGTAATTTTAAACTCATGGTGAAACCGGATCTCCCCTTTCACCCGGTTTTTCAAAAACCCCAGCAAGTCTTTTTTTTTCAGAAGAACCTCAATTTTTTCCTGAATCCCGCCGGGAAAAATCGCGTTCGGGCAGCCCCCGTCGCTGAAACAGGCATCCACCTGATAGCCCTTGATTTCTGCCGACATATTGGTGAGAAACCGCTGTCTGACCGTTTTTACATGGGAAAGGGAGACGAACGCGCTGCCGTCATTTTTCGCTTCCTCCTCCACGCGGGCTTTCACTTTTTTTCGCACGAAAAAAGGAACCTTTTGAATGGCTTTTTCGGCGTCTTTTGTCCATTCCATTGTCGCTGTCCTGTCCTGCTGACGCAATAACGGTTATTTGCCTGTTGCTGCGTTTGTTTTTGATACGATATTTCCCTGAGCGCCGATAACCAGTTCAACCGCCGGAATATCAACGCCTGCTGCCGCCAGTCCTTTTTTGACGATCCAGGCTAAGCCAGCGCAGCAGGGAACTTCCATGGAAACAATGGTCAGGCTTTTGATCCCGGCTTTTGTGAATATTTCCGTAAATCTTTGAATGTATTCTTCCGAATTATCGAATTTCGGGCATCCCATCATAACGACTTTTCCGGCCATCAGCTCAGAGTGGAGGGCAGGATAGGCGGCTGCCGCGCAATCAGCCAGGATCAGCAGGTCAGCGTTTTTTAAGAACGGCGCATGGGCGGGGATCAGCCGGATTTTTACCGGCCAGTGTGAAAGCGCAGAAGGCTTTCCGGCCGCCAGACCAATTGACTGGGATGATGTGACCCCATGATTATTGCTGCATGCGCAGGGTGTTGAAAATGATTGGATTTGCTGCGACGGGCATCCGCACGCCATAGCCGGTTCCGGGGGCGTCTTGGATGAAACGGCCGCGAGGTGTTTTTCAACCGCTTCTTCATCAAAGTCGTCTGCGGTTCGTTCAATGATTGTCATTGCCCCGTTCGGGCATTCTCCCATGCAGGCCCCCAGGCCATCACATAAATTATCCGAAACAATGCGGGCTTTTCCATCTATAATTTGAAGCGCGCCTTCTGCGCAGGACGGTACGCACTGGCCGCAGCCGTCACACAATTCATTGTCGATTTCAATTATTTTACGTATTTTTTTCATAAAAATACTCCTTTGTATATTTAGAGTAATAAAATTTTTTCGGCTGTCTGCCGACCGCTTTCCGTAAAAAAACACGTGCGGGTAATCCTTTCAAGCTGCTCTCGTGAACTTGGGTTCTCTTTCTGTTTTTCTTCCACATTGGTTATTAAGTCCGCATCATATAATACCTTAAAATTCAGGGTTTCCTCCTTCCGGGGATGATGATGATGCGCGATAATATCGCAGACCTCGTCAATCAGAGGCGCTGACGCGCCGAGGGTTTCCATAATGCTTCGTGCGATGGGCGGGCCCTCTTTTTCCTGATGCACGGAGGCCGTGGACTGGTATTTTCTTTCCGCCTCATGAATGCCGATATCATGCAGGTAGGCGGACGCCAGAACAACCGCCATATTCCCCCCTTCGGCCATGCCGATTTTTTCAGCGTACCGAGCGACCCGGGTGGCGTGGCCGATGCGTTTGAAATCTTTGTTAAAGTATTTTTTCATTTCAATGGCGATGCGGTCTTTCAGAAGATCGTCGCGTTTGGCCAGCATCTCGGCCGGAAGGGTGCCGATGCATTGATCTGCAAATTTGCAATAGGCAGCACATCCGAAATCGAGCTGAGGATTAGCAAAACGATGCCCGCAATGGATGCATTTGCGGGTGGTGTCATCTTTAAAAAATTCAACTGTTTTTCCGCATTCAGGGCAATCGGCTTCAAAGATGGAGCCGGGTTTCCAGTATCTGCTGTCTTGTCCGGGACATTTCATTGGTGTACCTCCCGTTTGTTCCTTAAAAATATGTGTTCTGTGTTTGAAATTTGTCTGCTTATATTTTATAGAGCTTCTTTATTGGTAAAATTTAGTATAAGCACTGATTCTGAGGATTAAAGTGATGGTGATCGATGCCTTCTGTGCCGAAAGATATGAGCCGTAATGCCGTCACAATTTTGGCGAATCGTTTGAGCGCTTACTCTGGTTCATACATTACATGTTTTTTGCCAGGGTAGCATTGACTTAGGTCAAGGAATAAAAAAAAGAAAACAAGGCGGTTTTAATGTTGCAATATCATGACCTGGTTTCTAAAACGATTCTTTTTGAAGGGTTGCCGGACCATCATATCCGGGATTTCCTGAAAATCGCCCGTGAAAAGGAATTTTCCAAAAATGAAATGATTTTTTCTGAAGGAGAGGATGGAAACGGTTTATACATCAATGTTGAAGGCTTGGTCAAAATATATAAACTGTCTTCAGAGGGGAAGGAGCAGATTTTTCATATTTTTGGCCCGGGAGAACCCTTTGGCGAAGTGCCGGTGTTTTCCGGACAGACGTTTCCAGCCAATGCGGAGGCCATTACGAAAAGCCGAGCGTTATTTTTTCCGAGACGGGAAATTATCTCTTTGATTGAAAATAATCCATCTTTGGCTTTAAATATGCTGGCCGTCTTATCATTGAGATTGCGGCGATTTACGGTTCAGATTGAAAACCTTTCCTTAAAGGAAGTCCCCGGACGGCTGGCAGCGCATCTGATCATGCTTTATATTGAGCAGCGGAAAAAAAATACGATCAATTTAAATATTTCCAAATCCCAGCTTGCATCCCTGCTTGGAACCATCCCTGAGACCTTATCCAGAATTCTGGCCAAAATGGCCGGGCAGGGATTAATCGATGTTCAGGGACGCCACATCACATTGTTAAATATCGACGGCCTGGAACTGCTCGCCCAGACCGGAAGATTATCGGATTTAGACACCGTATCATAACGGCGAAGAATTTGACAGAACTCAACATTTAATAAAGTTTCCAGAAGATGATAGAAAAGAATTTAAAACAGATATTGGCCAATGAAGACAATCTGATCCGGATCCTCGATAATTTGAAAGAGGGCATTATCGCCCATGATTTAAACCGCAGAATCTTTTTTTTTAACCGGGAAGCGGAACGCCTTACCGGATATAGCCGCAGCGAAATTTTAAACAGGGATTGCCATGAGGCCTTTGGTGAGGCTTTTTGCGGAGAGAGGTGTCTGTTTCGGGATCATCATGGCTTTGTGCCGGACACCGCCGAATATCCCCTGAATATTATCACTAAGGACGGCGAAACAAGAACTGTTGAGATGTCGGTTTCACGGATGGAAGATGAAACAGGACAACTCCTGGGCGTGATCGCCTGCATCAAGGATGTTACCGACATCGTCCGGTGCCAGTTAAGAACCGGTGAGTTGACCGGGTTTGCAAATATTATCGGACGTGACCGGAAAATGGTTCAGATTTTTCAGCAGATTCGTGATCTGGCAGTTTATGATTATCCGGTTCACGTGTTTGGAGAAACCGGCACGGGAAAAGAACTTGTGGCGGAAGCGATTCATGCCGCCAGCCGACGCGGAGGAGCGCCTTTTGTGCCGATCAACTGCGGCGCATTGCCCGAAGGACTTATCGAAACAGAACTTTTCGGGCATGTGAAAGGCGCATTTACCGGAGCGATTCGGGACAAAAAAGGACGATTTGAGCTTGCCGATACCGGAACCGTTTTTCTTGATGAGGTGGCGGAACTTTCCAAAGAAATGCAGGTGAAACTGCTTCGGTTTCTGGAAACCGGGAAATTTGAAAAAGTCGGGGGCGAAAATACCGTTTCCGTGAATGTGCGGATTATCAGCGCAACGAATTCGGATTTGAAAGAAGGTGTGCAAAATAAAACGTTTCGTGAAGACTTGTATTACCGTTTAAATGTCATCCCTATTAATCTGCCTCCGCTTAGAGAGCGTAAAAATGATATTCCGCTCCTGGTGGCGCATTTTTTAAAACAAATAGAACAGGATGGAAACGGCGCTCCGATCAATATCTCCAAGGAAGCGCTTTCATTGATTATTGATTACTCGTGGCCGGGAAATGTCCGTCAGCTTCAAAATGTTTTACAATACGGTGTCGTTAAATGCCGTGATAATTCAATCCATTCCAAAGATCTTCCCATGGAGTTACTGGCGTTTGATCAGGAAAAAAAGCGGTCAAGGGAGGGGGATTTGCCTGAAAAATCCCGCCGGGGACCGATTCGGAAATTAGACTTGGAGACTGTGGTGTTTGCACTTGAGAGAACCGATAATAACAAGGCAAAGGCTGCCCGTCTGTTGGGGGTAGGGCGCGCCACCCTATACCGGTTTTTGAATGATCACCCATTCCCTGTGACGGATGCAGTCAAAAAGTCCTAACTGGAGTGACATTGCTTTTCAAAGGATGCAGGGAAGGGGATGGCGAAGGGAAATTCGGTTCAGGCCATCTTTTGTTTCATTTTTAAGTTCAATAGACACATCAAAACACATGATTTCAACCCCGTTTTTTCGTGCCTGTCTCAATTCCGCTGCATACGCCGGGTCAATATGGTCCGCAGGTTTGAACGCAATCGCGTCCATTCGGTTGATCAGAAAAAAGATCACAGCCCGATAGCCCAGATCCGCGAGCCGCTGGAGTTCAATTAAATGACTGCGGCCGCGCGTGGTGACAGCATCCGGAAAACAGGCTGTTCCGTCGATAACCAGCGAACAGTTTTTAATTTCAATATAGCATGGCGGCGCCCCCTTTTTTGTGGCCATCAAATCCAGACGATGGTTCTGCCCGACCTTCACTTCCGGCTGGATTTCATCATAACCTGCAAATGCTTCCAATTTTCCGGCCCTTATGGAGTGACCGACCAGTTGATTCGGGAGGATCGTATTGACACCGACGATGGATGTGGGCATCCGGATGAATTCCCATGTATATTTGAGTTTGCGTTTCGGCCCGTCATGATATGAAAGGTAAACGGGCTGTCCGGGCGATGAGCAGGCGGTCATGGCTCCGGTGTTGGGACAATGGGCTGTGACCACGTCGCCGGTTTCAAGCTGAACCTCTGCCAGAAACCGTTTGTACCGTTTGATAAGTCTTCCAGGAATTAATTCCGGCAGAATCAATCCATCGTTGTAGGTTCCTTTCACTGATTTTTTTCCTTTTTTTGTGTATTATTATATTATTATAGATAGTTATAGAAGATATTCAGCCGGTTTTTCTCGTTTTGGCGTATCGTTTGGAAATGAGTGAAGCATTTGTGTCTCATGATTATTTCGATACGATAAAACTATCTGAATATATTATTTTTTTATTCAAAATTGACTTGAAACCGCCGCAGTAAACAATTCAAATTGATTCACTGTATCATTCATTATTTTTTTAACACTATTCCTATAGTGGGTTGTCAGAGCGCTTCCTTCATGTGCTGAAGGGATAGTGAATGAGTTATTTCACATTATTTTATTTGTTGGCATGTAATTTGAATTTCTTATGGACTTAATTCATTGAACACAGGGTGGGGATCATTTTGAAAGCTTGTAATAAAAACATCAACAAAACACTTGGTCTGGTTGAAAAAATGATCGAGCTCGCCAATTCCGGGGATAATGACCGCGAAGACGTAGGGTGCGGAATTCTTTATGGCATTTTGAGGGATTCTGCTTACCGGATTAAAAGAATCGCAGAAGAAGAGAAAAAAATTCACAGGGACAAAGGAAAATGGGATTAATCCCTGACTTTCCAATTTTTATGTGATATAATTTATGATTATACAGGAATACTACAAAATTCAAAAAGCTTCTTTAAATACAATTAATTGATTATTACATGGAGGGAACCGATGGCTTTTGACTTTAACGCAAAAGATATTTTTGAAATGGCAAAACAGATCGAACGTAATGGGGTTAAATTTTATGAGTCGGCAGCCGCCGGCGTCCCCGGTGATAAGGAAAAAAAGATGCTGCTAAATCTGGCACAAATGGAAGTAGCGCATGAACAGACCTTTGCAGATCTGGAAAAGGAACTGACAGATAAAGAGACGGCAGTTACAACATTTGATCCCAATGATGAAGCCGCTTTGTATGTCAAAGCTCTGGCTGACACCAAAGTTTTTTTTGAGAAAAAAATTGACACCACATCCATGAAGGAAATTTTAAAAGCGGCCATTACTGCGGAAAAGGATTCTATCGTTTTTTATCTGGGCATGAGGGATTTGGTTCCCGGCAAACTGGGCAGTAAACGGATAGACGATATCATTAAAGAAGAAATGGCGCATATTCGTATTTTGAGCAAAGAACTCATGACTTATAAATAGCGTCTGATTAAAAAAATCTCTATATTTTTTGAAAACCTTAAACGGATTAAGGTTTTGGTTCAGAACTTTTAATGGTTAGGGAGGTTATAAAAATGGCAAAACGTCTTGAAGTCTATAAGTGCAATCTGTGCGGTAATATCGTGGAAGTGTTGTTTGGCAGTGACGGTGAGCTTGTCTGCTGCGGTCAGCCGATGGTGCTGATGGCTGAAAACACCGTTGATGCAGCCAAGGAAAAGCATGTCCCGGTGATTGAAAAAGTCGATGGCGGATACAAAGTGAAAGTGGGCGCTGTCGCACACCCGATGGAAGAAAAACATTTTATTCAATGGATTGAGCTTCTTGCCGACGGAAAGGTGTATCGGCAGTTCTTAAATCCTGGCGATGCGCCGGAAGCGGTATTCCAGGTTTCCGCATCTAATGTGGTTGCCCGTGAATACTGCAACCTTCACGGCCATTGGAAAGCAGCTTAATTTATAGAAAGGGAGGAATCATTATGCCCAGTTGGAAATGCTCAAAGTGCGGATATACACTGGAAGCCCAAACACCTCCGGAAGTATGTCCGGCATGCAAGCTAAGGTGCGAATTCATTGATAATTCCTGCTATACTCCGGATTGTGTGGATAAAGGGATTGATCCGAGAATCGGCTCAAAATAACGTTTTGTTTGTATCCTATTCCAATTTGCTTTCATCTCTTTTTCTGTAACCGGAGAATTGTCGCAAGTTTTAGTATCCTTCACCCAATAATCATCGAAGAAGCAAGATGATTGTTCAGGCAAATTAAGGAGGCGATCATGACAACCCCCCAGCATTGTCCCGGATTTGAGCAATTCAAGCATCTGAAGTCTTTCAGTTGCAAGTGCCCTGGCTGCGGTTTTCCGAAAGAAATTTTTTCGGATGAATTTGAAAAAAAACATAAATGCGAAAAGTGCGGGCAGGAAATCGATTTTACCCAATGCACCCTGGATGGCGGTGCTTAATTCCCCGATCAAGGGTGGAATCTGGCGGTTATTTCAATTTCGGTATAGAAGGAGAGCCTGATGGACGTTGTGTTTCTTTCCCGGTTGCAGTTTGCGGCTGCGACCATGTTTCATTTTCTGTTTGTTCCTTTGACGCTGGGCCTTTCCGTGATGGTGGCATACATGGAAACAATGTATGCCAGGACCGGGGATGAAACCTATTTGTCCATGACAAAATTCTGGGGCAAACTTTTTTTGATTAATTTTGCCGTAGGGGTTGTGACCGGCATCACCCTGGAATTTCAGTTCGGTACCAATTGGTCCAGGTACTCCGAGTTTGTGGGGGATATTTTTGGTTCCTTGCTGGCCATTGAAGCCTCTACTTCATTTTTCCTCGAATCCACCCTTTTGGGCGTGTGGATTTTCGGATGGAAAAAACTTTCCAGAAAAGCACACGCCGCCATTATGTGGCTGGTCGCTTTTGCCGGGACGTTATCATCAATCTGGATACTGATGGCCAATGGCTGGATGCAGCATCCGGTAGGCTATGTCATCCGCAATGGCCGGGCGGAACTTGAAAGTTTCCTGGCAGTTATCACCAACAAGTTCGGAGTCCTTGAGTTTTTGCATACGGTCAGCGGCGCCTATGTATTAAGCGCGTTTTTTGTCATGGGTATCAGCGCCTGGCATCTGCTTAAAAAACAACACATTGATTTTTTTACCCGGTCATTTAAAATCGCTTTGGTTTTCGGATTGGCCAGTTCTTTGTTTGTGGCTGCCATTGGAGATACCCATGGGGTTCATGTGGCTCAGGTTCAACCAGCCAAGCTGGCTGCCATGGAATCTCACTGGGAGACCACCACCCGGGCCCCTCTGCACCTGATCGCCATACCGGATGAAAAAAATGAGCGCAACCTGATTGAGATCGGCTCTATTCCGGGTATATTAAGCTTTCTCGGATATCATGATTTCAATGCCGAAGTTAAAGGACTCAGGGATTTCCCGGCGGATGAACGGCCGCCGGTATTAATTACGTTTATATCGTTTCGTGTTATGGTCGGTTTGGGGACTTTGTTTATCCTTTTAACCATCTATGGCATGTTTCAACGCAATCGTCTGATCGACAGCCCGAATTATTTAAAGATCATGCTTTTTTCTATTCCTTTGCCTTACATTGCCATTGAACTGGGATGGGTTCTGGCTGAAGTGGGGCGTCAGCCCTGGATTGTTTATGGCCTGATGCGAACATCCGACGCAGCGTCTCCGATAGCCGGGTCGCAGGTACTGGTTTCTCTGATCGGATTTATTTTGGTTTACAGCATGCTCGGCGCTCTGGGGTTTTACTTAATTATCGTGAATGCGAAAAAAGGTCCGGCCCTGGCAGTTAAGTAACATACGGACAGCTCAATCAATAATGGGTGTGTTATCTGATTTCTTCAGTAGACTGTATCAACGACTGACCCAACTTTACAGGGGGCAAAATGGAATACAATGTTTTACAATCCACATGGTTTTTTATTTGGGGCCTGTTGTGGGCTGTGTTTTTTATGACCGATGGGTTTGATATGGGAATTGGAACATTGCTGCCTTTTCTCGGCAAAGACGATACGGACCGCCGGATGATGATCAACTCCATCGGGCCGCTGTGGGACGGCAATGAAGTGTGGCTGATTACAGCCGGAGGCGTAACGTTTGCCGCTTTCCCTAAAGTCTATGCCGTGATGTTTTCTTCCTTGTATACGCCGCTGCTGTTAATCCTTTTTGCGTTGATCATCAGGGGCGTATCCTTTGAGTTCCGCGGCAAGGTGGAATCACCGGTCTGGAAGAAGTTCTGGGATGCCTGCATTTTTATCGGCAGCACCACACCAGCCATTCTTTTCGGCGTGGCGTTCGCCAATATTTTTCAGGGATTACCCATGGATCAGGCCGGTTATCATGGGGATCTTTTTTATTTGTTGAACCCTTACGGAATATTGGGCGGGTTGCTGTTTCTAATGCTGTTTCTGGTCCACGGCGCCCTGTGGTTGTCCATTCGGGTGTCAGGCCCATTGCATGAAAGATCCATGTCTGCGGGGGGGAAATTATGGTTCGGCCTTTTGGGTGTGGCGGTGGTTTTTTTAATTGCCTCCTGGTTTTCGACGCCCCTTTATAATAACTATTTGTCTCAACCGCTTCTGTTTGCGGTCCCTCTGGTCTGTGTCCTTTCTCTGGTCGGGGTTAAATTTTTTCTGATAAAAAAGAATGCGCTCAAAGCCTGGCTCGCCTCATGTCTGACCATTGTCAGCGCTACCTTTTTTTGCATTATCGGGTTATTTCCCAATATGTTTCCCTCCAATCTGGATGCCGCATATTCGTTAACTGCCCATAATTCGTCGGCCAGTCAGTTGACGTTGAGCATTATGCTGGTGGTTGTGGTGATTTTTATTCCGATGGTCATCGGCTATCAACTATGGGCTTATCATATGTTTATGGATAAGCTTTCAATCCATGATTTGGCTGAAGAAGAAGCTTATTAATGAAAAGCGGGGGCGGAAAATGAGAAGGATGATATTGATTTGTCTGCTGTGCGGGACGGTTTTTTTTACAGGTTTTTCATATGCCGGGGAAGCAACCGGCGACAACGGCGCTGAAATTATTATTTTTGAAAAAATTCGAATGAACCAGGTAACATTTCCTCATCATCTGCATCAGAAGGCTCTGGAGAATAACTGTAATGCCTGTCATGACCTGTTTCCGAAAAAGCCGGGAATTATCCGGGAATTGATCAGCCAGGAAAAACTTAAACATCAGCAGGTGATGAACAGCCAATGTATCGCGTGTCATAAATCGAAAATTGCGGAAGGCAAAGAAGCGGGGCCCACCAAGTGCACAGAGTGCCATGTGCGCCCCAAATAGCGGAACCATGGCTCACAACGGTTTTGATTTAAAGTAGATGATTGTTATAATAATTTTCAATTCTGTCACAGGAGGTAGGTAAATGGATAAGTATGTATGCAATATTTGTGGGTATGTGTATGATCCTGAAGTCGGCGACGAAGATAATGGCGTTCAACCCGGTACATCGTTTGACGCCCTGCCGGATGACTGGCAGTGCCCGGTGTGCGGCGCAGAGAAAGACGATTTTTCAAAAGAGGATTAATAAGTCCTGTCCATCCCGGCTTTAAGCCTGATTTTTGTCGTCTTAAAGCCGGTTTTTTTATATGCTATATCGAATAATTAAAGTGAATTTGCTGAAGTGGAGGATGAAAGATGAAGCCGGTTGAAATTTCAAAAGGAGTTTATAGCGTTGGCGCCATTGATTGGAATATCCGCGATTTCCACGGGTACTCAACCGAACGGGGAACCAGCTATAATTCCTTTTTGATTGTGGATGAAAAAACGGTGCTGATCGATACGGTCAAAAAAGGATTTGAAGACCAGCTGATTGATAATATCTCTCAGGTTATTGATCCCAAAAAAATCGATATTATGATCAGTAACCATACGGAAATGGATCATTCGGGCGGTCTGCCCCGAGTCATGCATGCCATTGGCGAACAAAAGCCCCTGTATTGCTCAAAAATGGGATTCAAAAATCTGTCTCAGCATTTCAGGCAACAATGGAATTATCATGGCGTTGAAAATGGCGAAGAACTGAACATCGGCAGCCGGAATCTGACATTTCTTGAAACCCGCATGCTTCACTGGCCGGACAGCATGTTCACCTATTGCAAGGAAGACGGGATTCTGTTTTCCTCCGATGCCTTTGGTCAGCATTACGCCGGTTTTGAAATGTTTGATGATGCGGTGGGGCATACCATCATGGCCCATGCCAAAAAATATTTCGCCAATATCCTGATGCTGTATGCGTCCAAGATACTCAAGCTCGTGGAACAGGTCCAGGCGTCACAGCTTCAAATAAAAACCATTTGTCCGGATCACGGCATTATCTGGCGGAAAGATCCGGGTAAAATCATTGACGCCTATGTGAAATGGAGTCGTCAGATTCCGGAGAAAAAGGCCATCGTTGTCTATGATACCATGTGGCACAGCACCGAGAAAATGGCCAACGCCATTGCCGAAGGGATTTATCTGGAAGGTGTTGCGGTAAAGCCCATTCATATCCGGAGTTCCCATCGCAGCGAAATAATGACCGAAGTTCAGGACGCCTGCGCCATTGTGGTGGGATCACCCACCCTCAACAACGGCATGTTTCCGACGGTCGCTGACACGCTGACCTATATGAAAGGGTTAAAGCCCCAGAACAAAATCGGGGCGGCCTTTGGTTCCTTTGGCTGGAGCGGAGAATCGGTCAAGCTGGTTCAGGCTGAACTCGAAGCCATGAAATTTCAGATCATTGAACCCGGTGCCCGGATTCAATATGTGCCGGATGATGCTGGTCTTGCATCCTGTGTCGCCTTCGGCAAGCAGATCGGTCAGGCGGTAAATAGCAGGAATGATGAGTGATGAGTGATGAGAAGATATCCGGTTGTGGAACTCAGTGATTGCACATTATGCGGAATTTGCGAGGATGTCAGCCCGTCGGTGTTCCATGTCAGTGATCTGGGATATGTGCAGGTTTCTGAATTGTCGGAATACCCGGAGGCGGAAGTGGATGACGCCATCAAACATTGTCCATCGGATTGTATCGCCTGGGAAGAGGAATGAGGAGTCATTCACTATCCGGAAATCCGGATATGAGGATGCATTCATTTTTTTACGTATTAGAGCCACTCGTAGGGGGGATTAGCGAAGCGTAATCCACCAATCACGGCAGAATTGTTTGGGTATAGAGGAAAAAGAATGTCCATGAAATTTTTTCAGATGGCTGTTGTTGCCATTATTGTGATGTCCAGCATGGCGGGCCGTTGTGAGGCTGCCGAAGATGAGATCAACTGTATCACCTGTCACCGGACGGTGACGGCCGGCCATGTGACAGACTGGGAATCCAGCACACATGCTGAGATGGGTGTGGATTGTTCGGTTTGTCACGGAACAGACCACCAGACTGAAAAGGATGCCGGTCTGGCCCGTCTACCTGATGAAAGCGTCTGTGGCGAATGTCATACCGACCAGTTCGAGCAGTTCAAGAAAGGCAAGCACAGCCATGGCTGGAACTCAATGAACGCCATGAACGTCACCCATCTGGAACCGGATGCGTTGATGGAAGGCGGGCGCGGCTGCGGCGGATGTCACAACATGGGTATTAAAAGCGAATCAGAAAGACAGGAACTCAAGAAAAAAGGCTATCGGTATCAGAACAATTCCTGCGATGAATGCCATACCCGACATACGTTTGCCAAATCGGAAGCCCAGGATCCCCGCGCCTGTCAGCAGTGTCATATGGGGTATGACCATCCCCAGTGGGAAATGTGGAGCAGCGCCAAGCACGGAACCCGGTGGTTCACCAAGGATTCAGGTAATTTGCCGGAAACAGCCACAGCCCCAACCTGCCAAACCTGTCATCTTCCAAACGGCACCCACACGAACCGCACAGCCTGGGGCTTTTTCGGTGTTCGCCTTCCGTTGCCGGGAGACAAACAGTGGGCCGATGATCGCACGATCATTCTTAAGGCCCTGGGCATTTTAAATCCGAAAACAGGAGAGCCTACCAAGCGACTTGACGTTGTTAAAGCCTTGGACATGGCCCGTTTGACAGAGGAAGACTGGCAAAATGAACGCAATAAAATGATTCAAACATGCAGCCAGTGCCATTCCAAAACCTATGCGGAAACCCAGCTTAAACAGGGCGATGAAATGATGAAAAAGGCGGACAGGCTCATGGCAAAAGCCATTCTCATCGTTGCCGCGCTTTATGAAGACGGAATCATACAAAAACCTGCGGAATACGAATTCGCCTATCCTGATTTCTTTTATTTTATGAGAACCGGCGGCAAAAGCATGGACACCATGTCTCATATCGACCAGGTGTTGTTTGAAATGTACATGAAGCACCGGATGCGCACTTATCAGGGCTGCTTTCATGTGAACCCGGATTATGCCTACTGGTACGGTTGGGCAATGATGACCAAGGATCTGGGCGAAATCGAAGAGCTGGCGAATCTGCTGAGAAAAACCCATGAAGGGAAAAAATAAAAAGCATGGCTTTTCAGAGCAGACAGTTAAAGCCTCTTATTCGCGAGATGCTGGACGTTCCCGATGCGGACTTGAATGCTTCCCTTGATGCGATTTGCGTTTATCCGCCCCGGCAGAGCGTGAATGCCTTGATTTCTTTTTTTTGCGACCGTGAGGAAATTATTCGGTGGCGGGCCATTAAAGCCATGGGCCGGGTGATGGCCAGGCTCACTGAAGAAAGCATGGAGTCCGCCAGGGTTGTCATGCGGCGGCTCATGTGGAGCTTAAACGATGAGTCCGGTGGTATCGGGTGGGGATCTCCCGAAGCCATGGGCGAAATTATGGCCCAAAACCTTCGGCTGGCCGGTGAATTTTCCCGTATTCTAAGGTCTTATATCCGCCCTGATGAAAATTTTTTAGAGCATGAGACGCTTCAGCGGGGAGTACTCTGGGGGATCGGCCGCCTGGCCGAGGCCTTTCCGGATTATTTAAACCAGACCGATGATCATTTATTGTCTTTTCTGGAATCAGATGATGCCATTCATCGTGGATATGCAGCCTGGGGTCTGGGCAATTTAAAAAGTGAGAAGGCGGTGTTTCTGATTAAAAATTTATGTAAAGATCCTCATTTGGTTGTGTTTTTTGATGGGCTTCAACTGCGGAAGCTGCCGGTGAGTTTTTTCGCCGATCGGGCATTGAAACAAATTGCCGGTTTATGAAACATTTTTTAAACCAAAACCAACTTTTATAAAGGACAGAACATGTTTGTACTGGGATTGCAAGGGAGTCCTCGAAAAAAAGGCAACACCAATTACCTGCTCGTGTCATTCTTGGATGAGATCAAACAAAAGGGCGCTGAAACACAGATCATCCATGTGACCGACAAACAGATAAACCCCTGCATCGGATGCGGGAACTGTGAACGAAAAGGGGTTTGTTCCATTAAAGACGATGATATGACAAAAGAAATATACGCGCTTCTGCGCCGTGCCGATGTGGTGGTGGCTGCCACGCCGATTTATTTTTACAATGCGACCGCCCAGCTGAAAATCCTGATTGACCGCACCCAGACCCTCTGGTCCCGAAAATATAAGCTGGGTCTGACAGATCCGGGACGACCTGACCGCAAGGGCATCCTGCTTTCGGTTGGGGCGACCAAAGGGAAGAATTTGTTTGAGGGGATGATCCTGACAGCCAAATACTTTTTTGACGCCATTGGCGCGGATTTCCACAGCCAGTTGACTTATGCCCGGATTGAGAATTTCGGGGATATGGAGCGTCATGAAACCGTGAATGCAGACATTAAAAAGGAAGTCAATCGGCTGGCGCCCTTATTAACAAGAAAAAAGATTCTGTTTGCCTGCCGGGAAAACGCCGGTCGCAGCCAGATGGCATCCGCATTCGCCCAGTATCTTGCAGGGGGAGAAATTGACGCACTCAGTGCGGGCAGTACTCCGGCGGCAAGTATTAATCCTCTGATGGAAGAAGCCATGCGGGAATCCGGAATCGACGTCGGATTTCGTGTCCCCCGGTCCATTGATGCGGTAATAGCAGAGACCCGGCCGGATCTGATTATTACCATGGGCTGCGGTGAAGAATGTCCGTTTATTCCCGGTGTGCAATACGAAAACTGGGATCTTCCGGACCCGGCTGGAAAACCGATTGAGTTTATGAGAAATGTTCGAGATGAAATAGAAAAAAGGGTTAAACATTTAATTGCTAAACTGTGATGGGGTTGCAGAAAGTTAAAAAATGCACGATGTGATTGGGTGCTTTTTCTGTCCATCGAAACCAAAGAAAGGAGAAGGAAATGAAGATCAATATTGACAAAAATCTTGTGGAATTTACCCCGGAAAATGCAGATGAAAAAGCAAAACTCGAAGCTCTGTGGCGGCTGATGGTGGATTGTGCGCGGTTTAACAAGAAAATGGTACCGATTGGCGAATATATCCCCTCTAAAAATGAATTCGCCCGTTTCGCTATCGAAGGAATGGATCCCCAGAAAGGCGACGGTTTTCCGGACGTGCGTGTAGACAAAGAGTGCCGGGCTTATTGCCAGACCTGCAATAAATTTGTGGAACTGAAAAAAGGTGACCGCGTTCCGCCTTGCTGCGGCAAGCTGATGGAAGTTCTGGATTAATAATCAGCCAAGGACAAGTGACAGAGAGCATAAATGAAGCAGGGGGCTTTGTACAAGACAAGGCCCCCTGCTTTTTTTGGGTTATGCAAACGCTGAACCCGCAAATTTTCGGGCACTGCACTGCTATTAGAAAATAAAATCCAGACTCATATAAAACAGCGTATCATCTTCATCGGTTGTATCCGCAGGTCCGTAGAGTCCGGCCAGCAGAGATTCGGTATAGTCGCGTTGAATCACCTGATAACCTGTGCGCATCTGAAGCATTTTTTCCACAAACGGCTGAATCCAGTAGACTTCCCATACATCACCCCGGGTGTTGAGTTTCTGGTAGGGGTCTGTGGCCGAAACATTTAAGCCCACCCAGTATTCTGAACCGGTGAAATATTCAAAACCGAGTTTGGGATTTCGGAGAGCATCGATTTCAAAGTTGTAGCGCAAGCCGGCATACACGGCATACCCATCATGGGATTCCTGATTATCCGGGGAAAGCAGGTAAAGATAGCGGGTATATTTTTGAAGATCCGCGGGCAGTATCGATGGATCAAAGGGCTGTCCATTCACCATCACCTGGTCTTTGCTGGTATTGGTCGAACTCCACGCAACAGAAGCAAAGAAATCCACCGGCGAGTCAAACACCCGGTTGTTGTCCATTTGGAATGTCAGTTTGTCCAGGCAGCCGAGCTGGTCGGGAAAGGAAATGCTCTGAATGGGTAATTTGTAATAGGCGATCATGTCCCGTATCTGGTCATCCCCTGTGGGCCGGATGTTGTCTACGCGCAGCCACTGAAAAGAAAGCGCGGTGCTGTCGGAGCCCATAGGAAGCTCCCCATTTGCCTGGACCGCATAAAAATCTATATCATCAAGTCCATACTGGTCTTTTTGAAACGGGTAGGCGTCCGTGTCGTCTTCACTCCGTGCGTAAATGAGATTGATGGATTTTGCGACCGGGTTTTCAAAATAAAAAGTCAGTCCTATACCATCGGATTCCGCACTGAATCCAAGATCCGGATAACTGGTTTGTACCGGCCGGTTATATCTGTAACTGGTCAGGTAGCCGTCAGATGTGGGAAGCCGTCCGAAAGTCAGGTTAACGTATTGATCCAGCCAGTCGGGGCGATAATCAACATACCCTCTTTTAACTTTGACCCCGGAATCCGACGGTTTCCCGGAATAACTGAAATCGCTGCTCATTACATCAGCCGGTGTGTTCCAGGTGCCCCATAATTTATACATGGACAGGGTTGTGTGAAACTGAATCTCATTGGTTGGCTGGCCTGAAAATTTCAGATCCAGCAGATTGGTGAAAGCGTTATCACTGTGTTTTTCATCCGTCATATTGTTTTCTCTGACAAGATCATAATACGAGGTCTGAAGGTATACACTGTTTCCAAGCTTATATTTTTCAATGACTCCGGCGTCAGAGATGGTTTGTTTATACACAGAAGCAATATTGGTTTTTAACATGTCGATCTGTTCCTGCTGGTCTTTGATGGCGCTTTTCAGGCCATCTGCTTCCATTGCCCGGATGTCCAGCTGATTGTTTAGATCATCGACCTGATTTTGCAGTTGATTGGTCTGAGAAGGATGAACAGGATAATTTTCTTCTGCGACGGACACTGTTGCTGAAAAGAGCAGGCATAAAAAGAATAAGAAACAGTTGCACCTGTTGAGAAAATTCATGACTACCTCCGGATGAAAAATAATGATTAAATACTATTCGTGGTCGCGTTGGGTGGTTGCTGTTTCATGCAGGAATGCACGCATCATCACCTGCATTCAGCTTTGCCACGTTTTTAATGCCAAACGCCAATCCCCTCAGCGCCGGAAGCCCCGGCGTTGTTTATCAGGTAAAAAAGGATTTGTTCTTTTTGATCTGGAGACTCCCACACAATTTTTTTAAAAATATCATGCCCATTCTTTTCAATCAGCATTCGCCATTGCTGTATGGTTTTGTCGGAAGGGGCAAAATCAGTGTCCTGATGGCATCTGAAACAAATTGAATTTTCAAAATCATTTTTTTTGAGTTTTTGCGGAGTATCTGATTTTTCTTCAGGTGCGGTGGTTGCAGATTCGGCTTCGGCGAGAAAGATTTTTTCCTGATCGGTTATCGGCGTTTCTTCTATCTGGGAATACGTTTGTGCCGGTTTTTGCTGAAACTGGAGAAATGAGAACAGTGTTGCCGGGTTTTTATTTTCAGCCCATGCGCCGGTTGCGGAAAGAAAAACCAAATCTAAAAAAAAAACCATAAGGGCGATATGCTTAATCAGCGTCACTGTTTTCCTCTTGCGTGGTTATGGCTTCCAAACCCCGATCCCTTCTGTTTTGAAGTCGGGATTTCTGGCATTTTCATAAAGATAAATGAGCACATAGTCTTTTTTTAAGGCACTTTCCCATGAAATTTTTTCAAAAATGTCGTGACCATTTTTTTCAATGAGGCGTTGCCATTGTTTCCGGGTCTTATCCGAAGGTGAAAAGTCATTTTTTTGATGGCATTTTATAAAACATACGGAAGCATTATATTCCGCTTTAATAACAGCCGAATATTCTTCTGCTGACAGAGGCGGCGGCGCATTTGTAGCAGGGGAAACGACGTCCAGATTCTGGTCGTCTAAAGGTTTGAGCTCGGGTTCATGATTGATGCTGGCAATCTGGTTTGTGGATGGGGAGAGCTCAATCATCGCGTCGTCGTTAAGAGGTTTTAAAGCGATACTGGGGGAGGGGGATAAAAAAGCATAAAAAAATAATAGGACCAGGGTAAGGCACCCTGCAATAAATGTCTTGTGTAAAGAATCCATGCAAACGACGTCCAGAATGTTTTTTCAAGCGATGTTGGTGATGGCCGACCGGGTCCTGTTGTAAGCTCCTTGCTTTGGTAGCGCAACAAAAATAATTCTATGCGAAACAATACTATAAATTTTGCCATCTATTTCATAAATCGGCCTGCATGTCAACATTAAAAAACCACCTGATTGCTGGATGTTACACCGAACAACCCATGCGCTAATAATGGGGTTAGCTGGTTATCCGGGTGTTGTCCTGTCCATCTAAAAAATCTTTATATTCAATTTCATAAATATAGAGAAGCACCATTGCCAGTCCGAAAAGAAGCGGACCATACAGCAGTCCGAGAAGTCCGAAGGTATGAATGCCGCCCAAAATAGCGAAAAAGATAAGAAGGGTGCTCATATCCGCACCTCCCTGCATAAAAAGCGGGCGCACCAGATTGTCCAGACCGCCCACCACTATCACGCACCAGATGATCATAAACAGGCCATAGCCCCAATGCCCGGTAATAAATAGAAAAACCGCAGCCGGAATCCAGATCAGGGCTGTGCCCACCATGGGAATTAGCGAGGCAAAAGCCATGACCATCCCCCAGAAAAGGCCCGGCAGTCCGGCAATCCAGAAGGCAAGCCCGCCGGCAGTACCCTGGGCAAAGGCGGTGACGAAAGTTCCAAGTAATGCCGATTTAGCAACGTTTTTAATTTTGAAAATAATTTTGGCTTCCTGGTCGGAAGAAAGTGGGATCAAGTGAAGAATGTATTCCACAATTTTTTTTTCGTCCCGTATAAAAAAGAAAAAACAAAAAAGCATAAGGAAAAATTTTCCGATCATGGCGGTGACGTTGCCCGCCAGATTGCCGCCCTGGTTGACCAGCATTTTTCCGGTGGATGAGGTGAGGGTAAGCAGCAGTTTATCAAGTTGAATATGCTTCAGATCAATATCGGGAAATACTTTTTTGACATCCGGCATCACCCGGTTGACCCAGTCGATCAATTGAATGACGACAGGGTGCTGGATCAAGTCTTCTATTTTGACGGTCTGCACCCAAACCGAAATGGCTTTAAAAGACTGGATTCCCTCTTGAATGACAGACAGCAGCATAACTATCATCGGGAGAACCACCACAATGGTCAAAAACAGGCAGGAAAGACTGGCTGCCATGTTTTTTTCCCCTTTGAGGAGGCGTTCAATACGTTTGTGCAGAGGGCTTAAAAGGCTGGCCAGTATGGCGGCGATAATGATTGGGTGTATATACGGCCGGATTACCGTGTAGCAGGCGATCAAAACACCCAGAAGAATAAAAATCAGGAAAAAATTTGAATTAACGGAATTTATCACGGTTTTGGAGGCGGATTTGGGGTTTGGATGTTTCATGCCGTATCAATTCTCAAATAAGTGTATCGTTAATTAACGCTCAACCCAATTATTCATTAGAAATCTGAAAATCTATGGTTCTTCTGTAGAAATGATCGGGATTCTTGCCTCTCATTTTCAGAATCATTTGTTCCAGGTTTTCCGGGTTGGCGTCGGTCACTGTGACAAATGGGCTTTGGTCAAAAGCAAGGGGCAAGAGGTCAAGAGCGGTTTCACCGGCAAAGCCCACCACTGTTTCCAATCCGGCTGGACCGGTCACATCAAAAGACCCCTGACTTGGAATCGAATAGACACTGCCGGCCTGAATCCCTGACTCCGGATGAAACCGGTTGGGGAACAACTGAATAATTTCATTATTGGTGGTGAAGTTAAGTAAAATGACATGGCAGTCTTTGACGGCCTCGATGGAATAGGCAATGGTTTCTCCGATTTGAAAAGTCTTTTGATTGATGCCGATCTGGAACAGCCCGGACCGATCCGGCTCACCGAAATTCAGCAACAGTTTTTTAATTTCCGATACACTCAGCAGCGATGCCATGGGTTTGTCCTGATTCTGAGAAGCGGTTATCTCTGTATCGGTTGTCATGGTTTCAGCTTTTACCGGCGTAATTTGTGTTTCTGCTGTTTGATTTTCTATTTGCATTGAATTCGCTGCTGGCACAGGCTTTTGAACATTATTAGCAACAGAATGTGCCCCGATTTTCTCTGTCTGCCGCATATCCAACCAGAAATATTCGAGAACCAGTAGAATGGCGATACCTGTAATTAAAAGAGCGGATTTGAAATAAAACATCGGCTTGCTTGAGTTTTTCCCTGAACGGGTATGATGGTGGCCGTCTTTGCGATGGATCTGGGTTTCTTCCATCTGAATAATCGTTAATTCATCAATGAGCGAGTTGAAATCATCAAACCGGGAAGCCGGGTCTTTGGCAATGAGTTTGTTGATGATGTTAATGATTTCCGGCTGTATGAGCGGGACAATCTTTTCGGGAATTTGAGGGATTTCATTCACATGGCTGTAGAATAGAGCGCTGGCCTGTGTGCCTTGAAATGGATAGTTGCCGGTGATCATTTCAAAAAAAATGATCCCCAGTGCATATTGGTCACTCCGGCTGTCGGCTTCTCCTGCCAGGACCTGTTCCGGGCTGATGTATTTAGGCGATCCCAGCACAGTGCCCGGAAGCGTTAGCTCAATATCCTTGAGATTTTTTGAGATACCGAAGTCTGCAATCAGCACATTGCCGTTTTTTTCAATCATGATGTTGGATGGTTTGACATCCCGGTGAATAACATTGTTTTCACTTGCATAGGCAAGGGCCTTGGCGACGGAGATGATGATATGAAGGCATTCCTTAACATCAATGCGGCCTTCACGTTGTAATTTCTGATAAAGCGTTTCGCCTTCAATAAAAGGAAAAACCATGTAATCAAAAGCTTCCGCAGTTCCAAAATCATATATATGAATAATATTCGGATGCCTGAGATTGGCATAGAGCTGGGCTTCACGGTGAAACCGTTTTTTGAGTTCCGGGTCATCCGTTAATCTCTGGATCATGATTTTGATGGCCACTTTTGTGCCAAGTGTTTTGTGGAGGCCAAGGTAGATTTCCCCCATTCCACCTCTGTAAATCATATCCTGAACGTCATACTTGTCACCGAGAATGGCTTGCAATTTTGTCCTGTTGTCGTCTGACATTACATCCTGTCTCCTGCGAAATGTGCCCGGCTGAGATTCCATGCCATAGAATTGTCCCTGTCTGTAATGACAGAACTCAAAAAGTTCCTATAAATTAGCGGATTATGATGGAATGGCAACAAGGAAGATCGCTCAATTGATTCGAGCGTGAGTCGCTTTATCAATGCAGCCAATGCAAGGGTAATGGATTTTTCTTTAAAAAAATCAGCTTCCGTCACCAAAGATGACCATCGGCGCCCAGAAAAAGGGTTGTTGGAACTGACTTCCTTCTTCTCCGTGAATGAGTTTGAGCTTGCTCGCCCGCAGCGCTTCTGCCCGGCTGGCGCCCTGCTGGAGCGCCGAAAAGAAAGAAACGCTGAGTTTCTGGGCAGATATGGATTCCACAGACCAGAGGTTGACGCTGACAGTGGGGGTTCCGGCATACATGAAGGCGCGGGTCAGCCCCATTACGCCTTCGCCGTTGACAACTTCCCCCCGGCCCGTATTGCAGGCTGAAAGAGCCACCAGATCGGCATTAAATTTCAAGCCAAACGCATCTGTCATGGTCAGCAGACCGATTTTCTGTGTAACCGGGTCCGGAGTCGAGAGCAGCAGGGAAGGCTGGGTGATGCCGTTGGTTTGATCCGGGATGACGCCGTGGCAGGCAAAGGAAATATAACGGTAGTCATCAAGACTGCCTCTGGAGTTGAAATCAAATACCTTGCTGCAGGAGGCATTTTTCTGTGTCTGTAGCGGGTTGCTGGAATCCGGCGCCAGCAAAATGTTTTTTATCCGGGTCACTTCGTCTTCCGTTTCAGGAAGCGGTTCGATATTCCCGCGCATCAGGTTGTAAAAAGACCGCACCTGAAGATCATCCACCACATCATTGCTTTTTGGGGGAACTTCATAGACCGGATTGGCGAATGCCAGAAACGGATAGGCGGGTTCGGTTTTAAGCCTTCCCTGGGAAGCCCGCAGGACATTCAGCAGTGAAGCGGATGACAGGTAGGCAAAACTGTGCGTTTCAATTAAATACTGATGGGCTTCATTTTTTAAAGCTTCAAAGGGCAATAAATACAAAGAGCCCGTGGGCACGATATAAACGGTTGAATAGTTTTTGATGATTCTGGTGACCGGTTCGGGAAACAGGGTTTGGTATAACTTGGAAGCATCTGAAACGGATTTACCGGACGGCGATGATTCCGGAGCATTGCCCTGCCCACGAAGTGTCTGCCCCTTGAAATAATTGATGTCCTGATCCCGAAAAGCGGTGACCGCATCAGCTAAAGATTCAGCGCCTTTATCAATACGGGCCATTGAAAAATAATCTTTTCCAATGGCCCAGACACAGGAATCATTCTGCATGATATTGTAAACTAACATTATCTCGCGGGGAGACAGGACAAATTTTTGCAAATAGTTTACGTCAACGGGTTGAGGATATTTGAGGGCGTAATAATCCGGATATTCTTTTTTGATAGTGTCTTCGAGCATGCGGAGCTGGTTGTCGATAATTTCAATTTTTTCTTTAAGATTTTTTATTTTTTGAAGGTCTTGTTCCTGGGCCGGGCGGGTTGATTCCTTTTCAATCAGGGCGGTGATGCTGTCCCGTTCGTTTGTGAATTTGGTCTGTTTCTCGATCAGTCCCGGTGAAATGCCGGAGAAGTTGCGCACCCCGCTTTTGCCCATTTCTTCCAGAAACACACGTCCCTGTTTTCGTTCAAACAGGTCAAAAGACTGTCGGTCGTATCCTTTTGAAGGGTCTTTTGGGTGCAGCGCCATGTACAATTCAATCAGCTCATCATATACATGGGTTTTGGATTGCATAAAAGAGGCCCTGGTTTCTTTTTGTGCTAGGTTATCCCGTATTTTTTCAATAATATCAATTGATTGTTTGTAATGAAGAATCGAGTTATCAAATTTTTCAAGCCGGGCTTCGACCTTGCCAAGGCCTCTTAGCGCCCGCCACTGGTACTCGGGCAGATCTGATGCCATGCAGATCTGATGACTTTGAATTAAATTCTTCAGCGCTTCTTTATAGTCGCCGGAAGCTTCCTGCACCAGTCCTATATTGCCTAAAATCGCGCCTTCATTTGGCCGGTCGCCCATGGAACGATTGATCAGCAGCGCTTCTTCATAGTGGGTAAGCGCTTTTTTAAAGTCGCCCGTTCCCTTGTATGCCACCCCCAGATTACTTAAATCGCTGGCGATTTCGTTCTGAAGAGGGATGTTGCGATGGATTTTCAATGCTTCGGTAAAGGAATCAATGGCCTTTTGATAGTCCTCCCGCAACAGATGAACAGTCCCCATGTTGGCAGCGATCTGGGCCTGTTTTCGGGGACTATGCATCAGGAGATTGATATCCGAAGCTTTTTGATACGCCTCTATCGCCTGATCAAATTGCCCGATGGTTGTGTAAGCAACGCCTAAGTGAATCAGGGCATCAGCTTCGCCCCGCTGGTCCCTGATGTCCCGATAAATAAACAGGGCTTCGTTGATGTTTTTAAAAGCGTCTTTATACTGACCGGAATCAGAAAGAAGCAGTCCCATATTGTTTAATGTATTGGCTTCTCCTTTGCGATCTTTGGTTTCCCGGCGCAGGACAAGGGCCTGATTGTAATATTCAAGGGCTTTTTCAGGTTTTCCGGTGTTTTTATATGCGGCTCCGATATTGTTTAGATTGATGGCGGCGTTTTTTTGATCTTTGGTTTCCCTGTTTATCAGAAGGGCTTTTTCATAATAGAGGAGTGCGTTATCATATTCCCCACGGCTGGCATATGCCAGGCCGATATTTGCGGAAAACGCGCTGATCATTGTTCTGGCATTGTTTTGTTCGGCAAGGGTCAGTCCTTCCTGCCATTTTACGAGTGCTTCGTCAGCATTGCCAGCATGAAAAGCGGCGAGACCCTGATTAAAAACAGTTTCAAATTGGGATGGGGGAACTGCGGCGGTTAAAACAACGGGGATCAGTAATACGGCAAACATAATCCAGAAACCAAATTCAAGGTTTTTTTTCAAAGGGTGTCTCCTTAAAAAAAGTCCTTCAGGTTATTGTTACTGATCCTTAACGGCCGGCTGCAGATTGATCGTTCTGATCATGCAGGGTAAATTTCCTTTCGGAAAAACAGCTTATTGGACAGTGACGATCCTGACACGCCGGTTTTTAGGAGAATAGGGGTTATTCTGGTCTAAGAATTCCTGTTCCCCTTTGCCGACCGCTTTCAGGTTTTCGGGATTAACGTTGTAATTATCAACCAGAAATTTTTTAACAGAAGCCGCCCGTTTTTGGGATAAAGCCAGATTATGCTCGGCAGTGCCGGAGGCATCGGCGTATCCTTCGAGTGTAAACGAGAGCTGTTTTAAGTCATCAGAACGGAGGGCCTGTCCGACCATCGAGAGACTTTTCTGGGTTTTTGGGGTAAGCTCAGCAGAATTTTTTTCAAATTCAAGGGTAATCGAAACCATTTTGGGTGCAGGCGGTGCAGGGTTATAGTTAATGCCTCTGAGTTTCATTTCCGGCACCGGATCGGGTTTTAACGCTTGGACCACCTGGTCTACGGATGGAGGAGTGTCATCAAAATTTACCTCTCCGGCAAAGGCTTCGGCATGCCAAATAATTGAAAAAACGGTGCTGATGAATACCATGAGAACGAAGTTGAATGAATGGAATTTTTTCATGATTTTTCCCTCCCGGTAAAGTTAAGAAAATTACTTAGACGTGTAAATGAATGTATTATGCAGATTTATTAACGTCAATATCAATGTTGATGATTCAGTCTTACTGTAGTAAGCAGTAGTTGTTTCCTTGGTACAATCGCTTTTTTAAGTCAGACATATCAATAACACATAAAATGATCCATGGACTGATAATGAGCCAATTAGCATGTGGAGCTGGTACTGATGTTGGTATCAAACGTTCTCACAACGAAGATTGTTTCCGTTCAGAGCCGTCTTTGGGGTTGTGGGTGGTTGCCGACGGGATGGGCGGGCATCAGGGAGGGGAGGTCGCCAGCGCTATTGCATCGGACTTGATTGTCGAGAGAATCAAAGCCGGCGAACCTTTAGTAAAGCCAGTCCAGGACGCTCATCATGCCATCCTTCAAGCCGCCCAGGAGGGTGTCGGGCCCAGCGGCATGGGAACAACGGTGGTGGTTTTGAAAATAACCGGTCACCGGTATGAAGTGGCATGGGTGGGGGATTGCCGGGCGTATTTATGGAATGGAAAATCTTTGCGGCAGCTGACCCGCGACCACTCTTATGTTCAATATCTGGTGGACCAGGGGGTTATTCCCGCCGAATCCGCCGATCTTCATTCCCACCAGAACTTTATCATGCAGGCCCTCGGATCATCGGAAAACAATGATGTTTCAGTGGACATGGTCAGTGATGTGTTCTATCAGGGCCAGCAGATACTTCTTTGCAGCGACGGGCTTAACAAAGAACTAACAGATGCCGAGATCGCCGGTTTCCTGGCTCTCAGGAAGAATGAACAGGAAACGGTGGATTTGCTGATTCAAACTTCCGTTAAAAATGGCGGCCGGGATAATATTACAGTGGTGCTGGTGTCTGCCGGAAATGATGCGCCTTTCCGAAGTATCATCGGGGACTATATCCTTAGGGCTTCTGCCCGGATACGCGGGTGGCTGGCCGCTGCTTCACATTTTTTTAAAAAAGGTCCATTCTGAATTATTTGGTCTGAGTTATTTGTGCCTGAGTTGTCGCTCCTGAAACTTATCCAGTCCTGATTTTTAAAGGCAGCATGCTTTCCCTTGTTCAGGCATGACTTTTCTCATAATAAAATCTGATTTTCCAGGGACCGGGATTCTCCGGCGGACAGGGTGCGGATGGCGGGCTTGCCTTTTACCGGACATTTGTTTTCGCATATCCCGCATCCCACGCATCGGGCCAGGTCCACAAAGGGAAGCTGGACGGGAAGGGTTTGGCCGTCGGGCCGACGGATAACATCCTTTTTAAAGTAAATGGCTTTGGGGGAGGTGGGGCAGTGCTCCTCGCAGACAATGCAAGGCGCGTTGCCGTTCCAGGGCAGGCACCGTCCCCGGTCGATATAGGCCGAGCCGATGCGGATGGGTGTGCCGGTTTTTTCCTTCATCGATAGCTCTGCGATGGCCCCCGTCGGGCAGACGCTTGTGCACAGGGTGCAGGAATATTCGCAGTAGCCCAGGGTCATGACCAGAGTGGGGGTCCAGAATCCCGCCATACCCGCAGCGGTAAGCGACGGTTGAATAACGTTGGTGGGGCAGACTTTCATACACAGCCCGCATCGTTGGCACCGGTCTAAAAATTCGGATTCCGGAAGCGACCCGGGGGGGCGGATCAGGGTCGGGGAAGGGGACTTGTCGGCGCTGCCGTCGAGCCTGCCGAGCAAAGGAAACGAAACCCCGGCGACCATCCCGCCCATGAGCGCCCGGCGGCCCACGTCAAACCGGCGTTCCTTGATGTAAGGCCGTTTGAAGCGAAAGTCCAGTGCGTCTTCCGGGCACTGGGAGGTGCAGTTCAGGCACATCAGGCATTCGTCCGTTTGCCATACCTGTCCCGGTTCCGGGGTCGCCGCACCTTGACAGGCTGCTGTGCAGCGTCCGCAATGGGTGCATTTGTCCGAATCTTTTTCAAGCTGAAGCACCATCAACCGGGAACACAACCCGAAGAGCGCACCCAGCGGGCACAGGGTCCGGCACCAGAACCGGGGTTTTATCCGGTTTAAAAACAGGATAATGAGAAACAAACCCCCGATAACCCATCCGGTCAGGACCACCTTGTTTTCATACCCGAATACCGGGGCCGCCAGGGCTTCCCCGCCATAGGCAAGATAATTCAGGAGTTTGACATCGCTTGCGGCAAGAAATTCAAAAAGATCATGCAGCCCGACGCCTATGGCCGGGATGACGGACAAGCTGAGGCTGCGGAATAAAAAGGAGATGGGATCGAGCAGCCCCGCAAAGTTGGTGCCCACTGCAGCTGCAAACAGAATGGTGATAAGCAGAAAATATTTGATCCGGCGGCTGGTTGATGTCCGGTTGGCGTCGATCATTTCCTTTTTTTTAAGGGCTGGCCGGATGCTTGCCGCCATGTGATGCAGGGTGCCGAAAGGGCAGATAAACCCGCAGAAAAACCGTCCGAAAAACAGGGCGGCGACCAGTATCCCTATGGCCCAGCCGAACCCGGCGATCCACTGGCGGGCGGAAATCACGGAGGACAGCCAGACCAGCGGGTCCATTTGAAAAAACAGGGTGATTGGCTGGGTGATCCGGATGTCCGGCGACTGGGCGCTTGAATTAGAAAACGACTGGGAATAGTCCATGACCACATCACGGGGAAGCTGGGCCATAACCAGAAGCACCAGAAACAGAACGAGAAAAATCGCCTGACTGATGCGGCGCATCCATATCAGATGCCGGTACTTCAAATGCTCACCGAATACCGGGTCAGCCGGTCAAGATCGCTTGATCCCAACCCCCATTTATTCCCCAGCTGAATAAACGGTACGTCCTCCGGTGTTTTGCCAAAGAGCTGGGCCGCGGCAAGGGTGTCGGCAGCCACCGGATCATTGCTCAGAATCAGGCGGTTTGTGACTTTTACATCGGAAATATTGCCTCCGGACGGGCCATTGGCGGTCAGAATCCGGGTGGCGTCAATCAGGGTGAGCTGGGGTTTAAAGAATTGGGCGAGATCCACAATGCTTTGATGAATGTCCTGATGCAGGGCGCTGCGCCTGCCGCCCACCCCGCCGATCCAGTTTTTCATGCCCAGCGTCAGCACGCTTAACCCGTGTACCTTGGCCACCGGCATATTGATGATTTTATCGGCTTCCACAAAGGGCGTAAACACGGGCCAGACATCCAGCCGATGGCCGTGAAGGTTCATTTTTTTCATCATGGAAGACCGGGGAAAGACCAGATCGGCTCCGGTTCTTTCAGCAACTCCGGCAGCGCCGGTCACTGCAAAACAGCGCCCCGCGTCGTGGATGGTGTTGTCTGCGATGCGCACTTTCTTTGCGCCTGACTCCTGGCAGAGTTCGATGACCGCTTCCATGACTTCCGGATGAGTGGTGACGGCAAGGTTGGGGGCCTGGGCCCAGGAGATATTGGGTTTTAAAACCACCACATCGCCTTTGCTGATGAACTTGCCCATGCCGCCGGCGGCATCGAATACTTTTCGCGTCAATGCTTTAATGCTGTATCCCGGCTGCTGGCCGATCCCGTCAACGATCCATCCTTTGAGAGGCTGAGTTTCAGGCGTCGTCGCATGGGCGAGAATTGAGGAAAACGGACCGAACAAACCGGCGCTGACGGTAATACCTGCGGTAATTTTTCCGATTTTTTTAAGGGATTCTCTTCGGGTGATAAGTTTATTCATTTAACACCTCCTCAACTGATATCTATATCAAGGGCAGGGTCCGGCGGATTTCCGGACACTCCATCCAGATAGCATTTTTTACCAAACCAGTCAATCTGCCGGCAGATGCCCCGGATAATGCTGACTTCCCTCGCCCGGAGGGGCATTCGTGCGAGAAACAGGCGCATTCGGCTCATCCAGTAATCCGTATTGTCCGGCAGAATATAATTGATGCGCACCAGAACGTCCCGCAGCTGTTCATACATCCCGTCCAGTTCGTGACGGGTGGCAAGCCGGGGCGTAAAGCGGTCAACCTCACCCAGAGAGGCCTGAAACAGCTCATAGCAGACGATCATGACCGCCTGGGCCAGGTTGATAGATGAAAAATCAGCTGTCGGGATATTGATCAATTGATGGCAGAGCCGGATTTCCTCGTTGATCAGGCCCCGGTCTTCAGGCCCGAAAACGATGGCGATTTGGTTTTCTTTCGAGATGTCCACCAGTGAACGCGCTATTTCAGTTGGCCGTTTGACAGCTTTGCGTTCGCCCCCCAGGCGCGCGGTGGTGCCCACCACATAATGAAAGGGGGACAGGGCTTCGGCAAAATCATCAAACCGCCCCATGTTTTCGATAATGTCGCGGGCCTCGTGAGTGGCCAGGCGCATCATTTTTTCCGTGTCGTCGTTTTCCGGACGGATCACCATGAGGTGGCGGATGCCCATGTTCCGGACGGCCCGGGCTGCGGCCCCGATGTTTTCCGGGAACCGGGGCCGGTTAAGTACGATGGTGATGTTGTCCAGATTGATGGTTCGTTCCATGGTCGAAGGGGTTCCTGTGGGTGTATTTTAGTTAGGATTTACTTAAGGCATGGCGATACATATCGACATAAAGTTCTGCGGTATGCCGCCAGGAAAAATCCTGTTTCATGGCAAATCGCATCATCTGTTTCCATTTCTCGGGGTCGTTTCTGTAAACCGCACAGGCGCGGGCGACGGTATCCAGAAGCACATCCGGATGCGCGTCATGAAAAGAGAAGCCATTTCTCCCGTCCTGGATGGTGTCGGCCAGGCCCCCGGTATGCCGGACAATGGGCAGGGTGCCGTATTTCAGGCTGTAAATCTGGTTCAGCCCGCACGGCTCAAACCGGGACGGCATCAGAAACATATCACAGGCCGCTTCGATTTTATGCGCCAGTTCATGGCTGAATCCAATATAAAGACGCACCCGATCCGGATATTTGGAAAGCAGCCATTCAAAAAAATCATGATATCGCTGTTCTCCAAAGCCAAGAATGAATATCTGGGTATCAAGTCCGAGGATTCGTTCCGCGCATCCCATCACCAGATCAATCCCTTTCTGGTCCACCAGCCGGGAGACAATCCCCATGAGCGGTTTATCCTCGGCGTCAGGCAGGCCATATTCCTCACGAAACCGGGTCTTGATGTGTTTTTTCCCCGATAAATCATCGGCTGAAAAATGGAGGCCGTAAGTGAATGGGTCGTTTAGCGGCGACCAGTCATCGTCGTCCACACCGTTTAAAATGCCGAAGGTATCAGCCTGCCGGGCCTGAAGCGCTCCTTGCAGCCCGAAACCAAGATCGGTAGTCCGGATTTCGTGGGCATAAGTGGGGCTGACCGTATGAATGGCATCGGAAAACACAATGGCGCTTTTCATCAGGTTGATCTGGCCGTAGAATTCAAAATCATACGCATAATACCGGCGAGACAGCGTCAGGACAGGCCAGAAATGTTCGGGAAAGATGCCCTGATAAGCCATATTATGAATGGAAAAGACGATTTTGGGCCGAGGAGGGGCCGGGAATATATTTTCGGCCGCTTCAGAATCCGCCTGTCTGATCAATGCGGCCATCGGTGCTGTCTGCCAGTCGTTGCAGTGAATGATGTCCGGCGCAAAGCCAACCGAACGGCAGCAAGCGATCGCGGCTTTACAGAAAAACACAAACCGTTCCAGATTGTCGGGGTAATCCCAGTTGCCGATGCCGTAAAAATTTTCCCGATTAAAATATTCAGTATTCTCGATGAGATAAACCGGTGACCCGCTGAACTCACTTTGCCATACGGCGGCACCGTGGATGCCGTTGTGCATGGATATGCGCAAGGGCGCCATATCCAACCGCGTCATGTCCATATCCGGCACCGACCGGTATTTGGGCATGACCGACCGGATGTCATGCCCCAGTGATTTGATGGAACGGGGAAGGGCGCCGGAAACATCCGCCAGCCCTCCGGTTTTGGCAAAAGGTGCTATTTCCGGTGAAACATATAAAATATTCAATTAAAACACCGTTACCATTTTCATTATATTTCAGTATTATCCGGTATAATTGCGCCTTTGGGAACGATCACCAGCCCGTCGCGGGCCGCCCAGTTGTCGGTCTCAGAGTCGGGCCGGCCCGGCAGGTGCCGGATGCGCACATTGCGTCCGATGCGGGCGTTTTTGTCGATAATGGCGGCTTCGATATTGGCACCCTGTCCGATGCCTATGCCGGGTCTGTTCAATTGATGATTCTCAACAATATCCCTTTCTGTTTCGTAATAATCCGCGCCCATGATGACCGACGATCGAATGATTGCCTGGGAATCGATCAGGCAGCGAAGGCCGATGACCGACTGGGTGATTTCAGCATCCAGTATCCGGCAGCCGTCAGCGAGCAGCACATGCTTAAGCTGTGCGCCATGAACTTCGGTTGCAGGCAGAAATCGGGCGCGGCTGTATATGGGGCGGTCAGGATTATAAAAATCAAACGGGCGTTCCGGGGAAGCCATTTCAAGATTGGCTTCATAAAACCGGCGCATGGTGCCGATATCCGCCCAGTAATCGTCATAAATGTAGCCCATCACCCGGTAATCGGCTATGACGGCCGGAATGATGTTCTTGCCGAAATCATCCCCTTCGTTTTTCAATACCTCAATAAGCAGATCCATGGAGAAAACATAAATTCCCATAGACGCAAGATAGGGATTTTCACCGCCGGGCATGCTTTCAAGGCCTGTCAGGGCGGATGGCGCCGGTTTTTCCGTAAATTGGATGATCCGGCCGCTGTCGTCGCGTTTTAAAATCCCAAGGGCAGGGGCCGTGTCCGCGCCGACCGGTTGAACAGCCATGGTGATGTCCGCGCCGCTGGAGATGTGATAATGGACAAAATCCCGGTAATTCATATTGTACAGATGGTCTCCGGCCAGAACCACGACATATCGGGTTCGTGTGGTCTGGATCTCCATCATCTGCTGCCGGACCGCATCCGCTGTTCCCTGATACCAGCTGTCACTTTGAGGAGTCTGCTCAGCAGCCAGGATCTGGACCCATCCTTCCGTGAACATATCCCGGGCATAAGTGCGCTGGATATGCCGATGAAGGGAGGCGGAATTAAACTGGGTCAAAATCGCGATTTTGTCGATGCCGGAATTCAGGCAGTTGCTGATGGGAATGTCGATCAGCCGGTATTTTCCGGCAATGGGCACTGCCGGTTTGGATCGTAATTTGGTGAGGGGGTACAGCCGGGAACCCTGGCCGCCACCCAGTATCAATCCAAGCACATGTTTCATCATCATCGGTCATACTCCTCTGTTGTCTGAAAACCCGAATCTACCGATTCGTCAATTGCCCCAGCCTTTCTTCGGCCTCTGCTGCCATGCGGTCAAAGAGTTCCTTTATTGTCGGGATATCATGGGTCAGCCCGATTCCCTGTCCGCAGGAAAGGATCCCTTTGCCGACATCGCCTTCATAATACATCTCTTTGGCGTTTTCGCCTTTGATGACATCATAGAGTGTCATGAAGTCCGCCTTGCAATCTTCGAGTTCCACACATTTTTTTGCCGCTTCATTGGCGAGCACGCGGTGAGTGGCGTTTAATGAGCGCATGACCAGCATGGTATCCAGTTCGGAAGCATTCAGCAGGGCGGTTTTTATGTTATCGTGAATCGGCGATTCTTTGGTGACGAGCAGCCGGGTTCCCATTATGACCGCTTCAGCGCCCAAGGCCAGCACCGCCGCAAGACCGCGGCCGTCGGATATGCCGCCCCCGCCGATCACAGGCACTGTCACCGCATCCACCACCACGGGCACCAGGACCATGGTGCCGATATCCAGTCTGCCGGTGGCCCCGCCGTTTTCATATCCCACCACTGTCACGATGTCAGCGCCCATGGCTTCCACTTTTTTTGCATAGCGGACGCCGACGCATTTGTGAATCCACGTCATTTTCAGGTCTTTGAACCGGCTCACCAGTTCGTCAGGCGCGTGATGACCGGATGTTTCCACAATTTTAAGACCGTGGTCCGCCATCACATCAATATATTCATTGTTGTCGATCTGGGTCAGGGCCGGAAACAGATTGATGTTAACGCCATAAGGCTTGCCGGTTAACGTCTTCATTTTTGTGATGGCTTCGTCAAATGCGTCTTTGGATTTATAATTTGCAGACGCCATAATTCCGAGACCACCGGCTTCAGACATCGCCGCCACATACTCGGCCCTGGAAATCCACATCATGGCGCCGCCGACAATGGGGTATTTAATTCCGAAACGTTCCGTTATTTTGGTTTTTAACATTTTCATCTCCATGAGATTACGCGTTTGAAGAGAGCAGGCGGGATATTTTTCGCCCATCGCTGAGATTCAGGTTTAAAATCGGCTGTTCTCGGTTAGTCTTGACCGGTTTTCTCGTCCATGTCCTTGAGTGCATAGATCAGGATGCCCATGAAATTTCCCAGAGAGGTCATGCGTTTTGCATCGGGCGGAAGTTCGGGGTTCAGAGAGAACTTTCCGGTTCGGCAGGCAACGATCTGGGCGATGGCGTTCAGTCGGGTTTCACCGTCATAGCTGGCATGAATAATTTCCCCGTTGCGGAAATAGATTTTCCCCTCGCCTTTGGTTAACTTGAATGTCAATACACCGGTTTTATCATTAATATGCATGGCCTGAAGTATTTCCTCTGCGGGCATTTCCGAAAGCGACCCCGCCATGCCGGTGGTCAGCTCCTTGGAGCGGTCGACATTGCTCTGGGCCAGCCTCCGGGTGAGCAGCATGGTGAAATAGGTCTGCAAAGCGGGAAATTTGGAGAGAATGCTTTGGAAATCCTTGCTGTCCAGCCGGAACACGGTGGTGGGGGACACTGCTTTGACGGTGGCGCCAACCGGTTTTCCGCTGATCAGGCTCATTTCGCCGAACACCTCACCATTGCACAGGAAGGTAATTGTATTGTCCTGATCATCCAGCACCTCAACCTTCCCTGCAACAATGATGTATAAATGCGTCCCCGGCTGCCCTTTTGAAATAATAACATCCCGGTATTTGAACGACTTGAAACCCAGATCATGGATATGCTCCAGCTGGAAATGTGACAGCAGACGTTTCATACTGGCTGGATCAAAGGATTTGAACATGGGCAGGTTCAAAAGCAGCTTTGAAATGGCCGCGAATTGATTTTTGGCCGCAGTTTTATTCGCTTTGATATGCTGGAATCCGGCTTTTTCAATCTGATAGGACATCTGACCCCCGCATCCTGAGAATCCGCCGGTGCATTCAAATTCCATGACATCCTCTCCCGAATGGACGCAGGCCGACATCGCAGGAATCAGCCCTTCGGCAAAGCCCACGCAGAAAGGGGTATCCGCAGGCATCAAAATCGACTTGCCCGAACAGGTAAAGGCCGTTGGGGCCTGAAAGCACAGGCAATAGTTCACCTGCGTGATGACAATTCGATAACCGGATAGATCCATTTTCATCCTCCTTGTAACGGACAGGACTCATTTATTCCTGAGGCGTCGCCTGTTGGTTCACGAAAAAGCCCGGTAAACAAAACGCATTTTTGCGTGATAAATCCTTGCTTTTTTTTCTTGATATATCGCATGAATGCTATGATGGGTCAAGCGATACGGATGGTATTGCAATGATAATATTTTGCAGACAATGGAGGTAAGGATGAACGGTGCTGAGTTTCTTATTCATACGGCGGTGAAAGCGGGAATTGAAGTGTGTTTCGCCAACCCCGGCACAACGGAAATGCCCCTTGTGAACGCCCTGGACAGTGTCCCGGGTATGCGGGCGGTTTTGGGTTTGTTCGAAGGCGTCTGCACCGGCGCGGCAGACGGGTATGCGCGCATGGCGGGAAAACCGGCCATGACGTTATTGCATCTCGGGCCGGGGTTTGGCAATGGGGTTGCCAATCTCCACAATGCCAGACGCGCAAAAACCCCGATGCTGAATGTGGTGGGGGAACATGCGAGCTGGCATCTGCCGTTTGACCCTTTATTGGCAATGGATATCGAGGCACTGGCTGGCAGTGTGTCAGCCTGGTATCGAACAATTAAAAGCCCTGATACTTTGGGGCGTGACACAGTGGATGCTGTTGCCGCCGCTTTAAACGGCGGGATTGCCACCTTGATAGCACCCAATGATTTCCAATGGACAGAGATATCGGATACGGGCATTGGATTTCCTGAAAAAAATAAACTTCCGGTGGACGAAGTGCTGGTCGGGCAGGCGGTTGACCTGCTGCTAAAAGCAGGAAAATGCGCCCTGATTTTAGGCGGTCAGGCCTTATCGGATAGAGGTTTGATGACTGCCGCCTGTATTCAGTCAAAAATTGATTGCGACCTCTTTTATGACACATTCCCGGCCCGGCTGGAACAGGGAGCCGGTTATCCGGATATCCATCGCATTCCTTACCTGCCGGAAATGGCCCTGGAAACCCTGAAACCCTATGATGCAGTCATTTGCATCGGAACGCGCGTACCGGTGGCTTTTTTCGGATATCCCGGACTACCAAGCCAGTTTGTTCATGATGATCAGAAAAAACTGGTGATTGCCCCGAGTGGTGGGGCCGCTATGGATGCCCTGTCATTGATCGCTCGTGTGGTTGATGGGCCGGATGTGCCTGATCCGGAGATACTGTCGATATTGAAACGACCGGACATGCCCGCAGGAAAACTGGATGGGACAAAAGCCGGTTCCATCCTTGCCGCCATCCAGCCCGAAAATGCCATTGTGGTGGAAGAGGCGATCACCAACAGCCTCGCCTATCATGCTGTAATCAACGGATGCCCGAAATTTACCCTGCTTTCGCTTACTGGCGGTTCCATCGGCCAGGGCCCTGCCAGCGCAACAGGCGCTGCCATAGCTTGTCCGGACAGGCCGATCATTGATTTCCAGGCGGACGGCAGCGCCATGTATACGATCCAGTCCCTGTGGACCCAGGCCAGGGAAAACCTGAACGTCACCACCCTCATCTGCTCAAACCGCAGCTACGATATTTTAAAAATGGAGATGGCCCGCTCAGGAAACCTGGCGCCCGGTGCAAACGCCCAGCGCATGACTGATCTTTCCGGCATTGACTGGGTGAAGCTCGGCGAGTCCCAGGGCGTTGCATCGGTGTCCGTCAATACCTGTGAGGGCATGGCCCAAGAGCTTGAAAAAGCATTGTCTGAAAAGGGACCGCATCTGATTGAGCTGGCGCTGGGATGACACAGTGATCGGATTCTGATGGGTGGGCAGTGTCTGACTTTTTTGTTGCGCTGTATTCTGTACTGCTTATACCATGAAAAATACTTATAATTGTTCATAATTACAATTGTTTAAGTTTAATTTTGTAAACGTTGCCATCGTAATTTGATTTTTTGAATGGCTGTCAATTATAGGAAAATAGCCATGAAAGTTCCTAACTTATCAGAATGTTGAGAAAAATAACTTGACATACTTTTTATTGGACTTTATTAAAAGAGATATCAAAAGTTTAGGGTGTTATGGGAAATCAGTTCAGGAAGCCGTAAGGAGTAGTGGCCCGATAACCTGCCCCCTTGCTTCACCAGGGGCAAATCCAGTTTGAGTTGAAATAACTAAACAACAGGAGGAGTCGATGACAAAAACAGAATTAATTGAAGCAATGGCAAAAGATGCAGGGATTCCAAAAACAAAAGCGAGCGCGGCTTTGGATGCATTCATGGACGGGGTGACTCAGGCGCTGAAGAAAAAAGACGGTAAGGTGACGCTGGTCGGCTTCGGGTCATTTTCAGTCGTCAGAAGAAAAGCCAGAAAAGGGCGCAATCCCCAGACCGGGGCCGCAATTAAAATCGCCGCCAAAAATGTGGTCAAGTTTACCGTCGGGAAAAAGTTAAAAGAATCTGTATAAACAGAATCTGTACAAAATTTTAAGGCGGATTATTGATTTGGTTTTCAAATCAATAATCCGCCTTTTTTAGTTGTCGCTTTACTTTATTTTCCCTTCAAAAACATCCATCATGTCCTCATCTGAAAAGCACCGTTCCGTAATATCCGGGTTTGCGGCGTCGTCTTCCATGATTCTGCGGTCATAGGCCGGGGCCAATACCTGGTTATAGTATTCATGCTGAATCATCAGGTTCATGATCTGAGTGGTTCCGGTCCAGATCATCCCCAGGCGGGTATCCCGGAGGGCCCTTTCAATGGGATACACATCCGTGTATCCGATCCCGCCCATAATCTGCATGGCGTTGTTGACCACATCCCAGGCCGCTTCTGTGGCGAATCGCTTGGCTTCACTGACAAGGCGCCGGACATTCAGATAGTTCTGATCCACCGCCTTTGCCGCCATATACGTTAATGCCCGTGCCGCATCCAGTTGGGTGATGGAATCCGCCACTTTAAAACTGACGGCCTGATACCTGCGGATTTCCTTGCCGAAAGCCCGGCGGTTGTTTGAATATCGCACCGCCAGATCCAGCGCTCCCCAGGTACCAAGGCACCCGGCAGCGGATGTCAGGCGTTCAGGTATCATCATCTGGTGAAAACACAATGCACCGCCATGGAGTTCGCCGATGAGGTTCTCTTTGGGCACTTTTACGTCCCTGAAAACCAGCCGACCAGTGCCGCCGCCCCGGCAGCCCATCAGTCCATACATGTATTCGGTTTCGACTCCGGGGCTTTTTTCAACAAGGAGCAGGCTAAGACGACTGTATTTGTGGGCGGTTTCATCAAAATTGGTGCGGCAGTAAACCAGAAAAAAGTCCGCGCCTTCAGCGCCCACCACAAATCGTTTCATGCCGTTTAAAACAAAATGGTCTCCATGCAGTTCCGCGCGCGTCATCGCCCCGAAAAAATCAGACCCGCCTCTGGGTTCTGTCAGGGCTTCAGCAGCCACCAGTTTGCCTTCAATATAAGGCTTTAAATATTTTTCCTTTTGGGCTTCGGTCCCGAAAATATTGATGGCTTCGCCCACGATGGAGGGCATGACAAACGCGCATCCCAGGGCCATGCCGAGACATCCGATTTCTTCAGTGGCCGCCACTTCAGCCACCCAGCTCATCTCCCGGCCCCCGTATTTTTTAGGGAATCGGATGCCCCGCAGGTTTTTGGCCGCCAGTTTTTCGACAAATTCACGAGGATACGTAATTTCGTCCCTGTCCATTTTTCTTAAGAAATCACCGGTGATTTCCTCACGGGCAAATTGACGGGCTTCTTGTTTTAATGACTGTTCTTCAGGGGTTAACAGAAAATCATACATGGCCAGCTCCTTTGATAGGGATGTAAAAGATAAATCCAGCGACGGACGGATTGTTCAGGTTAAGTCAATGTAAGCAAAATCTATCCTTTCGGCAATCAATATCATTTAACGCAAAACCAGGCAAATGTCTTTGCAATGTCTGACATTTAGTGTTTTCTTTAACGACAAGAACTGATAAGTTATGACGAACTTTTAACACAGATTCATGAATGCCGGCCGTGCATCCCCGTCCGGTAAAATAAATGGAGGCGAAAGCATGCCGGTTGTTTCGTTATTGCGGTGCGACACCTATGACAATGCCATTTTAAAGGAACGGATTTTACAGAGTCTTGCTCTTATCGGGTTTGATCCGGAGCGGTTCCGGAGCGCAAAGGTCATTGTAAAACCCAATCTTCTTATGCCGGCAAGGGAAGAGAAAGCGATTGTCACACATTCCGAATTTTTCCGGGCTGTCGTCCAGATAGTCAAGGAAAACGGAGGCATTCCGATTCTGGTGGAATCCCCGGCCGTCCACTCTTTGGAACGTACCATCAAAAAAACGAACTATGCCGAGGTTGTGGAAAGCGAAGGCATAATGGTCGCTGATCCTTCTCAAACCCGGACACTGACATTTGATGGTGCAAAAAAATTCAAGCATATTGATATTTCCGAAGCGTATTTTGACGCAGACATCATCCTGAATCTGCCGAAATTTAAAACCCACGGCATTACGTATATCACCGGTGCCGTCAAATTACTGTTCGGCGCAATTCCGGGACTGGAAAAATCTAAAATGCATCTGCGGGCCCCCTCCCATGAAGAATTCGCGGAATTCCTCCTCGATTTGTACGGGGCCATGAATTACGGATTTTCAACCCCAAAACCGATGATCCATCTCATGGATGCGATAGCTGTCCAGGAAGGCGAAGGCCCCGGGCCTGCGGGAATACCCCGGCGGCTGAACGCCGTGCTTGCAGGGGATAACGGCATTGCCGTGGATTATGTGGCCGTTATGGTAGCCAAGCTCCAGATCAGCAAAGCCTTGACCGTGGCCAACGGTTTTTCCAGAAATTATGGCGTTTCTTCGCCTGAGGACATTCAGGTGTTGGGCGAAACCATAGATGCCATGAAGGTTCACGATTTTGTTCCGGCCACCGGCGGATCAATCTTTTCCAATATGTTCCGGTGGCCGTTTAATACACCCACAGTGAAAAATTTGTTTCTTGATAGGCCAATACCCAGAGAAGACCGATGCACACTCTGTTATCAATGCCGGAAAATCTGCGCGTCCGGTGCCATCAGTGCATCATCCGGCAAATTAAGAGTTCCGGATTATGATTATATAAAATGCATCCGGTGTTACTGCTGTCTGGAGATCTGTCCGGAAGCGGCCATTGAAAAGAAGAAAGGATTTCTTCAGTGGATCATGGGCGGTTGACCGGCATAAAAGAAAGAAAGGTTGCGAAACATAAATAACCCGATGATGCATCCGAAAGTCTCCATTGCTTATTTTATCACATCCCACGGATTCGGGCACGCGGCCCGGGCGTCGGCGGTCATGAATGCCATCGGTGAGCGCTGGCCCTTTGTCCATTTCGAAATATTTACACAAACCCCGGATTGGTTTTTTAGGGATTCCCTATCCGTTTCTTATGTGTATCATTTTGAAAAGACGGATGTGGGTCTTGTGCAGACCTCGCCGTTTTGTTTTGATTTAAACAAAACCATCGATGCCCTATCAACCTTTCTGCCCTTTGATGATATCCGATTATCCCGTCTTTCGGATGCGGTCAGCCGGGCGCATTGCCTGTTGGTCATCAGCGATATTTCTCCATTGGGCCTGGCTGTCGCGAAAAAAGCGAAAATCCATTCAGTGCTCATTGAAAATTTCACCTGGGACTGGATTTATGAGCCTTATCTTACGGATGACCTGCGCTTCGAAAATTATATCGACTACCTTGCCGGTGTTTTCGGGCAGGCGGATTACCGGATTCAAACTGATCCGGTGTGCCGGCCCCAAACCAATCATCTGTGCGCTCCGCCCGTGGCAAGGACTCCGAAGTCAAAGTCTTCAGACATTCGCCTGAATTTGGGGATCAATGACGATCAACCGCTGATTTTGATTACGTTGGGCGGTATTTCCGAAGTTCTTCCGTTTGCGGATAACTTACGCGCATACCGGAAAGATGCCTATTTTGCTGTGCCGGGGGCTTTTCCTGATTTGCCGATGAATGGAACAAAACAGGAAAACGTTATTTTGCTTCCCCACCGCTCCGCGTTTTATCATCCGGACCTGATCGCGGCCTCTGATGCTGTGGTCGGTAAAGTGGGATACAGCACGCTGGCGGAAGTATATTACGCCGGCGCTCCTTTTGGGTATATTCCCCGGTCCGATTTTCGGGAGTCCGGTGTTTTTGAAACCTATATTGCAAAGAACATGATGGGAATCCGCATCTCTGAACCGGATTTTCACTCAGGGATATGGCTGGAACGGCTTCCCGAATTGCTTGCTCTTCCAAGAAAAACTGCGAATGAACCCAATGGGGCCTGTGTGGTTGCAGACTACATTTGCAGTTTGCTGGCATGTGAAAAGGAGATTATTGAAGTGGTCGACAGTGACGGGCATGTGGTCGGGGGGGCCCCCAGAGAGTGCGTTCACAACAATAACCAGTTGCTCCATCGGGTGGTGCATGTGCTGATTTTTGACGGCGCGAACCGGCTTTTGCTGCAAAAACGGTCGCAAAGCAAAACGGTGGCGCCGGGCCGCTGGGACACGTCTGTGGGCGGCCATGTGGACTGCGGGGAGGCTATTGAAAAAGCCATGCTGAGGGAAATGACCGAAGAACTGGGGATTCACCCTGAACCGCCACGATACGCATATCAATATATACATTCAAATAATGTTGAGTCAGAACTCGTTTTCACTTATGTCTGTTTTTATGATGGACCGATTCATTTTAATCCTGACGAAATCGATGCCGTGAAGTTTTGGACACTGGCGGAAATTGAGGCTGCTATAGGGCAGGGCGCGTTGAGCGATAATTTTGAAGAAGAGTTTCAGCGGTACCGTACTTGGGCTGCCGGTGCCGTTGAAGAAATGGAGCTTTGATATGTTGAATTTTCTACCGGGGCCGTTGCTTGGAACAGTGGCGTTTTTATTGCTCGTATTGAACACCATATTCTTTTTTTCAGGTATGGTGCCTTTTATCCTGTTAAAAGTGCTGATTCCCAATGCGGGAATACGGCATCACCTGACCCGGGCCATCATGTTTCTCGGAACCGCCTGGATTGATGGCAACTCTTTGATCATGCGCCTTACCCAGAAGATCAAATGGGATGTCCGGGGCATTAAAGGACTCAAACTTGACGCTTCTTACCTGGTTGTCTGTAACCACCGGTCATGGACCGATATTTTTGTTCTTCAACACCTTTTCAAACATAAAATTCCTTTTCTTAAATTTTTTTTAAAAAAAGAACTGATGTGGGTCCCTATTATGGGAGTGGCATGGTGGGGTCTGGATTATCCGTTCATGAAACGGTATTCCCGGGAGTTTGTAGAAAAACATCCGGAGCTTCGGGGAAAGGATATGGAGACAACCCGAAAATATTGTCAAAAGTTCAAGCGGTCCCACGTCACGGTGCTGAACTTTTTAGAAGGCACCCGGTTTAATTATCAAAAGAAGGAAAAACAGAAATCGCCGCATCAGCACCTTCTTCTGCCGAAGGCCGGGGGGGTTGCCATTGTAATGTCTTCGATGGGTGAACTTTTGTCCAACATTGTGGATGTTACCATTGTTTATCCGGATAACGAGCCGCCCATGCCTTTTTGGGATTTTCTATGCGGCCGGATACAAACGATTGTGGTCCGGGTGAATGCGCTACCTGTGCCTAAAGAGTTTATTGGAAAAGATTATGAGCAGAATGAAGAATTTCGTGAAAAATTTAAGCAATGGATCAATCGTTTGTGGCGGGAAAAAGACCGGCAGATTGAAAAAATACAGAAGCAATACAAATCCAGGCGATGATGGAGGGGAGTTTCAAAAACGGTGTTTAATAAATAACGCTTCATTACAAGTGTTCGTGCAATAAGCCGGCCGTCAAATAATAATCTTAGAACGTTCGTTGCGGGAGATGGGAAGAATACACACAAGGGGGGACGCGCAGGATGTGGCCTGATTACCTGGGAGGGACGGCCGGTCCTGGGAGAGAGAAAATCTTTTATGGAAAAAGTGATCGTTCATATTTGACGGCGGCTTATGCAAGAATGATAAAAGACCTCACTTCCTTGTCTATGGTTATGTATAAAGCAAAATAAATGCCAATAGTGATTTTTTATGTCTTGGTGTATTGATTTTTTGATGTTCTGGTTTGGAAAATCAGGAGAGGTTACAGCCGAATTTCATAAGATTTGAGAATAATGAATGGATACTTGACTGATAAAATTATCGATTTACACCTATGGCGAGAGATGCTTGATTCTCTGACATACCTTAAACATATATGAATAAAAAAATTCGCAAGAGGATGTATCTAAAATTGCAACGCTTAACAGGGTGAGAGTTGTATTCTTTAGTATACACAGATATGAAAAAAGATAACATTTGAGGAAGCCGGGAGAGATTCTCTCTGTTTCATTTTTTGATTCCGTGTTTGGCAATCAGGCGGGAAAGATAGGTTCTCTGGATGCCCATAATCGAGGCGGCCTTGCTTTGGTTGCCGTCCGTATGTTCCAGGTTCATCAGAATAAATCTTTTTTTAAAATCATCCACGGCATCCTGCATCGTCAGTCCGAACTCAACCGTGCTGAGTTTGGTTTCCGTATGCTGCATCGGCAGGTCTTCGGGCATTATTAGTTTGCCGTTTCCCATGACCACGGCCCGTTCAATCGCGTTTCTCAGTTCCCGGATATTGCCCGGCCAGTCATAGTTAATCATTGTTTTCATGGCCGCCGGGGAAATTTCAATATGATAATGGCCTTTTTCCTTTTCAAACATATCCACAAAATGCCGCGCCAGCAGGGGAATGTCTTTTTTGCGTTTCCGGAGCGGCGGCATGTGGAGTTCAACCACATTCAAACGATAATAAAGATCTTCCCTGAAGTTCCCTTTGGAGATTTCTTCCGCGATATTCCGGTTGGTTGCCGCAATGATACGGATGTCAACTGAAATGGGGGTATTCCCGCCAACACGGTAAAAAATGCCGTCCTGCAAAACACGCAGCACCTTGGCCTGCATGGAAGGGCTCATTTCACCGATTTCATCCAGAAACAAAGTGCTTTTGTCCGCCAGTTCCATTTTTCCGATTTTCTGGGCGCTGGCGCCGGTGAATGATCCTTTTTCATGGCCGAACAGCTCATCTTCCAGCAGGGTTTCAGGGACTGCCGCGCAATTCAACGTGACCATATAGCGTTCTTTTCGCGCGCTGGCCTGATGAATCAGGCGTGCCAGGAGCTCTTTGCCGGTTCCGCTTTCTCCCAGAATCAGGGTGCTGGCTCTGGAATCCGCAACCTTGAGCGCATCGGCCACAACTTCTTTGATGTCATTGCTCTGGCCGATAATCTGGTGAGTTGTTCCAAGAGCCTGTTTTAATCCTTTATTCTCTCGTTCGGCAATCTGGAATTTTTTTGCGTTTACAATGGCTATGGCGGCGACATCGGCAAAAACATTCAGCAGCTCCAGATCGCTTTTCTGGAAGGATTCCCCTTCGGCTTTATTGATGAATTCAATGGCGCCGATGACTTCGTTGTTCGCCTTCATCGGAACGCACAGGATGGATCGTGTTTTAAATCCGATTTCATCACTGATATTGCGGTACCAGCGCTGGTCTTGACTGACATCTTCGATTAAAAGAGGCTCCCCGGTTTCCGCAACGTGGCCGACAATCCCCTGACCGACATTGATTTCAAAATTCTTCATTTTGTCTTTTTGAGTGCCGGTGGTTACTTTGAAATAGAGCTTTTGGGTTTTTTGGTCGAGCAGGAGCAGGGAACTGGCTTTTGCCCGCATGATGCGGGTGCCGGTTGCAAGAATGAGTTCTAAAAGCCGGTTTAGATCATGAACAGAAGATACCCAGGTGGAGAGGTCTTTGAGTTGGTCAATCGCCGAATCCTTATTTTCCCGATGTGATGCCATAATGATATCCAGACAGTCCTGTAAACCGTCACCTGTTTATGGTTTATACCCGCGAAAAAGGTCAACGTCTTAGTTTGTGAAATGGAATATACTATAAATAAACAAATTTTTAAAAAAATACAATGAAAAGTCTGAAATTGACCCTTCCGGCTGCTCATACATGATTTCTGAGCCCCAGTTCAGAGGGGTGCGGCGTCAGATACACCTGTGTTTTCAGATAAGGTTCCTGGTATTTTCGCACATAATGATTCAACAGGGTGATGGGAACGATCAGCGGCACATAATGGTTTTTGAATCGATTAATAATTTCAAGGAGTTCCTGTTTTTCGTCTGCGGATAGCTGTTTTTTGAAATACCCCATGATGTGCATCATCACGTTGATGTGTTTTGCGGTCGTCGCACGGAGGGACATGGCCGAGTTCAAAAGAGCGGCGTAATCATCATATAGGGTTTCAGGGGAATGATGTTTCGCATCCGCCACAAATTTTCCCATTTCCCGGTAGTGAGCCGGGCTGTGGGCCATAATAAGCAGCTTGTGCCGGGTGTGAAAATCAACCAGATCGCCCCGGTTTGTTCCTTTTGTCCGAGTTGCCTGAAACCGTTTAAATACAAAAATGCGCTGAATAAAATTTTCCCTCAGTACCGGGTCATGAAGTCTGCCTTCTTCTTCAACCGGCAGGAGGGGAAACCGGTCCATGAACATGCGTGCCCATATCCCCACGCCTGTATTGGCCGGGACATTGTTTTTTCCATAAACTTTTACGCGTTCCATACCGCTGGAAGGAGATTTGCTTTTAAAGATAAAACCGCATAAGTTTTCATTTTGTAGCGCATCCAGGCGGTTTTTACCCCACTCTTTCATCTGTCCGGTAAAGTCGATGCCTGTTTTGATGGTCACTAATGACGGATTGGAAGGATCGCCAACAAGCCGCATGGCTTCCCGGGGGACAGACAAGCCGCATTCCACTTCAGGGCATACCGGCACATAATCCACATATTGGCCTAATGTTTTGGTCAAAAACGGGTCATGAGTATGTCCGCCGTTATATCGCACATTCTGACCCATCAGACAGGCGCTGATTCCCAGCTTGATTTTTTCACCGGTTTTTTCTTTTATGCGTTCATTCATGGCGGTTGACTCCTCCGGTTGGACCGTTAATGTTTTCTATGCGAGGATTTCATGATATAAAATTTCAGATTTAAAACAATTTTGCAATATCGGAGAAGAAAATCAGATAAAGAAATATTGCCATCAGAGATCACACCGTGCCATAAACAAAAAGCAAACAAGCCCCATCATGGATTAATCAGTGTAGTCAAAGGACTGATATGGCCTCAAAAGAAATGCTTGAAAAACGGGTATCCGAAAGCCGTTTTTTCAAAAATGCCAAAGCAAAAGCGGAAAATATGATTAACAACCCGGACCGGTTGCAGGAATTGTTGAATGAAGCGGATCAAAAGGCAAAAACCAAAGGGAATAGCCTGGTCGGAGAAGCCCGGGATTTTTTATCCACCTCCTTTCGTCTGCTCCGGGCATATGCCAGTGGTCAGTATCGCCAAATCCCCTGGAAGTCCCTGATGGCCGCTGTAGCTGCCGTGGTGTATTTTGTCATGCCTTTGGATGTTATCCCGGATTTTATTTTAGGCCTTGGTTTTTTTGATGACGCGGCCCTGATCCTGTGGACACTGAAGTCTATCCGCGGGGACATGGACCGTTTTTCAAATTGGGAGGACGGGAAGCAGCAAACAAACAGCAACCCTAAAACGAGTCAGCCGGATGAGCGTGAAAGCGCATAATCCGGGGGATGGAGAAACTTATACATGGATATATCATTAAACGCTGTGGAACTCCGTATTCTGGGGGTGCTGATTGAAAAGCAGATGGCGACGCCGGATTACTATCCCATGACCTTAAACGCCCTGATCAACGGGTGTAATCAGAAAAACAACCGGGAACCTGTGATGAACCTTGATCAGGGAGATGTCGAGCAGGCCCTGAACAGTTTGAGAAAGCAGCATCTGGTCTGGCAGATTATGACCCATGGAAGCCGCACCGCAAAATATGAACATAATCTTGCGGAAATCGCCAGTGTATCGGAACGGGAGCTGGCAATTTTGTGTGAGCTGTTTTTACGGGGGCCCCAGACGGCCGGGGAATTAAATACCCGGACCGCCCGCTTGATTGAAACCCACGGGCTGATTGCCATTGAACAGACATTAAAAAAACTGGCGGAACACCATAAAGGCCCGTTTATCGAGATGTTGCCGCGTCGTCCGGGGCACAAGGAGAACCGTTACGTTCATTTGTTCTGTCCGATTGAACAATCGGAAGCCATGTATCAGCCTGTGACGGCGGCGATGCCTTCAAGCCGGGTGATGAAGGTAGAGGATGACCGGGTGGAAGACCTGGAGCAGAGGGTCAATGAACTTGAAGCGCGGCTCAATGCATTGCAGGAGCAGTTTTTGGCGTTTAAAGAGCAGTTCGATTAAAAAAAAATAAAAAATGTCAGCATCACCGGAATTTCAGCCGGGAACCGAAATCTTTTTTAAATTTGAAAATAGCCAGTTCTTTGGCCTTGGCCTCCATTTCAATTGTAATATCGAGATGGGTCCAGCAGTCCGGGAAATCAACCGGATTGATATAATCATGATGAGGCCGGATGTTTCTGGGGTTGTGTTCGTCGGTGGGGCTTGACAGGTGAAACAGGGGCTCCCGGTTCCAGGTTTTTAAGGCTTCTTCGGTGGCAGTTTCGATGCTTAATTCATCCCTCATACATCGATGGTGATGGACATCATAGACCATGGGGATGCCGATTTCCCGGCAAAGAGGGAGCAAATCCTGCGGGGTATAAGTCCGGTCATCGTTTTCAAGGGTCAACCGGGACCGGACCTTTTCCGGGAGCCGGGTGATCTGAACAGCCAAGCGGTTTAAACTGGATTTTTTGTCTCCGTAAGCCCCCCCGCCATGGACGTTGATAACGTCCGCGCCAATCCATTCCGCCACCTGGGACTGATAGAGCAGATCTCTGATGGAGTTTTCAACAATCATGGGATCAAGTGCTGACAACAGAATGAACTGGTCCGGGTGAAAAGACGTCCGGATATCGTTCTTGCGGCAAAACTCGCCACAAGCTTCAAACTGTTCTATAATCTGCCTGCTGTTTGGTAATTCTTCAATATCATAGCCGCAAGCCGGATGCGTTTTTAAGGGCAGAATCTGGCTGTTGACCCGGAAAGCCCCAATCCCGTTGTCCCGGCAAAAGGTCAGTGCCTGTAATAGGGACTCTCCATTGTGGCGGCAGATGAAGGCCAGACGGTCCAGCTGCTCAACCCGGTCAAATCGGCCCAGATATTTGGCTGTGGCCCGTTTAAATGAAATGGGGGCTTGTTTGAATACGCAGCACAGGCCAAGGCGGATCATGAAGGTGTTCCGGTTTAAATTCTTGTAAAGGTCATGTCCACGTCCTCACGGTGGGCGGGATCGATTTTCCAGAGTTCCCTTTCCGTAAGACGCATCATGCCTGCAACAATGACATCGGGAAACTGTTCGATGCGGATGTTGAACAGGTTGACGCTTTCATTATAGAGCTCCCTGCGGTCCGCGATCTGGTCTTCAAGCTGGGAAACCCTTGCCTGAAGCTGGCGGAAGGCCCGGTCTGCCTTCAGGTCCGGATAATTTTCCACCACCGCGAATAGAGAGCGCAGGGCTGACGTAATGGCATTGCTGGCGGCCACCACTTCTTTTTCCGAACCCGCGGCCTCCATTTGAGACCGGGCCCGACTCACATTTTCCAGCACCGCCCGTTCATGGTGCATATATCCTTCGCATACCTTGACAAGCTTCGGCAGCTCGTCATAACGCTGTTTCAAAAGCACGTCGATATTACTCCAGGCTTTGGAAATATTGTGTTTCATGCTGATGAGTCCATTGTAAATAATGACGCCGAAACCGATCAGCGCAACGATAATTCCCAGCAATGTCAGCAGAACAATCAAGGTCATGGTGAGATTCCTTTCAAATGTCAAGGTGAAGGATTTGAGGGAGAAAGAAATTAAAGCCTTATTTTTTTATGTGATACCAGCATCATGAACGGCACCCGGGGTTTCCTGATTTTTTATTCAACTAAACAGGTCGACCAGGAAACGGACGCTGAATCCTATGGTCATCAGGCCGCCAATCAGAAAAACAACGGTCCGAAACATCAATTGCCTGATGAGACCCTTTTCAGAATCCGCTACAATAAAGGGCAGGAGCCCGAAGCGCGGTTTTTCGATGACAACGGTTTCGAGGTTTGCCGACGCATCCGCCAGGCATTCGGCATAAACCTGAGTCGTTGCATCATTGCGCGCAACTTCCCATTCATTGACATCAATCTGGCCGTCGCCATCGGTGTCATAGGCACTTAGCGCTTCAGGATTTTGTTTTAACAGCCGCAGTTTGTCAATGACTTTGGTCCGGGTGTCACTGCTGCGGCGTTCAATTTGCGCGGAGCCGAAAACATATACCCGGACCCCCGGCGGTATGAGAGATTCCACTACTTTTGTGTTCGGATCATGTAATTGCATTGAAAGCGCGGGGATATAACTTCCAGTAAACGTCTGGGAGGTCATGGATATATTGAAGACCGCCCCCCTGGGATTGATCAGAACCCGCCCGGTCTCGTCTTCTATATAAAAAGGTATCTTGCCGGAGGATACGGAGCGGGTCAGGGCCCATCTCCCGCCGTCGCCGGAGTTTTTGAATTTATAATATCGGCAGGTATAAAACACGCAGGGCGTCTGGGTGGCGGAAGCCCGTAAATCGTGATAACGTCTTGTCTTGCCGCACAATTCCACCATGCCCATGGAAAATGACCGGATTTTGGAGGTGGGGGTGTTCTCAACCATCCGGCGATAATAGAGCATCAGGAGCGCATAGAAAAACATCAGAAAACCGGCAACCAATACTGATATACCAACAGCAGCCTGCCAGAATCGGTGATGCTCCTGGACCGCCCTGATTCCGGACATAAACAGAGAAAAAGGCGTCGTCAACACAATCAGGCCCACAATAATTTCAGGTAAAGAGGTCTGAAAGAAGTTGACGATTTTGGAATCATTCATGTCCGGTGGGGGTATCAGCCTTTCCGCAAAATCGTGATTTATATTCTCGACGTCACCGGTGTCGTCGGATAGAGAAGCTCCGTTTTGTTTGCGGCCATCAGCAGGGTTTCCACCCTGCGTATCCGGTTCCCCTGGAATCAGCGTATTTCTGGCTGCGGTGATGATATACCGGGCGTATCTTCCCAACTCCTGTTCGATGGCAGATTTGCCTCCGTTCCAGTCAGGGCTTGCGCCCGGTAAAAGAGACAAACCAAAATTGTCATCCGTGATGCAGGACCGGGCAATGGACATGGCTTTAGTGATCATGACCCTGAAATTGGTGCCTTTGGCGATGGTCAGATGATCGTTTAAGCCCAGAAACGAAAACGTGTCGGAATCCACATATACCCCGGTCACGGAGTCATCATGCAATGCATAAAAAATGGCCGCCGGTCTGGCAATGGAGATTTTTTTTAAGGATTCTTCAAACCCTGGTTGAATGACGTTTCCGGTATAGGTCATGGCGGTCATTAACTGCCGTACGCTCTGCCCGGAAAGGTCGGTGATGATGATCAACAAGTCTGTCCGGCCATTAATCTGAAAAAGCGTTTCACCCTTGGCGTCTTCAAAATCCATGGAAGAAGCGGATAAGTAAACTTTTTTTGCTGCCACGGGTAATCGGCTTTTTTTGATCAGGTCTTTTTCAACAACAGCTGTTTTCAGTCCAATGGCTTTCAGGTCTGCTGCGCAACGGTTCAGCTCTTCAATCGGCTGGTTAACGGTCAACGCCCCGATTCCGGTACCGATGAACCGCATTTGCAGCTCGCTCAGATGGATGCCGGTGATGGCTGACGCATCTATCAATTCCTCTTTGACGCTTTCCGGCAGGCTGCGGCGGCGATGGAACAGCAGGAATCCTTTGGGGCCTTCGGGAGTGCGCGAAATCTTATGGATGGAAGAGGGTGACGTCATTGAAATGCCAGTCTGCCTGATCTCTTATTGAGGTATAGTTACAGGTGATCTGAATTCATCGGTTTTCAAAATCTGTACCATACATTATGTGAAGAAAAAATCGAATTTTTTTCGGTAATATTTGAAAGTTTACGTTGACGTTAACGATAAATATCTTTACTTTTGCAAATCGATCCGCTAAAAATTAAAAAAAATATGATTCAAATTAAAAATGTGATTTTTAAAAAATTTTAACAGGCAATTAATAATTTATTAATGGATGAAAATATCTTATATTATTCATACTTAAACTATTTCATGCCGTTTTCATGTTTTTCTCCCCAGTGATGGTTTTATTCAATACCTCACTGCCGCAAAGGAGGTCCGGATGGACTTTGATCTAAACAAGCAGCAGGAAATGATCCGCAAGGAAGTCAGAAAATTTGCTGAGCGGGAAATCGCCCCGGTCGCGTCAGAACTTGACGAAACCGAAACCTTTTCCAGTGAACTGACAAAAAAAATGGGTGATATCGGTCTGTTCGGTATGTTTGTGTCTGAAGCATACGGCGGACAGCAACTGGATTATATCTCCTATATTATTGCGGTTGAAGAAGTCGCACGGGTGGACGGCTCCCAGGCGGCAACGGTGGCGGCTGCGAATTCTCTGGGCATCGGGCCGATTTATTATTTCGGGTCCGAAGCCCAGAAACAAAAATATCTCCCGAAACTCTGCTCCGGTGAAGGACTTTGGGGATTCGGGCTTACGGAACCCACCGCCGGGTCCGACGCCGGGGGCAGCAAAACCACCGCCGTAAGGGATGGCAACGAATGGGTCATCAACGGATCCAAAATCTTCATCACCAACGCGGCCTGCGACCTTTCCCTCGGGGTCACGGTCCAGGCGGTGACCGGTAAAAAGCCCGATGGCAAGAATATTTACAGTTGCTTTCTGGTGGAACATGGAACGCCTGGCTTCAAGGCGATTCCCATGCATAAAAAAATGATGTGGCGGGCATCCAACACAGCGGAATTGTATTTTGATGATGTGCTGGTGCCGAATGAAAATATTCTTGGAGAAGAGGGGGCCGGCTTCCACCAGATGCTTTCCACTCTTGACGGCGGCAGACTGTCCATTGGTTCTATGGGGCTGGGCGGAGCCCAGGGCGCTTTTGAGGCGGCCCTTCGGTATGCCCGGAAGCGGGAGCAATTCGGCAAACCCATCGCCAAATATCAGGCCATTGCCTTTAAACTCGCTGACGCGGCCATTGAACTGGAGTGCGCCCGGAATCTGCTCTACAAAGCCTGCTGGCTGAAAGATCAGCACCGGCCCTATCAGAAAGAGGCGGCCATGGCTAAGGTTTACTGTTCGGAACTCATGGGACGGGTGGCCAACAACGCGGTCCAGATTCACGGCGGATACGGCCTCATGAAGGAATATCATGTGGAACGCTTTTATCGGGACCAGAAATTGCTGGATATCGGAGAGGGAACTTCTGAAATTCAACGGCTGGTAATCTCTCGCTACATTGGATGTTGATAAAAAAATTTTGGAAAGGAATCCGATATGTCTGATAACGTTTTAGAAATCGACATTAAAAACCAGGTTGCCGTTTTTACCTTAAACCGTCCGGAAATCATGAATTCATTTAATTTCGCGCTGCTTCGTGCCCTGCGGACAGCAGTGGACGAAGTCCGGTTCAACCCGGAAGTGCGGGTGGTTATCATTACCGGATCAGGGGAAAAAGCCTTTTGCGCGGGCGCAGATCTTAAAGAACGCATCACGCTTTCCCCTTCTGAAGTCAAGCAATTCATCTATACGATTCGTACTCTGTTTACAGATATCGAGTCCCTGAACAAGCCCGTTATTGCCGCGGTAAACGGCGTTGCGCTTGGGGGCGGCACAGAGTTGGCCCTGAGCTGCGATATTCGCATCGCCAGTGACACTGCTTCTCTCGGCCTGACCGAAGCCCGGCTGGCCATCATTCCGGGGGCAGGGGGCACCCAGCGCCTGCCGCGTCTGGTCGGCATCGGCAAGGCCAAGGAACTGATTCTGACCGGCAGCCGGGTCAACGCACGGGAAGCGCTGGAAATCGGGCTGGTCAATAAAATTTGTGAACCCTCTAAATTAATGGAAGCAGCCCGGGAAATGGCCGCCATGATCTGTGAATGCGGACCCATTGCCGTGGAACAGGCCAAATACGCCATCAACGCCGGCATGCAAACCGATATCCATACCGGCATGGCCATAGAATCCAATGCGTATTGGATCACTATCCCTTCTGAAGACCGGCTGGAAGGACTGGCCGCGTTTCGGGAAAAAAGAAAACCCGTTTATAAAGGAAAATAGCGGGAAACCGGAAAGCAAAAGCTGTTTTTTACCGGCAGCCTATAGCCCACAGCCTAACCCAATAAACAATAAGGAGCATTCATGACCGATACAGCCAGTGCCAATCGCATTCATTGGGAAAACGAGGAAAGAAAGCTGGACGAGCGGGCCCATGCCGCCATGTGGCCGGGCGGAGACCGGGCCGTGGAAAAACTGCGGAAAGAAGGCAAACGTCCGGTTCGGGAGCTGATCCAACTGTTGATCGACAGCGGCACCGAATTTTATGAACTCAGCCGGATTGCCGGTTTCGGGATGAATTATCCGGAAGTGGAAGATGTGCCCTGTGCAGGAGTCGTCACCGGCATCGGTAAAATATTCGGCAACTGGACCATGATCTTCGGCAATGACAGCCGCGTCAAGGCAGGGACGTATTTTCCCATTACCCTGAAAAAGCATATGCGCGCCCAGGCCATTGCAGCCCAAAACGGCCTCAACTGTGTCTATATTGCCGATTCCGGCGGCGCGTTTCTGCCCATGCAGGCGGACGTGTTTCCCGACGACCAGCATTTCGGCTCCATGTTTTACAATATGGCCCGGATGTCTGCCGCCGGACTCAAGCAAATCACCCTCAGCACCGGCGGCAACACGGCCGGCGGCGCCTACATGGTGTTCATGGCCTGTCAGTCCGTGATGATCGATAAGATGTCATATTCTTTTCTGGGGGGGCCGCCACTGGTTAAAATGGCCACCGGAGAGGTTATATCAGCGGAAGATTTAGGCGGTGCGAAGGTCCATACCCATGTATCGGGCGGGGCGGACCATTTTTGCCAGAATCAGGATGAAGCCATCGAGCGGGTCCGGGAAATCCTTTCACTGGAGCGCCCCCAGGAAATTCATCTCCAGAGGTATGAAGAACGTCCCCCTCTGGTTGACCCGTCAAGCATATATGATCTGTTACCATCTGCCACCAATCAGGCCATGGACGGCCTGGCGATTTTGAAAACCATTGCGGACGACAGTTATTTTGCGGAATACAAACAGCATTATGCGCCTGGCCGGGGAGACAATATCCTTACCGGAAAAATCCGTATCAAAGGGCTTCCGGTGGGCGTGATTGCGTCCAATAAAATCGGCGTTATTTTCGAAGAAGCCGCCCGCAAGGCAGCCGAGTGGATTGTCCGGTGCAGCAACGAAAAGCTGCCGTTATTGTTTCTTCAGGGGGCTCCCGGTTATATGGTGGGTTCTGAATCGGAACACAAAGGCATCGGCAAATACGGCTCGGACATGGTCCGGTCGGTGTCTTGCGCACAGGTTCCCAAAGTTCAGATGGTCATCGGGCCGGACAACGGGGCCGCCAATTACGGCATGTGCGGTCGGGCCTATCGGCCGAATTTTCTTTTCACCACCATGCGGGGCCGGACGTCGGTCATGAGCGGCAGAAGCGCCGGCGGCGTCTTGCTGTCCATTGAGGAACGCAAGCGGGCAGTGACCGGAAATCCCATGACTGAAGAAGAAAAACAGGCTTTTTATCAGCAGATGACCGAAAAGTATGACGGGGAGGCCCACCCGTTTTTCTGCGGGGCGCGTATTTTAAATGACCGGGTCTTGAAATTTTCCGAAATCAGGGATTGGCTGGCCATGGCCTTTGAAGTCAGCCTGTTGAAGCCTATCGAAGAAACACGCTTTGGAAATGTGCGTTTCTGATTTCAGCGCGATAAATAAGGAGAAAAAAATGTCAGATCTTTACATTTCAAAAAATGAGCTTTTGGGAAAAAAAGTGGAACTCTCTGATATCAGCATCCGGGATGGTTTGCAATCGCTCGAAACCATTATTGATACCGGAACCAAAGTCAAATATCTGGAAGGCTTGATTTTGGCAGGTTTTAAACGCCTGGAAGTCACGAACTACGGCCATCCGAAATTTGTGCCTTTTTTCCCCGATGCCACGGAAGTCATAAAGCGACTGCTGAACAGCACGACCAAGACGCCGGACGGTAAAACCATCGGTGAAATGATGAAACGTAATGGCGGTGATGTGGAACTTACAGCAGTTAGCATCCATGAAAGAGGTGCTGAACGCGCCTTTAAAGATTTTGATGAAGGGCATGGCCCGGACCGCATTCTTCAAATGACCTCGACTTGTCCCGAACATCAGAAAGCCAATTCGGGCAAGACGCATGATCAGTATTTCGCCATGACCGAACAGGTCATCAAAGCGGCTCACAGCCGGGGCATGTTAATTAATGGCACCGTCAGCACCATCTGGGGAAGCCCTTTTGAAAAATTTAATAAAGAGTACACGATGGCGGAAAAGCTGGACATTGCCATCGCCTTTGTAAAACGCTACCTGGATTGCGGGGCCGATGATATCGAACTCGCCGACCATGACGGCTCAGTTACGGATTATCACAAAGCCTTTGAATTTTTCAGCCGCGTGCTGGATCCCAAATTGATGGGAACCGGCCCGGATGGTCGCGATTATTCCGATCCCAAGCTCTACATTGCGCATTTTCACACCAAAAACATGGCCTCAGCCCTCAGAAATGCCGCCGCCGCTCTGAAAGCCGGCATTATCCGGTTTGAATCCTGTCTGTCTGGAATCGGCGGGCAACCGGCCAACATGGTTGACGGAGTTGCCATTGAGGGCCGTGAGGGCGATTATTACAGTGACCACTTTAACCATGGTCTGATTTCCACGGAAGATATCGTGACCATGTTTCATGAGCTTGGGGTGGATACCGGAATTGATCAGGAGAAGCTGTTGGCTCTGGGGCGTGATTTTCGTGCCGAGGTGCTGGATACGTTTGCCGCCAAGCAGAAAAAACTTGACCGCCAGTTCATGCCCTGCCGTTCATTTATGTTGTTGAATGGACATCTGCCGGAAAGTGTCACAGAGCTATACAGCGCCTGATGGATGATAAATAGTGACTCATTCCGGCAGAATACCCAAGGAGTTGACGGGGCGTTAAAAATTACTTATGTTATTTGCAAATCCGTTGCCCTGGTCATTACCAGGAATCTGAAATATCGCACTATTCATCGGCTCCTTTCATCCGAAGCATTATTTCGGATCAGGGGCGGCGTGTTCGTTTATACGCTCAATCCCCGATATTAATCTTGTAAAAAGGATGGCAGCCATGTCCAGGATGCTTTGGCAACCGGCAGAAGAAAGAATCAGTCAGACGAATATGGTTCGATTCATTGATTTTGTTAATGAACGGCACCAATTGAACCTGTCAACCTATGAAGAACTATACGAGTGGTCAATATCTGAAATTGCGGACTTCTGGGCGTCCATGTGGCAATTCGCGGATATCCGGTGCTCCAAATCTTTTGACCGGGTGGCGGACGATCTTTCAATAATGCCCGGAACCCTCTGGTTTCCCGGAGCAAAGCTCAATTTCGCGGAAAACCTGCTGCGGTACCGGGATGACCGGATTGCCCTGGTTTTCAAAGGCGAAACCCGGCCAACAGAGCGCATGACCTATGCGGAACTCTATGATGCCGTGGCCCGTGTGGCTGCGTCACTGAAAGCCATGGGCGTTACCAAGGGGGATCGGGTGGCGGGTTTCATGCCCAATATGCCCCACGCCACCATTGCCATGCTTGCCGCCACCAGCCTTGGCGCAACCTGGTCGTCATGTTCGCCGGATTTCGGCATCAAGGGCGTTATGGACCGCTTCGGTCAGATCGCGCCCAAAGTCCTGTTCACGGCCGATGGTTATTTGTTCAAGGGCAAGGCCCTGGACAGCCTTGATCGCGTCAGCCGGATTGTCGGCCAGATTCCGTCCGTGGAACGGGTGGTGGTGGTTCCGTATACGCAAGGCAATCCCGATATTTCCGGCATCAAAAACGCCGTGCTGTTTGATGATTTTAAATCAGGAGCGTCAGATCTGACTATCGATTTTGTTCAGCTTCCGGCGGACCATCCCCTTTATATCATGTATTCCTCCGGCACCACCGGCCTTCCCAAATGCATGGTCCAGAGCAGCGCCGGAATTCTGATCAATCACATGAAGGAACTCCTTCTCCACACAGACCTGAAGCGGGACGACGTCATCTTTTATTACACGACGTGCGGATGGATGATGTGGAACTGGCTCACCAGCGCCCTGTCCGTAGGTGCCACTTTGGTGCTGTATGACGGGAACCCCTTCCATCCGGATGGGGGCACACTCTGGCAAATGGCTGAAGAGGAAAAAATCACGGTGTTCGGCACCAGCGCGGGCTATCTTTCCGCCCTCAGAAACACCGGGCTGCGGCCCCGCGACCATTACAATCTCAGCGCCCTGCGCGCCGTGCTGTCCACCGGCTCCCCTTTGTCTGAGGAAGGGTTCGAATACGTTTACGACGCCATCAAGCCCGACCTGCAGCTGGCTTCCATTTCCGGGGGCACGGACTTAAACGGCTGCTTTGCCCTGGGCAATCCCATGGGCCCGGTTTATATGGGTGAGCTCCAGTGCCGGGGGCTGGGCATGAAGGTGGAGGCATTTGATGAAAACGGCCGGCCGGTGGCAGGGCGTCAGGGCGAACTGGTATGCACGGCCCCGTTTCCGTCCATGCCCATCCATTTCTGGGATGATCCGGATGGCCGTAAATACGCAGGCGCTTATTTCGACGTTTATCCCAATGTCTGGCGGCATGGCGATTATATTGAAATCAACGAACACGGCGGTGTTAAAATTTTCGGCCGTTCCGACGCGACGTTGAACCCCGGCGGTGTGAGAATCGGCACCGCAGAAATTTACCGCCAGATTGACCAGGTGGAAGAAGTTGAAGACAGTCTCGTCATCGGTCAGAACTGGAAAAACGACGTACGGGTGGTCCTGTTCGTAAAAATTGCGGAAGGAATTTCGCTCACGGACGATTTAAAACAGAAAATCCGATCACTCATCCGCGCCAATGCTTCGCCCCGCCATGTACCGGCAAAAATTATCGCTGTTCCGGATATCCCGTATACACTGAACATGAAAAAGGTGGAACTGGCGGTTAAAAAAATGGTAGAACGTCAACCCGTGGACAACCGGGATGCCCTGAAGAATCCGGAGTCCCTGGAATTTTTTGGGAACCTTGCGGAACTTCAGAAGGATTGAACGGACATACAACGGATTCTCGCGCTGAGACGCAGAGGCGCGGAGGGTAATGATTTCAAAGACCTTCTCTGCGCCCCGGCGTCTCTGCGGGAGAAAAACAATATGCATTTGATTGTAAATCGAGATATGGAGAATAACCCTTGACCCCCTCAAACCCGAAAGACCTGGACCACCCGGAACTCGCCCGCTATATTGTCAACCTGACCCAGCGCATTATCGTTCATTACGCACTGTGGTTCACCGAAGTCCGCCATCAGATGGGCATGGAAAAAGCCCTGGAAGTCTTGCAGGAGGCCACTGAAAAGGGGCTCAAAATCCAGATGGACCGGCTCGCCAAAACATTAGGGTTTGAGATGAAGGAAGGGGTTCCGGCCCCGATGCTGGACCTTTCACGGGAAAAACTGCTGGCGCTGATGGACAGCGTGTCCGCCAACTGGCTGGTCAACGACGGGGTCTGGTTTCAGGCAGTGGAATTCAGGCACGGCATGAACGACGCCAAACGCTGCAATGATTCGGCCTGGGCACAGTTTTCCCCTTTTGAAGCCTGGACCATCAAGAAATTTCTGGGGCTGCCCGAGCGTCCGGGCCTTGACGGGCTTAAAAAAGCCTTAAGTTTCCGCGTGTATGCCAATATCAATGTCCAGTCCATTGTGGATGACGGGCCGGACAGTTTTATTTTTCAGATGAACGACTGCCGGGTCCAGTCCGCCCGGAAACGCAAGGGCATGGAAGATTATCCCTGCAAATCCGCGGGACTTGTGGAATACACCTATTTTGCCCGGTCAATCGATGACCGCATCCAGACCGAATGCGTCGGATGCCCGCCGGACAGCCATCCGGAAGAATGGTTCTGCGCGTGGCGGTTTTTCATCCCATCCGAAAACAGTGAGAAAACAATATGACGTTCAACGAGATCCTGTTTGAAATAAAAGACCGTGTGGCGACCCTGACCCTCAATCATCCCGAAGTCCGGAACACCATTTCAAACATTGAAATCATCGAGGAAATTGAAGCTGCCTGCCGAATGGTGAATGATGACATGGGCATCAATGTCCTGATCATCACCGCCAAAGACCCCGCGTTTTCAGCAGGCGGGAATATTAAGGACATGGCGGGCCGCAAGGGCATGTTCGGTGGATCACCTGCCCAGATCATGGAAAATTACCGGAAAAACATTCAGCGCATTCCGCTGGCGGTTCATGAGGTGGCCGTGCCCACCATCGCGGCCGTGAACGGTCCGGCCATCGGCGCGGGGTGCGATCTGGCCCTGATGTGCGATATGCGCATCGCCTCCGAACGGGCCGCTTTCGGGGAGACCTTTCTGACGGTGGGTCTGATTCCCGGCGACGGGGGCGCGTATTTTCTGCCCCGAGTGGTGGGGATGGCCCGGGCCTGCGAGATGACGTTTACCGGGGAAGTGATAAATGCGGAAAAAGCGGCGGCCATCGGACTGGTGAATGCCGTGGTGCCTCACGACCAGTTAATGGAAAAAACCTTTGAGCTGGCGGATAAAATCGCGGCTAAACCGCCGCAGGCCCTGCGCATGGCCAAACGGCTCCTTTACGCGGGCCAGACCATGACACTGCGCCAGCTCCTGGACGAATCCGCCGCCTGTCAGGCCCTGTGCCACACCAGCCATGACCACATGGAAGCCTTGTCCGCCATTTTTGAGAAACGGAAACCGGTTTTTACGGGAGAATAGGGTGCAAGGACGAACCGGTCCGGGTTTTACCTGGGAAATATTTCCCAGGTAAAAAATCCCTTCACGCCTCTCCTGGAGAAGGCGGTGTTTCGATTGCCGGAACTTCAGGCGTTTCGGTTAAAATCGTCACCAATTGCCGTATGGCATTGGTGATGACGGACATATCCTCCAGAATCCCGCCCGCCATATCCAGCATTTTTTGTCTTTCAGCATGATCCGCGCCGGCGATAACATTCCTGTCCGTTAACCCATCCGGCGTACTCACGCCCCGGATCCATCGCTGAACGCGCATCAGGTGTTTTTCCGCGGCCATCACCGGGCTGACCGTCTGACTGATGGATTGTGCACGTATCTCCCGAACCCGTTGTTTGAGTTCTTCCACGCTTATATTTTCTTCAATGCATTCCCGCGCCAGGGCAAGCTTTTCTTCATTGTTTTCCATCCGGGTCAATGCAATTTTATGGCTGTATTTCATTTCATGACTTGAAATCCCTCCGTCATTCAGGAAGCCTTCCTGGGCAAATGTTTTCACCATGTTCGTCAGGGTGGAACGTGATACGCAGAGCTCCGGATGGTTGCACAATTTGCTGTAACTGACGGATTTATGACCATTCATTGACCCGGCAAGCCGGATGTTATTGTTAAAGAACCTGACGAGAACGTATTCTCCGATTTCCAGCGATCCACGGTACACATGGGCGGCAACCCGTTCATTAATAAAGGCCACGGCTTCGTCAATCTGAGCGTCATTTAATAAAACATCCGGCATCAAAACATCCGGGAGCAGTGTTTCGGTCATCAGTCTATCCTTATTATAATAGGGTTAAAGGTTGATGAAATGACGGAGGAAAAACATCAGCGCGTTTCCGGGTAGTTTTAGCAGGCGGACAGTTCCATTTCAATGAAAATTCAAAATAATCGAATTATTTTGATCTATTGGAAAAAAGAATGGTTTTTTAATTGGTTAAATGCTACAAATCGCGTTCATAAGTTTTATTCTTTCTTATAGTGACACTTCGGACGTTGAAACGATTTATCGTCAAATAATTCAGGTTCCAGGGTTGTTATGACTGATAAACCCAAACTTATGGACCCGCTCCTGATTGAATCCCAACGGGATTCCGTATCATAGCCCAGAGTTGTGGCGAAAGCCGCTACTCTGGGATAACCAAGCAAACATTTCCCAACCCCGCCGGGGTTGCGTCCGGATATGGGCGACACATCGGAATATTACGCAACCCCGTTGGGGTAGAAAATCATGATCGGATATATTCCCAGGGTTGCGGCTTTCGCCGCAACCCTGGGCTTTATGACGCAGCCCCGTTGGGGCAAAAACTGATTTTTGCCTTTAGGCTGACGGCTATGCCATTTGGGAAAAGTCAAAGTCATTCATGATAAGGATATGGCCGATGGATGGGGCCGGGTGGCGATGCCCGATGTGTTAGACCGGAAATACCCGAATGCCCCTGTTGAATGGCGGTGGCAATGGTTCTTCCCCCAGGAAAACCGGTGGATCAATCCCACCACAAGGGAACAAGGCCGCCATCACATTGACGAATCATTGGTTCAAAAGGCTGTCAGGGATGCAGTAATGACTGCAAATATAATGAAGCGAGCCACTTGCCACACCTTCCGGCATTCCTTCGCCACCCATTTGCTCGAAGGAGGTTACGACATCCGAACGGTGCAGGAACTTTTGGGCCATAGCGATGTCAAGACCACGATGATTTATACCCATGTCCTCAACCGAGGTCCGTCCGGTGTTCGCAGTCCGATGGACGAGCTTTAAAGTGACTCATGAGGCATGTTATGCCGATCCGCACAACATGCCGTGATAAAATGATGTGTAAAGTAAAAGCTTACAATTATAGTATGTTAATGTGTCAAGTGAAATGCATTCAATAGCATATTATGCGGACAGAAAACCAAAATCCGGCATCTTATGCGGATCAATCCATTTAATGTTATGTGCTTGTGACGGGCAATACAATTTTCGGAGGTGGCAATGAAAAAATACTTTTCTCGCTTTTCATTCTTGTTCATCCTAATCGTGGTCTTTGCAGGATGCGCTCAAACAAAACAATACACTCCAGAGCCTATTGGAACACAGTATAGTTTGTCAGGAATGCCATCAGATGTTGTTCGGGTGCAGGTAAATGATTTGCGCGCGGAAAAAGAAAATTCCGAGCAATTAATCCAAGCAATAAAAGGTCAAATTTTGAGTGCCTTATCATCTGAAAAAATAGTAGGTAGTCGATCTTTGTATAATTTGCAGATTGATATTATTGAGCACCGTTCATTTTTCACACTTGGAAACTGGAATGGTTTGACGAAACTTCGTATAAAATTAATAGACTCCCAAAACAACATCATTGGAAATTGGAACGCTGAAGGGAATGCGCACCGATCAAATATGTGGGGTTATGCTACAGCCAAAGCTGTTTCTCAAGACGCATATAATATTGCAGTCGCAGATATGATGTCCAATCTGTCAGCAGTATCCTTGAAAAATCAATAATGAAAAATAAGGACTTACCGTTGGCGAAAGACCATAGAAAAGAATATCACGTTCGACTGATCGATAAATATCTTGAATCGGTGAATATCTACTGGAGCGCACTAATCACGATCAACGGTCTGTTGTTGACTTTTTTCTCTATCGATGTCTTGTCGTCTGATGAAAAAACAGTCTTCTTCAATTATCTTCTCATTGGGGCGTGCATTACCTCATTATGGTTATTGATATGGAATTTCCGAACCATAAAGATGAATTATTATAAAATAGGTAAACTGACAGTGGACGATCTGCCAGATGTGCCTGAAGATGTACGTAAGACAGCCCGATCTGAAGAAGAAATGAGACAACTCATTGATGAATACACCGCACAGTATAGACAGGAGGAAGTTGATAGATCTGCCAGGCAGCAACGGTATATGATGATTCGAGAGTCCATAGTAGAAGGCTTATTTGTCTTAGAAACAATACTTGTCGTACTCATTATAATTACAAGAGCTAAATGGGGCACATAACCACAAAATGCACAGGACGCCTAACTGCTGGCGCCTGTGATTTTCACGTTGAGGCAGGATCTAAAGAGTCAATAGTGGTATCGGAGTTGCGCTATTTCAATTGCATTTTCAGAGGCTTTGTAGACAAACCGGTGTTCATCAGTGATTCGTCGGGACCAATACCCTGAGAGGGCATGTTTTAAAGGTTCAGGTTTTCCAATGCCCTCAAATGGGTTACGCATTGTATCGTTGATCAGGTTATTGATTCGGTGTGCAATTTGTTGGTCTGTTTTTTGCCAGAAAAGGTAATCGTCCCATGCATGGTCAGAAAAAATGAGCTTCACTCTATAAGCTCCTTTTCATGCCCCTTCCCATTTTCAAGCTGGACGATTGATTCTAAAAGACGCTTTGTATTTTTAGGTGATCGCAAAAGATATGCTGTTTCTTCAAGGGATTCATAATCAGCAAGTGACATGATAACAACAGAATTTGATGATTTGCGTGTCACAATAATTGGCGAGCGGTCATCACAGACCTTATCCATTGTTTTTGCAAGATTTTGTCTTGCAGCTGTGTAGGTTATAGCTTCCATTTTTTGATTCCTCCTGTACAGTATGTTGTACGTATATATATTAAATTGTCAAACAAAAATAAAAGCCCCAACAACACATGATGAAATTAAGTGATATGGGTTTCGACCCATGGTTTCAGGCGCATGCCGGTGACATGCGTCAAGAGGGCCGGGACATTGCGCGAATATCTGCCGTTGACCGCGGCTCATACCTCATCAGAAATTTAACCGGGGAAGTCCCGGCGGAACTCGCCGGGAAGTTTTATTTCCAGGCGGAATCTCCGGTTGATCTCCCGTGTGTCGGCGATTGGGTGACCGTTCAATATCACAATAACGGCACTGAAGCGATTATTCATGAGGGGTTCCCGAGAAAGACCTTTCTGCGCCGCAAATCCGCCGGGGAAACGGTGGATTTCCAGATGATTGCGGCCAACATTGATGCCGCTTTCATTGTCCAGTCGTGCCACTTTGACTTCAGCGTGCGGAGAATGGAACGGTATCTGGTGATGGCGGCAGACGGGGGCGTTGAACCGGTTGTTGTTCTCACCAAGACGGATTTGATCTCCCCCGAAGAACTGGAACATAAACTTGCCGAAATTACGTCGGTCGCCACTACAGCCCGAGTCCTTGCCCTCAGCAATATCACGGGCATCGGATTTGATGAATTCCAACAGGTGCTGGTTCCGGGGAAAACATATTGTCTTCTCGGTTCATCGGGGGTGGGTAAAACCACACTTCTCAACCGCCTGATCGGACAGGACGCTTTTGACACAAAGGCCGTTAGCGGAACCGGAGAAGGCATTCATACCACTTCGCGTCGCCAGCTTATTGTCCTTGATAATGGTACCCTGTTGATTGATACGCCTGGAATGCGGGAACTGGGCCTCCTCGGTGTGAGCGAAGGGGTCAACCAGGGCTTTGAAGACATCGCCCGGCTTGCCCTGGATTGCCGCTATCCGGATTGTGGCCACACCCAGGAACCCGGCTGTGCGGTCCGGGCCGCTGTTACAAACGGTGAATTAACTGAAGAACGCTATTCAAGCTATATGAAACTCAGGAACGAGTCGGCGTACCATGAGCTGTCGTACCTGGATAAACGGAAGAAAGACAGAGCATTCGGCCGGTTCATCAAATCGGTAAAAAAGCAAAAGAAGATCTGAAATGGGCGCCGGACCCATCCATCCACCGGACCTGACATGACATGGTTCTGAAAGGGGCTGTCCATCGGCTGATATGACAATGAAATCAATAACCACCATAACCTTTTTATTATCCGTCATCCTTTTCGGGACGGCCGGATGCTCCTGGATAGAGAGAAAAATGCTGTTTTTCCCAACTCATTTGCCTCACCATAATAGTCTGACGCCGTGGATAAGGAACGGTGAGATCATTGGTTTCGCGCGGGAGGTGGAAGCCCCTGAAAATGTATGGCTCCTGCTGCACGGAAATGCGGGTCAGGCAGCTGACCGGTTGTATGCCGTGCCGTGTTTTTCAGACAAGGATTCCGTCTTTATTATGGAATATCCGGGATACGGGAGCCGCGAAGGGGAACCCTCGAAAGACTCTTTTAATCATGCGGCCCGGGAAGCTTTTCTGTTTCTCAGAGAATCTTACCCAGACATTCCTGTGTGTGTGGCCGGGGAATCCATTGGGTCAGGTCCTGCCTCATCTCTTTCCGGCCTTCCCAATAAGCCTGACAAAATTGTGCTGGTGGTCCCATTCGACCGGCTTTCCTCAGTGGCTGAAGAACACTTTCCCGCCATTTTTGTCCGTTTGATTTTGAAGAATAATTGGGATAATGTAGCGGCGCTTTCAGGGTTTAAAGGCCCGATTGATATTTTTGGGGCTGAAGATGATGAGGTCATCCCTGTCCGGCACGCAAAGGCGCTTGCCGCAGGCGTTCCCGTATCAAGGTTGGTGATCATTGACGGAGAGCATAATGACTGGTCTGAAGGGGGCCGGGTGAAAATTAGAAATCCGTGAGGTTTCCAGATTTTCACCCGACCTTATGGCAATAGATATCGCCAAACAACAGGTTTGGTTAAGCCGCTTTAATTTCAATTTTCTTTGTTTCCGTCTTGGGCAGCGCTTTTCTCGGGATGGTGATTTTCATGATCCCGTTTTTAAAGGTCGCGTTGATGTTGTCCTGATCCGCATCTTCGGGAAGCGACAGCATCCGGTGAAAAGATCCGTAAGACCGCTCCACCCGGTAATAGTCCTTGTCTTTTTCCTCCCTTTCCTGTTTTTTTTCTCCTTTGATATTTAAGGTATCGTGCACCAGCTCCAGCTGAATGTCCTTTTCCTCCACCCCCGGCACTTCCACGGTGATGTCATATTCATTTTCAGTGGCGCTGACATCCAGGGTCGGTTCAAGTGCCGCGGTCATTCGGGGCAGAAACGGTTCTTCAAAACTGAAAGACGGCCAGCCGAAACTGCGGTACATATTGTCAAACATGCGGTCAATTTCCTGATGAAGCTGGCTCACCGGATGATAGCCGGAAAACCCGGTATCCCGGCCCCTGCGATGCAGAATCGGGAGCCCTTTTTCACCGGCCCGTTCTTCTTTTTTGAACCAGTCAAATGGCACAATTTTTTTAATGTCCATAATTTCCTCCTTTCCGTTGGTAAACGGCATATCACTCTTTTGGGCTCCGGAATCATAAAGAACCCGGAACCCAGGGGTTAATAAAACCAAACGGTCTTGAAGGGAGGTGAAAACAGGAAATTTCGGTATTTCGAGGCCATTGATTCACCTCCCATCATTTCAGTCCGGCCCGGCACCAAATCAATAAAAGGCAAAAAAACGTTTTTTTGAATTTCTGAATGATCTTTTCTGATAAAAAAATAATAAAAGTGGACGGCTTGTCAAGAGGGGATTTTTTAAAAAATGAAATCAGGCGGCTAAATTATTTTCCGCGACGGTCAATGGTGACATTGAATTCCAGCATCTGAACACTGGCGTCTTTACCTTCCCCCACCAAGTGGAATGAAAAGGATTTTTTGTCCTTCGGGTTCTCAAAATCAAATTCAATCCCGCCTTCTTCCCCGGTATGAAGCACCGGAAATTCGGGGAAAGGAATATTGCCGGTCAGGATTTCATACTGCCGTATAAAGAGTTTTAACTGAATGCCTTCTTTCGGGGCCTGAACCGCCTTGACCCGGATGGACACATGGACTTTGGAGCCTGCCGGGAAATTCAGGTACTGGGCCCCGGCCAGATTTTCGGACCATTCGCTTTCGGGCAGCAGTTTCTCCGGCAATTTGCGGATTTCCCCGCCCGCGAACTTCATGACCTGCACATCCTTTTGGGAAGTCAGTTTGTGATCCATGGCCGCGGCCATGGCCCAGAACCTGTCGCCGTCACCCTCAGGGGCCGGTTCCAGATTTTCGGGCGCATATCCCAGGATGCTTCCGGCATGTCCTTCCCGGCAGGACCCGTCTTTCGTGCATTCATAACGCTGGTCCTTGGCAGTATGCCAGCGGAGTTTCGCGCTGGTGTATGCCATCATTTCCCTGGGTTCTGTGTAATCGCGGAAAAAGCTTCTGCCGATCAGACTTTCCGGAATCTTGAGCCCCAGATAATCGAGAACCGAGGCAGAAATATCCACCAGTCCGAAAGTCCCTTGTTTGATGCGTGGCAGCCGGGTCTGTTCCGGGGCCAGAATAACGCCCAGCCCCCAGCAGCTCATCCAGTCGGCCATATCCGACCCGTGGGATTCGTCGCAGGTGAAAATAACCAGGGTGTCTTTGAGCACGCCGTCGCGGCGCAGACCTTCCACGAATTCGCCCACCGCGTCATCGAGTATCGCCACGGTCGCCAGTTTTCTGGAAGCGTATTTTTTGGCAATCTCATCCGGGGCTGCGTAGGGCTGGTGGGTGCCCACAGTCAGCAGGGTCAGCATCCATGGCTTTCCGTCTGCCTGCAATTCGTTGATGTATTTTCTCGCGCCCCGGAAAAACACGGGGTCAATGACCCCCCAGGGGAATTCATAAGGGTTGGGTTCGGTGAACCATTCGATGCCGTGAACATGCTGAAACCCGATGGCGGGCATGACGCGGTCTTTTCCCATAAACATGAGGTTTGCGGCCTGGAGATAATGGGTGGACCAACCGTTTTTGGCCATTTGGGCCGGAAGGCAATCCGCGGCGCGTTCCGGATTCTGCAGCAGTTCAAAGGCCTTGGGTGTTTCATTGGACAATTTGCTGAAGTCGCCGCAGAGAATGGCATATTCCCCCCGGATGGTCTGGTGGCTGTGGGCGACAAAATCCGGAATCAGCATGGCATCCGGCGTGCTTTCGGCCATGTGTGTCATCTCCACCCCTTCGGATGCCGGAACGCCCATGGCTTTGTGGATTTCCGGATAATACAGGCCGGGTATGCCTTCCAAGGCAACGATCAGGACATTTTTTGCAGTGCCTTTTCCGGCAAGAAGCGATGTTCCGTTGAGATCCGCATGTCTGAGACCGGGCGGCAGATCGGCTTCCGTCAGAATAACCGGTGCGGGTTGAAACGCCAGAGAGGCCGCATCCCGGACAAACCAGTGCAGGGGATTATAACGGGCCGCCAGACTCTGGTTGTCATACCGGCGGCTCAGATATCCCTGAATCGCCAACAGGCAGATTGACAGCACAATGCCTTTCATAAAAACACTTTTGGAGAGTCTTTTAACCGGGAAAAAACTTGCAAGGGCCAGGGACACGAATAACCCCCCGGCAAGATAGGGGAATGTCAGGTGTAATCCGGATGCGCTTTTTTCCACAAAAGAAGGGTCGGCCAGATAGTGAAAGTCTTCCCAGGAAGGGAACCGCTGCATGGCCCCGAACAACTCCCAGGCCCCGGTCTGAAACATGGCCCAGAGCAACAGCAGGACCACCCGCAGCAGGTGGGGAAAGAGCAGGGCGGTCAAAAACACCATCAGACCCGTCATGCCGTCAGACAGCAGGCCGATGGATTCGGAAAAACCCTGGTGAAACAAACGCCAGAACATCGGCGCCAAACAGATAATGCTCAAAATGAGCATCGAAAACCGGTTTTTCAATGGAATAGCTCCAAACAGAATTGAACACACTGGGTCAGACCCTGGAATGTCCTCAGGGAAAAACAATACCGGCAAAGTTATTACCGCTTACCGGGTATGTCAATACTGAAAGATCAAGCAGCAGATATGTTTAAAAATGAATGGTTTTTGAATTGTGAAAATGATAAAGGGTAACAGTATGCTGTTTGACTGTTTGGGTGCCGTCTGTCGAATTATTTTATTTTTTTTTTAGATGGTTATAAAAAAGAACGGGGGCGTTTTGCCCTTTGCATGTAACTTTGGATTCAAAGAAAGGAGTCAATACAGATGATTCGAAGGTATGTATGTCTGGTTTTAATCGGATGGATTTTCTCGGGTATTCCTGCTTTTGCCTCAGATTCAGCAAAGGAAGCGGCTGCTCTTTCCGCAGCCGAAAAATGGCTTGAACTGGTTGATAATGAAAAATATGTCGAAAGCTGGAAAGAAGCTGCTGAATTATTTAAAAATGCAGTTCTGCCTCAGCAATGGGAACAATCCATACAGGCAGTGCGCAAGCCTTTGGGTAAACTTGTTTCAAGAAAAGTGAAAACAAAGGACTCTATGTCATCTTTGCCCGGCGCTCCCGACGGTGAATATGTTGTCATCCAGTTTGAGACCTCGTTTGAAGCCAAAAAAGCGGCGGTGGAAACGGTCACCCCCATGATGGGTCAGGATGGTGTGTGGCGAGTGTCAGGGTACTACATCAAATAATGGAGGATAAACCATTGACCCGATCAACTCTTTTTATAATGCGTCTGATTTTTGTCCTTCTGCTTATCCCTTTGTTTTTTGCAGGTTGCGGAGGTGGCGGCGGCAGTGACAATAGCGACAACAGCGGAAGCGTTACCCAGGCGGCCGTGATTGATGAGGCCTCCGTAACCGATGAAATGAAATTTATTGAAGAATCCGTTCCCGGCTGTCAGGTGGTGGAAGCCACGGAAATCGTGGCCGGCGTTATGGGATGGCAGCCATTGCGTGACCCATCCGGTGCGCTGGCCCGTCTGTTCGCCACCCTGACTGCCGCCAGAAACCAGACCGTCGATTACCTGATCTCCATCGACCTTGCGCCCATGGAAATTCAGGGAGATTGCGGCGGCAGCTTGACCATCGGCAGTTCTCATTTGAACGGGGTCACCACTTTTACCCTGGTTTTTGAAGATTTCTGCGCATCGGATGATACGTTGAGCCCGCCGGTTCAGACAAAAATTAACGGCAAACTCATCGCCCGGCAGGTCGGTACGCCCAGCGCGGGCGGCCCGATTATTTCCAGGTACACGGCAGAGACGGACGGCAAACTGACCATTGCCTCAGGAACGGAAAAAGTGTCTCTGACCCTGGATGATTTCATCTATACGCTGGGGGCGCCGGGCATTGAGCCGGGCATTCCGACACAAACAAGCCCTGATCAGGTTGCAATGGACCAGCTTGTCATTAATTTTGAAACCCGGAAACGGGTGATGTCCCTGACCAATCTGCGGGCCACGTCTTATGAATCCGGTGATAATACGGTATTAGAAATGACTTCCGGCCGGCTTTCACTGGGCGGCAAAGGATATGTGGATATGTCGACGTCCCAGCCCCTGGTCTCAAGCAGCGATGGGGATATTGTTTCCGGCGCGGTTGATTTCGCGGGCGCAAACGGCAATGTCGCCACCGTTATTGCCGGGGATGAAACCGGGAAATTCAACGTTGAAATCAACGGCGAGCCCATGGACCAGTGCATGGATTGCTCAGGCTTAGGGCTGGATGACATTCCTCTGCCTTTATGATGACCGGATGAAATTCGGTGATTAAGTCCAAACCTATATTTTGGAAAGCATCTGCTGAAGGTCCGCATGATCGCCGGCGAACTTGTCGCGATGGGCGAAAAGGAGCTGATCGCCGGGCCCCAGCACAAACAATCCGCCTTGCTGCCAGAGATCGCCTGCGCTCTGGCCCTGGCGGAAACCTTTTTTCATGGTCCCGACCCCCTTAATCAGCGAAGACAGGCCAAGGGTTTTCGTGATGCCGCGCTCCAGGTCAAACGCCTTGTAGACCTTGAGGTCCCGGTTCACGTACATGTCGCCGGTAAAATGAAAGTCATCGACAAATTTCCGGGCGCTTCGGGGGGATCCGCTGCCGATGGCCACAAGCCCCACGGCTGCCGCGTCCAGTTTTTTCTTGATGTCCATGAGGTCAGCCGCCTGCTGACGCGCAAACATTCATCCGAAATGACGAAAAAACGCCAGCACCACCCGGCGGTCTGCCCACAGCGATTCCACCGGAACATCCTTGCCGTCAAGGGACTGAACCGCTAATCCCTTGATTTTTAGTTTTAAGTCATTATAGTCCATAAAGATTCCCCTCCTGTTAATAAGTGACATGTGTCTTTAATGATAGCGTCAATCAGATTATTTTGATCATACCTGCGGGTGGAGTTTTTTTAATTAACAGTTTTGCCATTCCGGTACAATAAATTTAAAAATATTTAAAACCCAGTCGGTTGTGAAGATGGATACGAAAAATATTTTCGAAGAAGTGCTTCATGCGGTCAGCACTTCGGAAAATCCGGACCAGTCCCTGGACGCCATTGTCCGGCTGGTTGCCGATCGTTTCAAGGTCGATGTCTGTTCGGTGTATATGTACGAGCCCTATGGAAACGATCTGATTTTAAAGGCCACGAAAGGGTTGAGCAAAGCGTCTGTGGGAACCATTGAAATGGATATTCATGAAGGGCTCACCGGACTTGTCATTGAAACCACCGCTCCGGTGTTTATCGTCAACCCCGCCGCCCATCCCCGGTATAAATATTATGAAGGCAGCGGTGAAGAGGTGTATAAAACCTATTTGGGCCTGCCGTTGATATATCATCAGAAGGTTCTCGGCGCTCTGGTCGTACAGACACTTGCAGAAGATGGCATTTCCGAATCCCAGATCGATATTTTTAAAAATATCGCCGGTCAGATCGCCGCAACAGTGGCATATACCCGGGTCCTGAAAGACCGGCGGGCATTTGGCCCCAGACGGGCGTCCGGCTCCCGGCGGCCTGATAAAGCGCATGCAGCTTCCAAGCTGAAGGATAATCATCTGAAGGGTGAAGGCGTGTCAGATTATGCGGGAGATGGTTATGCCCGATTTATGTTTGACAGCATCGAATTTGATCAGGTCCAGATTTGCGGCACGGATGATCCCAAGGGAGAAGTGGAACGGCTGAACCAGGCGTTTGAAAAAGCCGCAGACCAGATCAAAACGATTTTTGGTGAGGTTCATGGCCTGTCCAAGCAGGATAAGGCCATTGTGAACGCGCATCTCATGCTTGTCGGGGACAAATCCCTGCGGAAAAAAATCGTCAGCCGCATTAAAGAAAACATCTGCGCCGAATCCGCTTTAAAACAGGTGATCAATAATTATGTCGACATGTTTGAAGCCATCAATGATCCTTATTTAAGTGAACGCAGCAGTGACGTCAAGGATATTGGCCGCCGGGTTCTCATCAACCTGAAAGGGGGGAACGGGGATCCTGACACAGCCCTGACCAGGGACACCATCATTATTGCAAACGATTTGTCGCCGGTGGATCTGCTGGCTATCCGGCAGCCCCATCTAAAAGGCATTGTGCTTTCCAAAGGCGGCAAAACCTCCCATACCGCAATTATCGCGCGATCCCTTGAAATACCCATCGTCATCGGGGTGGACGGCCTGCTGGAAAAAGTGCGGGAAAATGATTTCCTGATCATCGATGGGGTATCGGGTTATGTGTATGTCAACCCTGACACGGGTATCCGCAAAGAATACAGCAAACGCAAGCAAGAAAATGAACAGGCCCTGAAACAGCTTGAAAGCATACGGGATCTTCCGGCTGTGACCACGGATGCCTTTTCTGTGCGCCTGGGGGCCAATATCGGGTTACTGTCGGATATCATGCAGGCCAAAAAATACGGGGCGGATCTGATCGGGCTGTACCGGACGGAATTCCCGTTTCTGCTCAGAAAATCATTTCCTCCGGAGGAAGAACAGGTTTCGCTGTATCGCCGCGTGTTGGAAAAGTCCGAAGGCCGGTCCGTGACCATTCGCACGTTCGACGTGGGGGGGGACAAATTTCTTCCCTATCTGGATTACCCCAAAGAAGACAATCCTTTTCTGGGATGGCGCTCCATCCGTCTGAGCCTCGATCTGGAAGATGTTTTCAGGACGCAGATCCGCGCTATTCTGAGGGCATCAGCTTTTGGGAACGCCAAAATACTTTTTCCCATGATCACCAGTATTGATGAAATCCGAAAGGTCGTCGATCTGGTAAATGATGAAAAGCAGAATCTGGCCCGGAAAAATATCGGCTATGACAGGAATATTGAACTGGGCGTCATGGTGGAAGTCCCGGCGGCCGTGACCATACTGGACCGGCTGTTGCGATATGCCGATTTTGTCAATATCGGCTCAAACGACCTGGTGCAGTATCTGCTTGCGGTGGACCGGAACAACAAAAAAGTGGCCGCGAATTTTGACGCCCTGCACCCGGCGGTGATCACCGTGATCTGCGATATCATCAGGATCTGCCGCCAGTTTGACAAGCACGTTTGCATATGCGGGGAAGCCGGTAGAATAAAGGAATGCCTTTTTCTTTTTATCGGCATGGGGGCGGATGATATCAGCATGACGCCGTCTGCCATTCCGGCAGCCAAACAGTTTATCCGGGGTATCCGTCTGTCGGATGCCCGGCAGGTGTTGGAGGCGTGCCTGACAATGGAGGATGCGGGCCAGATCCGGGGGCATGTCGCGGATTTTCTGGCAGGGTTAATTTGAAGGGTTTTCATCAATAAGGGAGATTGTCAACCGGCAGAATTTTTGGTCAATGCCTGATCAAGGCTTTTAAAATAAGCTATGAATAGCAGGCGGTTCTGGAATGACGCCCTTGGTAATCAGCCGTTGTCTGATCTTTTTTGTCGCATTGCCAGTTTCACAATCGCATCCATGACGAATCTTGTCAGCGACGGGTTCAAACGTTTATTGAAATACGACCATTTGGACAGGAATCCTGGCACAATGAGAAATTGTAACTTCTCTATGCCAGCAAAGATAATTCGGGTCGCTCTTTCGACGCTCATCAATCCGGTTAATTTCACCAGAGCCCTTGTCTCGGCGGGGATGCCGTTACAAAAATGTCTGTCATCGGTGTGTCAACTTCGGGCGGACAATATACGGATACTGTGATATGGAAATGTTTCAATTCGCTCCTCAGACATTCGGAAAAACCCACAAGGGCAAACTTCGATGCACTGTATGCGGTATAGCCGAATACTTATGCTGAGCTAGGTCAATAAGCATATTATGAAAAATTTATAAGTCGAAATTTAATTTTTTGCAAGTCGCTGGATAAGTCTCAAAACTATCTCGCTGCCCGGATGAAGGATAAAACGCTATTTGTTTTTGGACTCAAGGCTGAGACCGTAGGTTTCTGTTGAAATGCCCCCGCTGGCCCTAATTGTGGTTAGTTATACTGCATTTTCTTTTTCTTGGAGACGGATTTGACATGCTCGCTTATGTTTTAATGATTCTTGGCTTTTTTTTGCTGATTAAAGGCGCTGATTTTCTGGTTACGGGGGCTTCCTCCGTTGCCCGGCGGTTTCATGTGTCTGATCTGGTCATCGGTCTGACGGTGGTGGCTTTCGGCACCTCAACCCCGGAATTGTTTGTCAATATTATTGCAAGCATGAAAGGAAGTACGGACATCGCAATCGGAAACGTGCTGGGCAGCAATATCGCCAATATTTTACTGATACTCGGTGTCGCATCCATAATTTATCCGCTGTCGGTCACCCGGGGGACGGTATGGAAAGAACTCCCGTTCAGTTTGCTGGCCGCTGTTGTCTTGGGCGTCATGGCAAATGATCAGATCATCGATAAGGCATCGGTATCGGCCATCACCAGAATCGACGGGCTGGTGCTTTTGAGTTTTTTTGTAATTTTTTTATATTATTCCGTTTCCATTGCCAAAGAGATTGACGGATTGTCATCGCAACTGCCATCAGAAAGTCATTCCATGATCAAATCAATCATCATGATTGCTGCCGGTCTGGCTGGGCTGGGGGTAGGAGGCAAATGGATAGTGGACGGTGCCGTAAAGCTGGCTTCTGCTTATGGAATGAGTGAGTCCCTGATCGGTCTGACCATTGTTGCAATCGGGACATCCCTTCCTGAGCTGGCAACGTCGGCTGTGGCGGCGTATAAAAAAAATACGGATATTGCTGTGGGAAATGTTGTGGGCTCCAATATTTTCAACATTTTGTTTGTCCTCGGGATCAGTGCAACAATTAAGCCTCTGCCGTTTCAGCAGTCCAGCAACATGGACGTCGGGATGGTTGTTTTGTCCAGCATTTTACTATTCGGATTTATGTTTTCTTTTAAAAAAAAGTCGCTGGACCGGTGGGAGGGATTTGGTATGCTGATTCTCTATTCGGTTTATCTCTGGTATCTTGTTGCCAACGGCTGATTTTTATGACGTTAAAGTCTCAGTTTTGATCAATTGTCTTTAATTATAAGTAGCTATTCGAGAACGGCTGGCGAAGAAACTTTCAATGGTCTGTCTGAGTTTTTCAAGATGATGCACCTCATGAATCCCAGGTCTCAACGAACGTCCTGATCTTGTCAATATAGTCTGCCATCCAAGGCGAATTCAGGGCGCCGATATGCGCGACCCCCTCCAGGATCATGATATCCTTGGGCGACTGCGCTACGGAGAACATCTTCTGCGAATGGGTATGCGGAACCACCCCATCAGCCGTCCCATGAATAAATAGCTTCGGCACGCCGCTGAGCGGCAAGGTGTCAAGGGCGGAGATTTGCGGCACCGAACAGGATACTCCCGGATAGGCATCCTGGAACAGGTCGCGGAAAGAATACAGAGCCGAGTCCATGATGGCACCTTGAAGGGTGGGAATGTCGGGCAGGATGCGCGCCAGGGTGAAACCACCCATGGATTGGCCGAAGCCAAATACTGACTCGCCAAAGCGTTTGGGTTCTTTGAACACGAAAGTGAATACGGCCCGAGCATCGTCCTGGATACCCTCCAGAGTGGGAGTCCCTTTGGATTGTCCATAGCCACGGTAGTCAAAGGTCAAGAGCCGGTGACCCATTTCCAGAAAGAAAAGCGATGCAAGTATATGAGAGGTCATATTCTCGGCATTGCCGTGCAGATTCACGATGGTCGCTGTCCGGGCATGTTCCTGCTTGGGATGGATGAGCCAGGCGTGCAGGCGTCCTTCCACCCAGAGGTTTTCACGCGCATAGCCCATACCCGCCGGATCAAAATACATGAAAGGGTCCGGATAGAAACAATTTGCTTCTGTAATGGTCATAATATATTGCTATAATCAAAATTTGTCTTTTTGTAAAGGAGGCTAATGGCTACCTCTATGATTGCCGGCGGATATGGAACCCGGCCTTTGAATTGATTTTTTCAGGTGAGGCCCGTTGTCTTTTTGGCATGACAATTTTAACTCCACAACAGCTGGAGTTGTGTCGCGACGGCATTGAAAATATTTTATTTTTCAGGCAGACCATAACAATCAGGATGTAAATCCCGACAATCAGTTGAACCGAAAATCAAAAACATGAAAATTTTTTCAATTCAAAGATTCGGCGACGTAATGGCCTGTGAACTCGGCTGGTCTCCCGTTGGAAGGCCTCTGATGACGGTTAACTGTTTTATTGCAGGGGGAGTCCTCATTGATTCGGGACAGGCGCATATGCAGGAGCCTGTCCTGTCTCTCGTGGCAGAACACCATATAAAAGCCGTTTTATTGACCCATCATCACGAAGACCATAGCGGGAATGCGGCCGCCATTAAAAACAGACATCATTTGCCCGTTTTGGGGCATCCTTTGACCGTTGCGAAGATGCAGCGTCCCTATCCGATATTGCCTTATCAGCATCTGGTGTGGGGGGCGACATCGCCGCTTGAAATGGAACCATTGAATGGGGTCTTTGAACACAATCGTCTTGAATTCACACCCATTCATACACCCGGTCACAGCAAGGACCACACGGCGTTTCTTGAGACCGCCCACGGCTGGCTGTTTTCTGGAGACCTTTATCTTGGGGGCCAGATCAAGTATTTTCGTGCGGATGAACAAATAGATGACCAGATTGTATCCTTGAAAAAAATGCTGTCATTTGAGTTTGATGCATTATTTTGCGCTCATCGGCCCAGGCCCAAAAACGGTAAACGCCATCTAAGAGACAAACTGCAATACCTTGAGGATCTGTATGGCAATGTTTCAAGGTTGGCCGGCCAGGGAATGAATGAAAAAAGCATTATGGAAGAACTCCGGTTGAAAGAACAATGGCTGGTGAAGACGATATGTTTTGGTAATGTCAGCATGAAAAATATGGTGCGTTCGGTGACGGCGGCTAATGAGAGACAGGGCTCTCCTGTCCCTTAGACTTTTTTACGGCGCCTTGAAACTTATCCACTTGCTGCTGATAATACGCCCGGTTTTCACTGGCGTTGCTCAGGGCCTGATTCGCAGCGGTCAGGGCTCCCTGAATATCGCCATTAACATAATAACTTTCCGCCAAAGTATCCAGAACATAGGATTCCCGGGACAACAAGGCAGCGCGCTCTGCCAGTTCAAGGGCCCTTTGCGGGTTTTTCCAGGTTTTGTCTTCAGAGGTGGCATACAGCCATGCCAGATTGTTAAGGGCCTGGATGTGATTCGGATTCAGCCGGATGGCATTTTCATAGGCATTGATTGTTTGATCATAATTTTCTTCGCTTAAGAAAATATCCCCGAGCAACTGATACAGGTCCGGGTTGTTCCTGTCCGTTGCCATCTGATTGAATACAGCGGCTTTCAGAATTTTCCGGTTCATCATCTCGCCTGCGCTGCTGTAATGCATCCCCCATCCGATCCATCCCATCAGCAGAAGTCCGGCAAGATATACGGCAATACTTTTTCTGATTTTTAAGTGCTGCTGATCCATCAGGGATGGGTCTGATTCAATTTTTTTCAAATAGTCAATACGTTCCGTTATGCTGAAATGGTGCCAGTTGGGCCTGTCCGGTGAAAGGCCGCTGGTTTGGGTGATTTTTTCAAAGGTGGAAATCAGCGGCTGGGCGGTATTCATTGTGGCATAGGCGAACAGGTCAGCCTGACGTTCGAAGTTGCGCATAAAATATCCGAAAAGATATCGAAAATAGAATAGAAACAGACCAATCATCGTCAGGCTGAAACTTATGGATGTGAATGCGCTGTGCCCGGCCCCGGTGCTGCCGATAGTGCCCCAGGCTGCTTCAGCATAAATCATGGCAAAAACGATGAGATCCATGACTGTAAACGACACGACCAGGTACCCGGCAAAAAACAGCAAATAAAAGAACAGGTGGTTTTTTTTGATGTGCCCGATTTCATGGGCGATGACCGCATCCAGTTCCTGAGGGTTCAGGTGACACAGCAGGGCTGGTGTGACCAGGATGTACCTGAAATGACGGATCAGCCCCATCACGCCGGCGGTGATCATCCGGCCCCCGAACAAGGGCCAGATCAGGATGTCTTTGTATCGCATCCCGGCAGTTTTGCATAATGATTCGATCCGGAGCCGTGTCACGCCGTGCCGAAGCGGCCGACAGCCCCAGAATTTCTGGATCAGCAGAGGGCCGGTAATGGCAATGGCAAATAGAAAAAACATGAAATAAGCGATCTGGCCCTCGGAAGACATCAGAATCCGCCGGGGTGTTTCAAAGGGAAGAATCTGGATCATATCTGCGGTGATGGAAAGAAACAGCCACGGCATCACCACCGGAAGCGCAAAAGAGATATTTGAGATCACATAGGATTTTATGGAAACAGGGTTCCGGTAAATTTTTATAAATGATGGGTATCCACATACCCAGACCATGGCAAGATAGCTGATGAACAAGGCCAGAAAAATAAGCGCTTCCAGGGTGGGGATCATTTTGATGATCTGAATCTGAGAAAGATAATTGCTGATCTGAAGAAAGTAGATATCGATGGCATAAATGATGATGGCAAGCATGGATTGCCGGGTGACCATTGTTTGAAAAATGTCGTCACTCTGGGAGATGGAATATTGGCTGATGCGATGCTCGAAGCGTTTAAAGCGCCACAGGGTAATGATGAAAAAAAGAGCGGACAATGCCGCCAGGAGGAGTGCGGATTGAAGTATGGAAAATTCAGGATCGCCGGATGGCTGATAAGTGGAATAGATCAGGAGGGCGACAATATAATATAAAAAGTTTCCAAACATTCGTTTTTATTTTAAATCACAATATCGTTCGGTTTCGCTGTAGATGCAGCCGCAGTATTGCTGGCGGTACATGTTTAACTCTTTCGATGTAATGATGCCTTCCTTCCAGCCTTCCCGAAAATCCTGATAAAAAAAATCAATGCCGGCAGATGCACCAATGGCCTCGCCGATGGACCGGATAAGGTTATGATTCTGAAATTTGCTGTAGAGAAGGGTGGATGAAAAACAATCAAAATTCCCGTTTTTGGCAATGCGGGCAGCAGACAGCAACCGATCATGGTAGCAGACAGCGCACCGGTTTTTTTCCCGGAAAACGACTTTTTGCAAAAATCCTTCCAGGTCATAGGTTTTTTGATAAATCACCGGCAGGGAGATGGATTCGGCATAGGTCGAAAACGTCTGGCGGCGTTTGGACCATTCAGTGAACGGATGGATGTTGGGGTTATAAAAATAGCCCATCACGTCAGCCCCATTTTCACGGAGCGTTTTTACGGGATAAATGGCGCACGGGCCGCAGCAGACATGAAGCATCAGTCTCATGTGCGGTCTCCAAAAATAGCGGTGCCGATGCGGACAAGGGTTGCGCCTTCCTCAATGGCCACTTCAAAATCACCGGTCATGCCCATGGAAAGTTCATTCATATCGGTTCCGGGTATGGATTGCTGTTGAATCTGATAGTTCAGGTCAGCCAGGGCTTTAAAGTATGGTCTCGCCTTTTCCGGTTGATCGAAATAGGGCGGCAGGGTCATAAGTCCCTGGACCGACAGATTTTTGAGATCGGTGATGGATTTAGCCAAAAAAATGGCTTCTTCTTCACCGGTTCCGGATTTGGTTGTCTCCCCGGAAATATTCACCTGAATCAGGATGTTCTGGATTTTCCCGATTTTTTTCGCCTCGCGGTTAAGGGCCTGGGCAAGGTGGAGGCTGTCCACCGAATGGATAAGATCAAAGCAGCGTACCGCATACCTGGCTTTGTTTGACTGTAAATGGCCGATAAAATGCCATGACAACCGCATGTCGGCAATGGCGTCGATTTTGGTCATGGCTTCCTGAATATAGCTTTCACCAAAAACCCGGAGTCCGGCATCAACGGCCTGACGGATTTCTTCCGGAGAAACCGTTTTGGTGACAGCCACCAGCCGGATGCTGTTTGGGTCCCTGCCACATGAAACAGCCGCCCGACGTATTTTATCCAGGATATGCGCGATTCTCTCTTTCACTATGCGCTGTTTCCTGCCGCTGCGGTGCAGTTCATCGGGATGACCTGTCTGGAGATGACGCCCAGCCGGTACAACTGATCCAGCACTTCACACACCGGCAGGCCAACAACATTGGTGTAAGATCCTTTAATCTGTTTGACCATGAACGACCCCAAACCCTGGATGGCATATCCGCCCGCTTTGTCATAGGGCTCCGGGGTCTGGATATACCATTCGATTTCTTCTTCCGTCAGGGGCTTAAAGGTGACGTCTGTTGTTTCAACATTCGTAAACGAATGGCGGTTTTCGCCGCTGATAATGGCATAGCCGGTCAAAACCTGATGGGTTTTGCCGCTTAAAATCGCCATCATCCGGCGGGCATCGGATAGGGATGCCGGTTTTTCAAGTATTTTTTCATCTATCAGCACAATGGAGTCCGCGCCGATGACCCAGCTGTCCGGGTGTTTTTCTGCAACATCTCTGGCCTTGGCTTCAGCCAGCACTTTGACATAGGTTGCCGGATTCACGGCTTTAAAATCCTCTTCCTGAACCTGGCTCGGAATGACCCTGAAAATCAATCCGGCGGCTTCAAGCAACCGGCGGCGGCGGGGAGACTGGGACGCAAGAATGATGGGCGCTGAGACGATTGGGAAAGACTGTATGGCGGTTTTCATGGTTTTTATCAATTTATAAGGGTTTAGGGTGCATTGAAAAACCGATTCTTACCATACTGCGCATCATATTTAAATTATAATTTTGAGAAAACGGATAATGAAATAATGACAGGGTGCTGAAGTTTTGATATGGATTACACTTGACAGCAAATCCATTATTATAAAAGCCATATACACGATACAAAGGAGACGGTTTGATGAAAAAAGGGACAAGCTGGCTGGTGCCTATACTGATTGCAATTTTTATGATAGCGGGATGCGGGAAAAAATCCGGGTTGGAAGGAAAGATCGTGGATTACAAAGGACAGCCCCTTTCAGGTCTCAACGTGATCGCCCATCAGGTTCAACCCATCGAAGGGTATGCAGAATTTGAAACCGCAACCGGTCAGGATGGGAAATTTTTGTTCAAGGATTTTTATCCGTCATCGGATTATGTCATTTCCGTCCGGCATAAGGACTGGCGTTCGGATGCTGTAGCGCAAGTAACTGCCGGGCCGGGAGGGAAGACCATTAAGTTAAAGGAACCCATACGGATTCTTTTTGCCGTATCCGGCGATGGCGTCATTACCGATTTTACGTCAGGTCTGGAATGGATGGGGGGGCCGGATGAAGATACCAACTGGGATGCGGCCCAGGCATGGTGTTTAAATCTGTCTGTTGCCGGCGGCGGATGGCGCATGCCGACTCGAACGGAGTTAAACACTTTATACAACAATGGTTTTGGGAAAAGAAATTTGACGTCCATATTTAAAAAAACCGTATGGGGGGTTTGGTCTGGTGAGCATCTGAATAACGAGAAAGCCTGTGATTTTGATTTCACCACCGGCCTGGAGGCCTGGCGTCTTCGCACTACCGCCGATTACGAACGCGCGTTCGCGGTGCGTTCCCCAAAGTGATGGAATGTCAGGTTATTTGAAGACCTGATTTGTGTAAACAGATGGATATAAATTTTAAAATATTTGTTGCTGATTGTAATGCATTCGGACGACCGCTTTAAGTGCAATGCCTCTTTCCGTCTATTATAGATATCCAGAAACTTTTGAATTGCTTGTTATAAGCATAAGATTAGAGTGTAAGAATGAAAAAATTTTGGATTGGTGAAAGGTCGCTGTGGCAGGCTTTTTGGCTCCTGTTCGTAGGAGGCTATATCTGTATACTTTTTTTAAACCTTTTAATTTTTTCCCTTCTCGACGACACAACAAAATTAGAAACCATTGGGCTTGTCTTAATATTGGTTACCTTTGCATTCTTGGCTGTTTCATTAATATCAGTATGGCGGTGTTCCAAAAACGTTAAGTGGCAGGGATGGGCGTGGGTTGCTCGATTTATAGTTATTGTTGTGATGATCAGAACAATATACTCAGCCTATTTTTTATTTGCCGAGTTGATCCCTGCAATTAAAGCAATACCAAAAAGCTAATAACCAGCTGCTGCTCCCGACGCTCGTTCCTCGCGCCGGAGAGCAGCATGTTATGGAAAGGAAATATAAATGCAATATGTAAGTATAGCTATTGCAATCGTATCTCTTTTGCTATCACTTTATGCTGTTCGTCTCGGGAGTAGGAATCGCAGTTATGATCTTTTATTCAAATTTTATTCGGACCTGAAGCTTAATGAACCGAATGAGGTAAAAGATATAAGCGATATAATTCCACCTGAGCCAGAAGATATAGATGAGGATGAAAGATATATCAGAGATTATAACTGTAACCGGAAGCAAGAGCACATAGAGGCTAAGTTTAATTTGTTGTGTTTTGCAGTTATTAAAGGACAGATCCCATTAAATGAATTTTTTGCTCTTTTTGCAAATTACCTTCAAGCTCGGATGATGTTTTGGCCAAGACACAATACTCATAGAATCGGGAATTACTTTTATACGTCAAGAGTTATAGACAAATGCATTCGGATGAAATTGCTCCCATTAAATCAAAACAAAAGTTTTAAAAATAAAGAGTATGGAGAGATTAGTAGATGGAAGGATGGTTCGAAGGCATTAGAAGAATTTCAAAAACAGATAAAAACGGATAAATCATCATAAATTTGCTGATAATCCATAACAACCGGCTCCACAAGGATTCAGTCCGCTGTGCGACCTTCACCTGTGAGCCGGGGCGTTGCGAAAAATAACAGGGCCAGACGCTGCACTCTTGACAGATTCAACGGTGGTTAAATTGATTTTTTAACCGATACCTCCGGCGGCCCCTTGTCATTTTTACTTTTCTTGAGGGCAAGAAAAGTAACAAAAGAACCCAGCCCGTGCGCTGCGGAAAGCTCCCTGCCCCTTCCGGTCTCCGTGGCGTGGGCAAAAACTCGCTGTCACCGAGGAATGCCGGGAGATTGTTATTCCGATAACCTTTATCGCAACCGGCAGGCTCATCGGCATTTAGCCGCTCAAACAGTTTGCCCCCGTGTTCCACGGAAACCGTCGGATCAGGGCCGCATCGCAATGGGCAAAAAACCCCGCCGAACCATTTGGACGAGAACCCCAGGAATAGTTCCGGCATCAGGCGATGGAATGGCTGGAAGAGATGGAAGCACGGCGGGCGGTATGTGCGGATCTGATCACCCGGCTTGAGGATGTCATCGCGCATCCGAACTGTTGACGGCAAGTTGCCGTGCGCACGGCAACTTGAAAACAGAAGGGCCGGACCCGACTTTCAACACCGGCTGACATGCAAATAAAAGATGCAGGGTTCACATGACAGACCCCAATTTCACGCGGCGCGGCGGGATGTTTCTATGGACTCAATCAGAGCCTCCAGCCTTGTAAAGGTGGATTCTCTGGCGTATTTCCGTGCGTCCGCATGGTCCACCTCAATCATGACGGAGGGAACGCCGAATTGGCCGGTCATGAGTTTCTGCTGGTCCATCTGGGTAATGGAGTAGGGCTTGCAGCTCCGGTTGCTGGCAAACACAATCCCGTCAATGTTGAGTTTCTGTACCGCCTCTTTCATGGATTTTCCCCGAAGTTTCATGCCGTGGGGGCACATATAGCAGTTCTGTGTCCGGGCGCAGTAGTCCAGCGGAATTCAGTGGACACCTTACCAATTAACAGCAGCAACGGCTATAATGCCATCCAGATTTGGTGCGGAAATGACACTCATGAGGGGGGTTTATTCGCATCTCCGGTCAGATCTGTCCTCATGGGTTTGGTGATGATTTCCGGGATATCATATTCGATTCCGCCATTTTTCCAAAAAGGTATTTTATAATTGTTTTTTTTTGCATCCTCAGCCACTTTGGCTGCGGCGCGCTGCAATGCTTTAAGACCCAATAGTGAATATCTATTATATTTTTCCATTCATTATTCCCCCGACGCTTCCAAAATGACGGGAATTTTTCCGGATGTGTCAAAGATGGTCCAGGAATCCGCCAGTTGTTTATAAATTTGATGAAAATTTTCCCAACTCCTCACATATCTTCGCCTGATAACATGCTCCGGAACATTGTGGCCACCCTGAATCACTCGCAACTTAACACGTTCAATCGCCAAATCAACTGAGGGCAATTTTAGATAATACATAATGATTTTGTAATTTTGAGACGTCCAGTTTCGGATTTTATCGGCATATTCCTTTCCGCTCAATGTGGTTTCAAAGGCAAAAGATTCGTTTCTTCTGACACATTCATTGATTTGTTGAATCATCAGCCGCCCGGCAGCAATCGCCACTTTGTCAGGCTGAAAAGGGGACAAACCTTTTGCAATTAAGTCCGCGTTAATGAAATTGAGGCATTCAGCCTCAACAGGAAGAAACTCGGTTGCAAAAGTCGTTTTGCCCGCCCCATTTGGACCTGAAATGATATAACATTTCTTTTTCAAACGAGCCTCTTTTTCATTTCTTTCGCCTCCTGAAATTACTCGACCATTTCTTAGGATCGGGCCTGTATGCGGTTACGATTGCTCCATTGGAGAGATATTCTGTTTTCACTGAATTTAGTTGCGGATGGGTTATTTCACGATGTAGCAAAAATAATTTAAAAATAATACTGATGGTTATTTGCTATCACAGTTCAGATTGAAATAAAATGAACTTTTTATGCGCCGGACGGACGCTGAATTAAATATTCGTCTTCCCCCGTTATTTTTATATTTATTAGTTGAAAGGAAAAGTAACAAAAGAACCCAGTCCTGCGATGCGGCAACCCCCCGCCGAATCAATTTCACACGGCCCGGCGGCCTGCTTCTATCGCCTCAATCAACGCCTCCAGTCGTGTGAAGGTGGATTCCCTTGAATATTTCCTTGCGTCCGCATGGTCCACCTCAATCATGACGGAGGGAACTCCGAATTGGCCGGTCATGAGTTTCTGCTGGTCCATCTGGGTAATGGAGTAAGGTTTGCAGCTCCGGTTGCTGGCAAACACAATCCCGTCAATGTTGAGTTTTTGTACCGCCTCTTTCATGGATTTTCCCCGAAGTTTCATGCCGTGTGGGCACATGTAGCAATTCTGGGTCCGGGCGCAGTACTCCAGGGGATCGCCGCCGTCAAATGCAAACAGCTCAAAGCTGCCTTCAACCGTCCCGATGCACGAGGTATAGGTGGCGCCAACGATATTGGTCCCCAGAGCCGCCAGTCTGCCGGACATGTCCCGAAGCTGGTGCCAGGGCGCAATATTGTCCCAGAACAGGCGGTATTTTTCATCGGGAACCGGGAAGATGCCATCTGCCACTCTTTGTTCGGTCTCATCGGCCAGCATTCGGTAATGTTCCACAAACTGCGGGGTGCCCCGGGCGACTAAAAACGGCGCCATCTGGACAAATGAATCAAATGCCGTAATGCCTGAGGGCCGGTGTTCGGCAAAGGTTAAAAACCGCTTCCAGTGGTTGATTCCTTCGCTGGTATTGGCCACTGCCTGCATGGCTTTTTTTTCGTCAAATGTCTGGCCGGAAAGTCGTTCAATGGTTTTGATCAAATCCTTAAACTGGCGGATGATGTATTGCCGGTCTTTTTCTTTTTGGGGCTCATAACAGAAAGGCACATCAATTATAAAATGGGGCACGCCCATTTCCCGGTGGTGGACTTCAAACCATTTGACCAGCAGGGAGCAGTTGTTGGTGTCAGACACCAGAAGATCGGGTTTCGGCAGGCCAAAGGTCGGCGAATCCATGCCCTTGTCGGATACGCTGCCGATATCAATTCGCGCATAAGAACACAGATCCATGGAATAGCCCAGACGCTCGGCTTTTTCACATTGCGTCACACCGGCGCCTTTGGCCGCGTTTAATGCGGCATGGCTTTCCGGCACGCCGTATACGACATTATCAAAACCATAAAAGAGTTCCGCCGGCACGTTGATGGCGATCCACACCACAAACGCGCCCTGGGCCGCACGGGCATGGAGATCCATATAGGCTTCGCCCACTACTTTCGTGAGATGTTTGCCGGAATGGGTTTTTTCAGACATTCAAAGAATCTCTCTTTTTTTTATTCGGTTGATTTCAGCATTTCGGCAAACGCCTCAATCCTTGATCGATGGGCCGATGTATGGGCATCATCATCAATGGCGATTTCAATTTCCAGTGTTTTAATTCCGCGATCGTTTAACTGCTTGCTTAAATAGGGAAATTCAAAATATTCATACTCGCAGAATTTTTCACCAATGAAAATAACGGCCTTTGCCCCGGAGGCATCAAGGAGGTTAAACAGGGATGTGGTCCGGCGGTCGCCCGTATACAGCAGGGTCGGGCATGGGTAATGCTGATAGTAAAAATCAAGAAAATAACTGTCCGGGTCTTCACTGACCTTCGGCATGCTGGCATAGGTTCGGCCAAGGGAGGCGATATCGTTCCCCACGACTGTCAGCCCGGATAATTCAATGGCTGCAATTACCGATGCGGGCGGGGGCAGGATGCCGCTGAGAATAACCCCGGTTTTTAAGGATGTTTTTTGGGATTTGCTATTTTTTCCGGTATTGATGAGTGTTTCAAGGATTCCGGCCTGGTCTTCAAGGGGTGAGAACCAGCAAGCATGCACGGATTCTGAAAAATCTGAAAAATGGATGGCTCCCAAAGCAACCTGCTTTTCCGCATCAGCCATCAGTTTCCGGATGTTTTGGACCTTTGTTACGGCTTCTTTGAATTTTTCTTTTGAAAATTTTTTGCCGAACCTGTTTTCCAGGTCATTGATCAACTGATTGATTTCATTTTTAAAATATGCTGATGCATCCGTCTGTTCCGGCAAAACCATCGGTATGTGAATGTTGAACAGCGGCAAAGAACGCCCGTTTTTTTCAGTCGCTGTCGTTATGATTTCAGGGAGGTTGCGTAACGTATCGCAGGCATTGTACATGAAAATTCCATCCAGCATCCCGCTGCCTTCAGTCAAAACAAATTCCGTTAAATGCCGGGCAACTGAACAGGTATAGGGTTGCAGATGCTTGTCGCATTCCGGTGTGCTTTTAATGGCGTCCTTAAGGCCCCACAGCACAACCGGCACCAGATCCAGGGCATAAAAGAGTTCCATGGGAGGATATAAAGGAAAACATCCCAGCACCTTGCGGCCTCTACCCTTTAAGGTTAAAAGTTTTTCGGCAACGTTAATCTGCATCTGTTTATCCTGTGGCTTATTTTAATACGGGATTTACTATTCTCAAAAGTCTTGCTGTCAAAATAGTGCCGCAATCCTTTGGTTTTGTCAAAGTGGTATTGAAGGTGAAAAAATGTGGAGCAACCGGGAATTTATCCTGAAACCCCGGCTGCGATGGGAGCAAAAAAAAGGGTTGCGCCGCAGAACGGGCAACCCTTTTTTTTGTAAAACTTATGCTTCTGAAATTAGTGAGCGCCTAACAATCCGGCAATAGCAGCAGCCTGCGGATGTGCATAGATCAGAATCAGAGAAACAACCAATGCATAAATACAAAGAGATTCGATCATCGCAAGACCGATCAGCATGGTTACTGTAACTTTACCTGAAGATTCCGGATTTCTGGCAATGCCTTCAACAGCGGCTTTCAGACCCATACCCTGGCCAAGACCGCAACCGAACGCGGCAATCGCGATACCAAAACCAGCGGCAGTTACACATGCGATAAAGAAATTTAATGCAGCTCCTTCCATGACTTACTTCCTCCTTTAAAAAAATAATTAATTTGCTTCTTCCATCTTCCCATAAAAACGATAGCAGTTTATGCTTATTAACAAAGAATCAGATGTTTTTTTTAGTGAGCGTGTTCCATAGCGCCCGTGAAATAGATCACCGACAGCAGAAAGAAAACGAACCCCTGTACGAATGAAACGAATATGCCCAGAGCCATGATGGGCAGGGGGGCAAAAAAGGCCCCGGCCAGACCGAAAAGAATGGCCAGTACGATTTCATGTCCCATCATGTTTCCAAAAAGACGGAATGACAGGGAAAGAATTCGGGCCAGATGTCCGATTATTTCAATCAGAAAGATCAGCGGGCTCATCCACCAGACGGGCCCCAGGAAATGTTTAATATATTTGGCGCCGTGATATTTGATGCCGATAATGTGCGTGAATACCACAACCACCAGAGCGATTGACGCGGTGGTGTTCAGGTTGGCAGTGGGCGGGAAAAAGCCCGGCACCAGGCCGATCAGGTTGCCGATAAAAACATACAGAAACACAGTGCCTGCAAGCGGCATCAGCCATCGGCCTTCTTCGCCCGTGATGGTCACCATGAACTCTTCTATGCCGGATACCACCAGCTCGGAAACATTTTGCGCTTTTGTCGGAATCATGCTGATGCCTTTGGTCGCAAGTGCTCCGAGGCCCACAAGCAACGCAATCACGACCCAGGAATAGATGACATGCGGGTTGCTGCCAGCCCAGTCTCCCAGGCCGATCATTCCAAACAGCTTAGTGAAAAATAGAAAGGGATGTTCCACCTTATACCGCCTCCTTGAAATTATTGATTTTAAGAGCGTACAGCGTGGCAAGAAAGATACTTGCCACAACAACGGATAAACCGATAAAAAGTCCCAGCGGATTGACGTAACCGCCTGCGATGAGCAGCAGGATAATCAGGCCGCTGATGATGAATCTGATATAATACTTTACCAGGACGACATTCGGTGACGCCAGATAGGGCGGGGTCAGCGATTTTTTCAGCGTACGATACAACAGATGAAAATTGATGGTGACGATCAGGCCGCCGGCCACAATTCCCAGGGTTACCTCCGGCGTTGCGGTCAAATTTCCTATTGTCCCTGCGATAATGAGCAGGAGCCAGTTTGAGCGGACAATAAACGTCAGCAGCTTTTGTTGTATTGACATCATACGTTACTTCATTTTGTTACTTTTTTTAAACGCGAGCAGTATGTTGCTCGCTGCAGCGGCAATGCCCAGGCCAAAAAATATAAACATGCACCAGGGGGCCGTTCCAAGCCACCGGTCCAGACTCAGACCGATGTATAACCCGATAAAAATTGAAAGTGCAACAGAAAGTCCAAGACTGCTGTAATATCCGAGCTCCTTGAGCATTTCACTGGTTTCTTTTTTCATAGAGCCGCCCTTTAAAGAGGCAAACGGATAAATCCTTCAAAGCGAAATCAACTATCACAGGGAGGAGTACAGGTCAATACAAAATTTTATACTTTTACCTTACAAATGGGACTTTTTACGGTCCCAACTTATTTGACCGTTTCTTAAAAAAAAGTTTAACAAATGGTCACATGACCGCAGGTATCCTTATCAATTACTTCCCCGATTATTTGGGCATTAATCCCGGCATCATGCAGGGCGTTCAGGCAGTCGCGGGCAACATCAGGACTCAGTGAAATAACAAGGCCGCCGGAAGTCTGGGGATCGAACATGAGATCCGCGATGACCGGATCAATTTTTGGACCTATCGTCACACCTGGTTCAAAGTGTTTTTTGTTATTATAGGCGCCGGCTGGGAACATACCCATGCGGGCAAAAGAAAGCACGTCGTCAATCAATGGAATTGCATCTGCGAAAAGGACTATTTTAACGAGGGCGGCGGCTGCCATTTCATAGATGTGCCCGGCCAGTCCGAATCCGGTAATATCCGTACACGCAGAGGGTGCAAACCGGATCATAATTTCCGCAGCGGCTTTATTTAGTTCCGATGCCACGGCGATCAGGTTTCGGACAGCGGTATCAGAGGCCAGCCGTCCCTTTACGGCTGTGGCCAGGATGCCGGTGCCGATGGGTTTGGTTAAAATCAGCCGGTCCTTGATTCGGGCTCCGCCGTTGGTCAATACCTGGTTCGGATGCACGATGCCGGTTACGGAAAGTCCATATTTAAATTCAGAATCCTCCACACTGTGGCCGCCCACCAGGGTGGCCCCGGCTTCATGGATTTTATCCAGTCCGCCGGCGAGGGTTTCCTGCAGAGCCGATTCCGGCAAATCCTGAGAGGGAAAGCAGACGATATTCATGGCGGTCAGGGGTCGGCCGCCCATGGCGTAAACATCACTCAAGGCATTGGCAGCGGCAATCCTGCCGAAATCAAACGGCGAGTCCACCACCGGCGTAAAAAAGTCAAGGGTTTGAATTAAGGCCATCTCATCTGACACCTGATAAACGCCGGCATCGTCGGATGTCTCAAATCCAACGAGGAGTCGGGGATCAGTCTTGACTTTCAGGGTAGACACAATCCGGCCCAGGACCCCTGGGCTCAGTTTGGCCGCTCAGCCCGCTGCCTTGACTTTTTGAGTTAATTCATAGTTTTTGTATGGTGTTGCATCCATTGTTGATTCCGTTAAAACACGGTAACTGACGGGTCAAATACCGGACCGTCAATGCAAACGTGTTGATACTTTCCTGAAATTTCATTTTTATTGACCGCACATCCCAGACAGGCTCCAAGACCGCACGCCATCACCGTTTCGATGGACACTTCACACGGGATTCTCTTCTTTGAGGCGATTTCTGAAACAGCCCGGAGCATGGGCATGGGGCCGCATGCATAGATGATATCCGGCCGGTGAGATGCCAGCCAGCGCTCAAGGGGCAGGGTGACCAGGCCCTTTTCACCTAAGCTGCCGTCATCAGTGGCGATTTCAACATTGAGCTGGTGTGACCTGAAAATCTCCGTGCACAGGATATCATCGGCTGTTCTGCCTCCCAGACATACAACGGCGTCAGAATGATCCAAGCCGGACTCGGCAAGCGCATCAGCCAGAAACACCAGGGGAGCGACCCCGATACCGCCGCCCACAAATGCGGGTTTTCTGTATGCTTCAGAAACCGTAAACCCCTTGCCGACGGGACCCAAAAGGTCGATCCGATCTCCAGGCAAGATGCGGGTGAATTTTTCAGTAAACCCGCCCACCACTTTATAAAGGATTTCAAGGCCAACGACCTGGCCGTTGTCCCGGATCAATCGGTGAATGGAAAATGGGCGGCGCAGGAGCGGGGTCAGGTTTCCGGGTAAATGGAGGGTCACAAACTGGCCGGGGACAGCCTGTTGATACGCCGGGATGCAGGTCAGTCCGATCCGGTAATAGCCTTTGCTTTCCGGCTGGTTCCATTTGACTTCCACCTGCTGCTGGCTTTTTGCGGCAGGTGATTTCATTGATTGTTGAATAGTTGTCATTTTAATCCGATAGCCGACACAAATCTGCCGGTCTGCTTAGTTTGGCGATAAGAAAAGAATAGGTGATCATTACACTTTGTGCACAGATTTGACAATTCAATATTTTCCGGCGGCAATCCGCTGTCTTTTAATTGATCAGAAGTAATGCGCCAGAAATTAAAATGATGCCGGGGGTCTTTATAAGGCCAGAAATGCTCCGGTATTTCCGTTTTGTAATGAATAAATTCACTGCAGCAGGGTCCGAGAGAGGGGCTGACGCCTGCGATAATCTCTTCGGGGCGGCAATTAAAATGGGTTTTCATGTTTTCCACACACTTACCGACGATATTCTGGATACTGCCCCGCCAGCCGGAATGCACATTGGCGATTACTTTTTTAACCGGATCAAACAGCTGCACTGCCTGACAATCCGCTACCTGAATGGCCAGGGTTTTACCCGGAACATTGGACACCATCGCATCCCCGGAAATCGGTGGCAGGGTTTTTGAAGAGGGCACAACCGGCTCATTTTTATCGAAAATCACCACATGGGTGTCATGGGTTTGATGTAAAAAAACAAGTTCTGCGCCGCCCATATGCTCTGAAATGGCGGTTCTGTTTTGCATCACGACATCCGGGGAATCGCCCACCGAAAGGCCAGCGTTCAGGCTGTGGAACGGAATTTGACTGAATCCCCCGATGCGGGAGAAGATGCCGTGACGGATTCCGGAAAACGGAACGAATTTTGAAAATGTAAAATAGCAGAGGCTGTTTTTTTGGCTGACTATCATGTCTGAGGTATAAGGGCGTTATCAATTACTGGATTTTTCACATTGTTTTCAGAATCTGTAAGCTTCCGGAACCCTTTCGGTGATGCAATTGAAGTGGTTTCGAAAGGTGTCGATATCCTTAAAATTAATTTCCGATGACACCTCATCGCGCGTGTTGACGGTTTTGGCAAGAATTTCGCCAAAAGGTGAAATGATCTGCGAATGGCCGGGAAAATTTAAGGAAGTATCTCTGCCGGTCCGGTTTGAGGCGACGATAAATAGCTGATTTTCAATGGCCCGGGCCTGGAGGAGGGTGTCCCAGTGGCTGATTCTGGCTTCCGGCCACTGGGCGCAGACCACCACGATTCGAGCGCCCTGAATGGCCAGGGAGCGGCAAAGTTCCGGAAAACGGATATCATAGCAGATCATTGCGCCGACGGGTCCCAGTGAGGTGTCCCATACCTCCGCCCTTTGACCAGCGGCAAAGGTCTGGTTTTCGCCGCTGGCTGAAAACAGATGCACTTTCCGGTAACGGCCGGAAACGGTTCCGTCCGCATCAATCACAAAGAGGGTGTTGTAAACCAGGCCATCAGATATTTCCGGCACAGACCCGGCAATCAGCATGCCATGAATTTTGGCTGTCCGGGTCAACATTTCGATTATTTCCGGCGTTTTTTCGGCATGCCGGACGATGTTCTTATTGTCAAACCCGCAGGTCCACAATTCGGGCAGCACGGCCATATGCGCGCCCTGATCCTTTAACCTGCCGATGGCATCGGTGGCGGATTGAAAATTGGAAGGTATGTCACCGCGTTTGACATCAAACTGAATGACGCCTGCGCGGAGGGTTTCGGGATTTTTCATGGTCAGTCTGCCTTTGGCCAGCGGGTCGTTGTTTGTTCAATCCGCTTGTTAGTCTGTGCGGGCCAGGGTTAATACGTTGACGGATGCAGCGCCGCTTGCGGTCAAGGTTTTTGCGCACTCTTCAGCGGTCGCGCCGGTGGTGTAGACATCATCCACCAGAAGAATGCGTTTCCCGGAAATCAGGGATGGTTCGGCTACCTGAAATGCATTTTTCACATTTTGCGCTCTTTGATCTTTTCCAAGTCCGGTTTGTGAGGTGGTCTTTGTCTTTCGGATTAAGGACTTGCAGTTAATTTGGATCGACGAACTTTCATTTTCCCCGTTTCCGGCATCATGAACAGCGCGGATCAGATCCGGCCATTCCCGGATCAGCAGAAACGCCTGGTTAAAGCCCCGGTTTTTGAGCCGGGAAACATGCAATGGAATCGGCGATACATAATCAATGTTCTGGATTTCATCATATTTCAAAAAAGCGGAAAAAAGCAACCTTCCTAAGGGGCCGGCGAGCTGAATTTTATGTTTGTACTTAAACGCATGGATTACGGCCATAAGGGTGCCGTCATATATACCCATCGAGCGGACGTGGGTGTAATCGGGCTTTTTTTTGATGCAATCGCCGCATTGATGACAGCTTCCGGACCGGGTTTTGAACGCCCGGCCACACTGGGTGCAATATGGGGAAGAAACCGGAGAAAAATTGGTGATGCATGCCTTGCAAAGAAAAGGCCCCATGACCCGGCAAAAGACGCGTTCGATCGGATCATTGGCCATTGCCTGTAATGGGATTTTTTCAGGCCGGTTGTTTGTTTCCGGGTGAAAAAACTGACTGCATGCCAGGCATTTGTTTGGAAATATGGAATCCTTGAATGTCTGGAGAGCGCGGATCAGCATCTATGATGTCATTTTTTCAACAATGGTCAAGCCAAATGACGAACATGCGATTGCCTTTGCCGGTATGCTTCATACATGGCAACGGCGCCGGCAACAGACGCGTTTAGAGAGCTGACCGGTCCGTTTTGCGGAATAAAACTTAAAAAATCACAATTTTTTTTAACCAGAGGTCGGATGCCGTTTTCTTCTCCGCCAACGACAAGCGCGATGTTTCCGGTAAAATCGTTTTCATATATCGATCGGTCGCCGTCTTTGTCAAGACCCGCGATCCAAACATGATTTTTTTTTAATTCACTGATTGTTTTGACCATGTTGACAACCGCCGCCAGGCGGATATGCTCCAGCGCGCCGGCGGATGCCTTTGAAACGGTGGGAGAAGGTTCAGCCGAGCGGTCCTGGGGGATTATAACGCCCGATATCTCAGCGCATAAGGCGGTGCGCACAAGCGCCCCAAGGTTATGGGGGTCTTGAATATTGTCGACCAAAAGTAAAAACAAGGGGGCGGAACTGTCCCCCTGGTGGCCGATCAGATCAGAAAGATCTGCAATGGGGTAGGGTGATACAACCGCAGCAACCCCCTGGTGGGTATCGAGGCCGGTCATGGCTTGCAGTTTTTGCCGGTGTACCCAGGTCACCGGAATTCCCATGGACTTCGCCTTGCTTTCAATGGGGTCAACCCGTTGATTCGTTTTTCCTTCTGCTATGTATATTTCATGGAATGTCCGACGGTTGGCTCTTAATCCCTCAAGAACCGGATGAATACCGTAAATGGTTTCTGTTTTCATATTTAACCTATCCGTCATTTCCAATCAAGGGTCAGACCTGATAATTCTTGCCAAAGCTTCAACCGCATCCGACAGCCTGTCATTAATAATAATATGTTTGTACAGCCCTTTTTGGGCGATTTCCGTTTCAGCGTTTTTCAGCCGGCGGGCAATGGTTTGCGCGCTGTCGGTTCCCCGCTTTATCAAGCGCTGTTCAAGGGTTTCAAATGTCGGCGGCATGATAAAAATACTTATGCTTCCGGGGTACCGGGCCAGAATCTGCCGAGCGCCGTTGACATCAATATCTAGCAGGATATCATGGTTTTGCGCCAGGTGACGGTCAATATATTCAGCTGATGTGCCGTAAAAATGATCGTGGACTTCCGCCCACTCCGCCCAGGTATTGCGCTGGATATTGTTTTTAAACTCCTCGGCGGAAATAAAAAAATAGTCCTGCCCGTCCTGTTCGCCGGTTCTTGGGGCCCGTGTGGTGTATGAGACTGAATATCGAAGGTCGGGAAACCGGCTGCGTATGGCTCTGCACAAGGTTGTTTTGCCGGTCCCGGAAGGTGCGGATATGATAAACAGGCGTCCCTGACAGGAACCTTCGGATGACGGGTCGGTTTTAATTTTAGGCTGGTTTTTCATTTTCATTTAACATGACATATCTTTGAGAGATGGTTTCCGTCTGGGTGGCGGAAAGCACGATGTGGTTGTTTTTCAGGATAATAATTGAGCGTAATTTCCGGCCGTGGGTGGCGTCGATGAGCCTTTTTTCTTCTTTGGCTTCATCCCGTAACCGTCTCATTGGAGCGGAATTCGGCGCTACAATAGCAATGATTTCGTTTGCGACAACGCTGCTTCCGTATCCGATATTCAACAGGGTATATGCCATGTTTTTTCTCCGTAAATATGGGGTTTTTTAATATCATTCCACATTCTGTATCTGTTCCCGGATTTTTTCAAGTTCTGTTTTGACCATTACGATGATGTGGGCAACCTCAGTATCTCCGGCCTTGCTGCCCATTGTGTTGAATTCCCGGTTAAATTCCTGCAAAAGAAAATTCAGGGGTCTGCCGGCAGGTTCCGCTGAGGCCATTAACAGGCGAAACTGGCTCAAATGACTGGCGGCCCTGACGATTTCTTCGGAAATATCGCTTCTGTCGACAATAAAGGCGGCTTCCTGGGCGATCCGGACGGGATCGATATCAATAATCCCCTGGGTTAAGGCAGTGATCCGCGTTTTGAGTTTTTCCTGATATATGGGGAGCAGGCTGTCCGTTTTTGTTTCAATGGTGTGGATGGCATTTTCTATCAATTGAAGACGATCATTTAGATCTGCCGCAAGAGCCGCGCCTTCACTTTTTTTCATGGCATCGAAGTCCGCAAGGGCAGCCTGAAGACTTCCCTCCAAGACGCACCAGATGGCATCCGGATTGATGTTTGATTCTGCCGTCTCGACAATGCCATTCTTAGCGGAAAGAAGCGCCAGTGAAATGTCTTCGTCTATCCGGCAGGTGGCTTTGAGTTTGACCAGCGCGTCATAGTATCCCAGCGCCATAGATTCATTAATACGAAAAAGATTCGTGGTTTCAGCGGTTTCCTGGATAAATAATTTGATTTCCACCCGCCCCCGGGCCACCTGTTCGGAAACGGTTTTTTTTATTTTTTCCTCAAGCATGGCATAGCGGGAGGAGATTTTTAGGGAAATGTCCAGATGGCGGCTGTTATATCCCCTGATTTCAATGGTCAACGTTAATTTGTCGGTGGAAATGTCTGATCCGGCATAGCCGGTCATGCTTTTAATCATTTTTTATGATTCCAATTCAATGATATCTTTTATGTATTTATTTCGAACCTGGTAGAGAAAAGACTGCACTTGCGGCGCCTTGTAATCCGGGTAGGTCCAGGGCAGGGACTGGAACGCGCCTTTCTGGTACAGCAGGGTGAGATCCGCGTAAATATGGTTCCCGATATAGACCCGATGGGTAAAGTTTTTTCCGGTGGCCAGCACAAAGCGTTCCCGAAGCATATAGCCCGGATCAATATTGACATTCCGCCGGGTGTTGATCGTACATTCCGCTTCGATGGCATTGGTTGCCACTTTGATTGACGAAAGGGCGTCCTGATCAATCAGCGGCTTAAATGTCATCATTCGCCGGACCAGATCCGGGCCCATTTCCCGCTCATAATATCGGGTATAATCAAATGCAATCCAGGGGCTTAGCAGATCAATGTCTCCGAATTGTTTTACCAGAGCTTCCATAACAGGAACCAGCAGATGTTTGTCGTTCGTGAAGACGCCAATCACCAGTTTGGCTGGTTGTGGGGGATGCGGTTGACTCATGGGAGATGATCGTGCCTGCTGGATGTAAAGAGGGTCAGTCTTGTAAGGGTTTTGCCTTATCGATCAGCATAATCGGGATATCATCCCGTATTTCATAGATTAACCGGCACTGGTCGCAGATGAGCCCGTTTTGGGAATCATTTAAATATATATCACCTTTACATTTCGGGCAGACCAGAATGTCGAGCAATTGTTGACTCACTGCCATGAGGGCATCTCCTGATATTGAGGTGTTCATTCAATTTAAAAAAGGGGGTTTGCAAGAAATTGCAACCCCCCTTTGCATTTCGATTGGCGCGCCCGGCAGGATTCGAACCTGCGATCTCCAGCTTCGGAGGCTGACGCCCTATCCCCTGGGCTACGGGCGCTCGTTGTCGTTGAGTTGTAATTAAAGAATTAATCCCGATTAGTCAAGGATGAAAACTTACGGTCATGTATTTCTTGCGCGGAACCCTTCAACCGGGAAGGTTCATTTTCGCAAGGGCTTCTTTTGCCTCTCCCACCACATAAAGGGAACCGGCAATGCACACAATGCCTTTCTCTGATGGAGTGATTTTAAGCGCGTGACGAACTGCCGCACCAACATCCATGACGATTTCCGTATCTCCGACAAGGGATTTTGCCAGATCAAACATTTTTTCGGGCGGCATGCGCCGGTCGATTTTGGGTTCGGTCAGAATCACCCGGCGGCAATGAGGCAAAAGCGACTGAAGGATCGATTGAAAAGGTTTATCGTCCAAGACTCCGATGACCAGAGTGATTTCTTTGTCGGCCAGTTCGCTTTGGAAATATCTGCCCAGGACCCGTGCGGACATCAGATTATGGGCCCCGTCGATGACGATGGGAGGCGAAGTCGGCAGAACTTCAAGTCTTCCGGGCCACTGATAGGTTTCGAGGCTGTTCCGGACAGTTTGTAAAGTGATGGGCACGTTTTTTTGCTGGAGAACCTCGCAGCAAGCAAGAACCAGGGCCGCGTTATCGATTTGATGGTTCCCCCGCAGACCGGTTCGCATGTCCTGCCACTGGTGGTCCATGCCGAAATAGGAAAACCATCGGTCGCCCTTTCTGCGCACCCGGAAATCCCGGCCCAGCCGATAAAGAGGAGCGGACATTTTTTCGGCAACGGCCTCGATGACGGCAATGGCGCTTTTCTGGGTCACGCCGGCCACCACCGGGGTGTTCGGCTTGATAATGCCCGCTTTTTCATCCGTGATGTCGGCGATGGTGTTGCCAAGATAGAACCGGTGTTCCAAAGATATGTTGGAAATGACGGATATTGTTGGATTGAGGATATTGGTGGCATCCAGCCGGCCACCCATGCCGGTTTCGATTACGGCCCAGTCAACCCGGGTTTTGGCGAAATGATACAGGGCCATGGCCGTGGTGTATTCAAAAAAAGTCGGTTCCCGGTCCGTGTCGCAGGCCCCTTTGACCGTCTGATAGGCGTCGACGATTTCTTTGTCTGAAATTTGGACATGGTTGACCACGATACGTTCGTTGAATTTCACCAGATGGGGAGAGGTGTATAGCCCGACCGACATTCCGGATGCGTGGAGGATATGGGCCAATCCAGATGCAATGGAGCCTTTCCCATTGGTCCCGGCAATGTGAATACAGGAAAAGGTTCGGTGAGGGTTCCCCAGGTTTTCCAGGATGCGTGAGATTACGTCCAGGCCGAGTTTAATGCCGAACCGGTGGAGGCTGTACATTTCCTCCAGACATTTCTGGTATGTTGTTTGGGTCATGAATGGCTACAGAAAATAGTAAAAACCCGGAAGAATAAGACAACATTCTTACCGGGTTTAATGGCGTTGGGTTATAGTCGGTTTAATAACGTTGAAAACGGGAATTGCGTTTGGATTCGGCTATGCGCTGCCGTCGTAATGCTTCGCGTTTTTTGCGTCGTCTGTACTCGCTGGGTTTTTCATAGTTTTTTTTCAATTTCAAGCGTTTGAACAATCCATCATTTTGAATTTTTTTCTTCAAAATGCGCATGGCGCGTTCAACATCATTGTCATCTACCCTGACTGTGATCTCCTTCAAAAACTTCACCACCTTTTTAGAAATTTATTTCATTAGATATATTCAGGATGCCTTAACGATAAAGAATTTTTTTTGCAAGAAAAAAATATTTATTTTCTAAAAGCGTGTTGCCGGTTTGAACGGACATGGGCGGCATGCGAATGATTGGATAAAAAAACACCGCAGCAGATTCCTGCTGCGGTGATAGGCGTTCTATTCCCTTAAAAATTTACGGGAGATTCTTTACACAGCCATCCGGACCAGATTAGATTTTGGAAATCAGTTCCGCTGTTACTTCCGGCATTGGGGCTGAACCTTCAAGGGTAATGTATTTCATGGAAGCATCATTCTTGGCAAGATCTCTGAAGTAATAAGCAGCCGCCAGAGTGCCGGTTTTGTCGTCATAATATATGGAATGACGCTTGTCGATGGCCGTTTCGTCCTGGTCATCCGCACGGGAAGATAACTCGCCGCCGCATACCCGGCATTTGTCTCCGTTTGGTTTGATGGCGTCGATAAAAATGTTGTTGGGGTGGTTGTTGTCATTCGCGCAAAGGCGGCGGCCCATGATTCTGTTTTTGGCGATTTCACGGTCAAGGTAAATTTCCACAACGATATCCAGAGACATGCCAGCAGTTTTAAGCGCTTCATGGAGCATGACGGCCTGGTTTTTATTTCTGGGAAATCCGTCCAGCAGCCACCCGTTTTTGCAATCCGCTTCCTGCAGGCGGGAAAGAATCATCGGGATGGTGATGTCATCGGGGACCAGGTCGCCTTTGTCGATATATGCCTTGGCTTTCATGCCCAGTTCGGTTCCGCCTTTGATATTTGTCCGGAAAATTGCGCCGGATTCAACGTGGGGAAGGTTGTATTTGTCTTTTAAAATTGCGCCCTGAGTTCCCTTGCCGCTGCCATTGGGTCCAAAAAACAATACGTTCATCGTTCTCTCCTTGTTATTTTATAATTAATTCCAGTGTAAAGTGGAGTTTTAAAGTTTTGAGCTGAAAAAAGGGAGATTTTCACAACGCCCCTCAAACCCAGTTTTATAAAATATTTACAATTATAAAAATGACATCCTGTTGTCAAGAAGGGTTATGCAGATTTATAAATTTTTTCACCGACGCAAGGGCTTCGTCCCGGGTCGAAATAGTTTGTGATATGCGCTCTTCCTCCACATGACGCAGAATTTTTGAAAACAGGGGGGAGGGGGACAGTCCGAACTCCCGGATCAGATCGTCTCCGTTTAAAAGTTGCGGACGATTGGTAAGCGGGAAAAATGAGGTGGTATATGCCTTGCCTATCTGATCGGCGAATTCTATAAATGCGGATGCGTTATCGGTAATCCCCTTGCCGCAGATATCTGCGATCGCATGCGTGAATAAATCAATAGACAGATTATTGCATTTTAAAAAAAAACGGCTGATGGCTTTTTGTGAGAGTCTGTTTTTCTGAAAAGCGGTGAATAACGCCAGGGGTTTCAAATGGTGACGGATGATAAAATCAACATAGGCATTCTGCCGTTTGGAAAGGCGAAGCCGCCGGTTGATTTTTTTCGTCATCTCCGCGCCCGCTGATTCGTGATTGTAAAAATGCGCCCGTCCGTCTTTGCCAACCGATCGTTTTTGCGGCTTACCGATATCGTGCAGGAGAACGCTGTATTTTAATAAGGGCCAGCAATTTTCCTCTGGTTGAAGATCCTTTAAAAAATGATTTGATGAAATCAGGCTTTCAGGGGAATGCAGAAGTTTTTCAAGATAATAAACCGCCTGCATGGTATGTTCAAATGCATTATATTGATGGTATGTGTTTTGTGAACATTCCTTCAATGCTGATAATTCGGGAAATATGGCAGCCAGAAGCCCTGTATTATTCATCATGGAAACAAAATGGTGGGAATCGGATGAGGCGAGCAGCTTCAGTAGTTCATCCCGAACCCGCTCACCGGCGGTGGTGCTTATTAGGGATGATTCCGCAGCAATGGACTGGCATGTTTTCCGGTCAATGGAAAAATTTAAACAGGCTGCCAAGCGGTAGGCGCGGAGCAGCCGGATGGGGTCTGCGCGTAAATTATCCGGTGAAATCATGCGAATGGTTTTGTTTTTCAGGTCCCGAACGCCGTCAAACAGATCAATAAAACGACCGCTGGAAAGCGAGGCAGCCATTCCATTGACTGTGAAATCCCTTTTCCCTAAATCTTCTTCAATGGAAGCGCCGCTGGCAGGAGTTATATCCAAAGACAAGCCGCGGGTAATAATCCGGAAAACGCTTTTTCCGGGTTTGCCGAGCTCAATAACCCGTCCTTTAATGCTTTCAGCGATGCGAGCCGCTGTTTGCCGAGGGTCTTCAAGCGTCACCAGATCATAATCTTTTGGGGTGAGGCCTAAGATCATGTCCCGGACTGTGCCGCCGACCAGATAGGTTTTTGGTGTTTTGGGGATAAAATTTGTATTGATTTGCATCTTTTATTAATATAAAAAAATTTTTCTTTATATTTCTTCGTGTTCCTTATGGCGTGAATTTCATACGAAAAGATTTCTCATGCATTTAACTTTTTTCGTTAATGACCTTCATATAACCAAAAGCGGTTTTTATCAATTTAATATCCGTTTAATTCCGTCCTGAAAGTTTTGACTCCCTATGAAAACATCCGATGCTGATAATCATGGGAATCCCCCAGTTCGTCTGGGGATCACCGGCGGGGTCAGTTCCGGAAAGACGGTCGTGTGTGATTATCTGAGGCGGAAGGGCGTGACAGTTGTCAGTACCGACCAGTTGGCCAAGGATGCCGTGAAGCCGGGAATGCCGGCTTATGATAAAATCGTTAAATACTTTGGAACGAAGATTGTATCAGGCGATGGCGCATTGGATCGGAAAAAACTGAGAAAACTCATCACGGAAGACCATATAAAAAAAAAGATGCTGGAAGAGTTTGTGCATCCGGAAGTATTTGTCCAGATGGCGGAAGCTTACGCTGCTGCCCAAAAAAGGCAGGAGCCGTTGTTTGCTGTTGAAGTGCCCCTTCTTTTTGAAATGGGTATGGCATCTCTATTTGATTATATTTTAACGGTGACGGTTGATGCGGATGTGAGGGTCCAGCGGCTCATGGATCGGGATCATGTTACCCGGGATGAAGCCCTGGCATTAATGGGAATTCAGATGCCTGAAGAGGAAAAAATCCTTCGATCGGATTTTGTCATTGAAAATAATGGATCACTGGAGGATACCCGGCTGCGGATGGACGCGTTTTACAATCAGTTGATCAGCCTTATAAAACGCAATCAGGCGGATAAAATTGATTAAAAGTGGTTGACATACTGTAAATAAGGTAATATTTTAACTAAAAAGCGACCCTTCCCGTGGTACGTTTCTAAATTAATCTTCGTGCTAACAGCCATTTTTAATAAGTTGATCTTCCTTGATTCAGACATCATAATTCCGGATATCCTTATAATTTCCATATAATTCAGGCCTCCTTTTTTCGTAATTATTGTATAATGTTGATTATTCCCGAGCTGAAATAAGAAGCATCCTCCACATTGGCACCCGAACAAAACAATAAAATCCAAAGGCGTTTGCTGCCGGGAGTAACCCCGACTTGTTTCAGCAACGCATTATTTGAAACCGTCTTTATTTGAATCCAACTTAAATATAACAAAGGTTTTTATCTGAATGAACATTTTAGAATTAAAAAACACAAAAATCAGCGAACTGACCCGAATGGCGAAAAAGTTTCATATCGACAATGCCGGGGGCATGAAAAAGCAGGAACTTATTTTTTCCCTGCTCCAGGCTCATATTGAACAAAACGGTCTGATATATGGTGAAGGGACCCTTGAAATTCTGCCGGATGGTTTCGGTTTTCTGAGGTCACCGGATTGCAACTACCTGCCGGGTCCGGATGATATTTATGTGTCGCCTTCACAGATTCGCCGGTTTAATCTTAAAACCGGTGATACGGTTTCCGGTCAGATCCGTCAGCCCAAGGAATCCGAAAGATACTTCGCGCTGCTGAAGGTTGAGGCCATCAACTATGAAGAGCCCGAAGTCGCCAGAGATAAAATTCTTTTTGACAACCTGACCCCGCTGTTCCCGGAAAAGAAAATCAAGCTGGAAACCACCAGCGACAATTACACCACCCGGATCATGGATTTAATGACGCCCGTTGGGTTTGGGCAGCGGGGATTGATCGTATCTCCTCCCCGTGCAGGTAAGACCATGATTCTTAAAAATCTGGCCAACAGCATTATCGCCAACCATACGAATGTGATTCCCTTTGTATTATTAATTGATGAACGCCCGGAAGAAGTGACCGATATGCAGCGGTCGGTGAATGCGGAAGTGATCGGCTCCACATTTGATGAACCGCCCGAAAGGCATGTGCAGGTTGCAGAAATGGTGATTGAAAAGGCCAAGCGCCTTGTGGAGCATAAACGGCATGTGGTGATTCTTTTAGACAGTATTACCCGGCTGGCCAGAGCTTATAATACCGTTTCCCCCCCCAGCGGAAAAATTCTTTCCGGCGGTGTGGATTCAAATGCCCTTCATCGTCCCAAACGGTTTTTTGGGGCTGCACGAAATATCGATGAAGGCGGCAGTCTGACGATTATCGCCACCGCTCTGGTGGATACCGGAAGCCGGATGGATGAAGTCATTTTTGAAGAATTCAAGGGTACCGGCAATATGGAAGTGCAGCTCGACCGTCGGCTGGCCGACCGGCGGATGTATCCGGCAATCGATATCAATAAATCCGGTACCCGGAAAGAAGACCTGCTTCTGGATGCTGAGACGTTGAACCGGGTATGGATTTTAAGAAAACTGCTTTCTTCATTAAATCCTGTTGACACTCTGGATTTTTTGCTGGATAAGATGCAGGGAACAAAAAACAATAAAGAATTTCTCGATGCAATGAATTCATAGACATAAAAAGGAACAGACCAATGAAAGAAGGTATTCATCCGGATTACAAGGAAACAATAATTAAGTGCGCATGCGGTAGTGAACTCAAGGTGGGTTCCACAAAGCCTGATGTTGCCGTTGAAATTTGTTCTCAATGCCATCCATTTTATACCGGGAAACAAAAACTGGTGGACTCAGCCGGACGGATTGAACGGTTTCGCAGAAAATATGAGAAATTTCAGAAAAACGATGAAGCAAAATAGTATCTGGTTTCGTGAATTGTTTTCTGAAGGAATCGGCGTTTAACCGAAATGCTTGACCAATTACCCGCACTTGAAGAAAGATATCTGGAGCTTGAACAGCTTTTAAGCGATCCGGCTGTCGTCCGGAACCGTGATTTGTATACAAAATACGGCCGGGAATATGCCGATCTTGGAAAAATCGTATCTGTTTTCCGGGAGTACCGCCAGGTGGAAGAGGGACTTACGGAGAGCCGGGCGCTTTTGTCTGATGCGGATCCGGAAATGAAAGCGCTGGCCCGCAATGAGATAGACGCCCTTTCCTCAGAGATGGAGCAACTGGAACAAGAGTTGACCACGCTTCTGATGCCGAAAGACCCCAATGACGACCGGAACGTGCTTTTGGAAATCCGGGCGGGAACCGGCGGTGAGGAAGCCGCGCTGTTTGCCGGTGATTTGTTTCGCATGTACAGCCGGTATGCGGAATCCGTGGGGTGGAAGCTTGAAATTCTGTCTGAAAATCTGACGGATTCCGGGGGATTCAAGGAAGTTATTGTTCTGGTTAGAGGCCAGGGCGCGTACCGTCATCTCAAATACGAAAGCGGAACCCATCGTGTTCAGCGGGTACCGACCACGGAAACCCAGGGCCGGATTCACACTTCTGCCGTAACCGTCGCTGTCCTGCCCGAGGTGGAGGATGTGGAAGTCCATATCGATCCGGGTGATTTGAAGTTTGATGTGTACCGGTCTTCCGGTCCCGGCGGGCAGTCGGTGAATACCACGGACTCTGCGGTGCGCGTGACGCATTTGCCCACCGGTCTGGTGGTGATCTGCCAGGATCAGAAATCCCAGCACAAAAACAAGGCCAAGGCATTGACGGTACTCAGGGCGCGGCTCTATGATATGGAAATGCGTCAGCAGCATGACGAAATATCGGAAAAAAGAAAAAGTCAGGTGGGCAGCGGGGACCGCAGTGAGCGCATCCGGACATACAATTTTCCTCAGGGAAGAATGACCGATCATCGTATCGGATTGACCTTGTACAAGCTGGACAGCATCATGCAGGGTGATATTAAAGAAATCGTTGACGGATTGTCAACGTTCTATCAGGCCCAGGCGCTGAAGAATGCAGATTCCGTCAAGTCCGATTGATCCCCACTGGACCATCCTAAAAATTCTTCAATGGACCACCGCTTATTTTAAGACCCATCATATCGACAGTCCCCGGTTAACCGCCGAAATACTGCTCGCCCACACCTTGAACGCAGAGCGCATTGATTTATATACCCGGTTCGATCAACCCCTGACAAAAGATGAGCTTGCGATTTTTAAAGCCCTGATCAAGCGTCGGATTCAGCGGGAACCGGTTGCCTATATCACGGGGATCCGGGAGTTCTGGGGTCTTGAATTTAATGTAACGCCGGACGTATTAATTCCCAGGCCGGAAACCGAGTTTCTGGTGGAGGCAGCCCTGCAACGCATTCCAACAGGCGCATCATCGTTTCCTTTTCAGGTTCTGGATGTTGGCACGGGTTCGGGCGCTGTCATTGTGTCCATTGCGGTTAATCGTCCGGGACATGGCTATTTCGCATCGGATATCTCTGTCAATGCCATCCATCAGGCGGCCAAAAATGCCCACAGCAACGGAGTGGGCGGGGCGATTCATTTTTGTGCCGGGATGCTGTTTTCTCCGTTCAGCGAGAACGCCTTAAAGTTTGATTTAATCTTATCCAATCCCCCTTATATTGCGGCACCTGACCTCGGCGCCCTGGAACCCGAAGTCCGGAATTTTGAGCCTGGGCTGGCGCTTGACGGCGGCCCGGATGGAATGGGTATCATTCGTGAAATGATTGCCTCAGCGCCGCAATACATGAATCATGACGCCACATTAATGATTGAAATCGGGTTTGATCAAAAAGATCGTGTTGAGCAGATTATCAATGACGATGGCCGTTATCGTCCGGTGGAATTTATCAAAGATTACGCTGAGCATCACCGGGTGGCTGTCATGCATAAAAAATGATTGCTTCAATTAAAAAAATTTGTTAGCTAATCTGATTCTGTTTAGTTGTTTTTTATCATCACTCACGTCTTGCGACCGGTTGCCTGGTGCTTTTTTTAAAAAAAGTCGGTGGCCGGGATGATGCGGGCGGCGGGAGACAAACCAAAACCAAAAAAAGGAAAAATCAATGGAACACGTAAAAATGAAAGAGCTTCTTGAGTCCGGTGTGCATTTTGGCCATCAAACCCGACGGTGGAACCCGAAGATGAAAAAATATATCTTTGGAGCGCGCAACGGCATTTACATTATTGATCTTCAGCAGACGGTCAAAATGTTCAAAAACGCATGTGATTTTGTTCTTGATACAGTGAGCGGGGGCAAGTCGGTTCTTTTTGTGGGCACCAAAAAGCAGGCAAGGGAATCCATTTATGAGGAAGCCAACCGGTGTGAAATGTTTTACGTTCATAACCGGTGGCTGGGCGGGATGCTGACCAATTTCCCGACCATTAAAAAAAGCATTGATCGTCTGAATCATTTAAATACCATCGAGAACGACGGCACCATCAATCTTTACCCCAAAAAAGAACGGATTCAACTGCAAAAAGAACGCGTCAAGCTGGACAATACGCTGGGCGGCATCCGCAATATGAAATCCCTCCCGGGTGTCATTTTTGTCGTGGATCCCAAAAAAGAGGCGATTGCTGTCAGTGAAGGCCGCCGTCTGGGGATTCCCATTGTGGCGATTGTGGATACCAATTGTGATCCTGATGCGATTGATTACGTGATTCCGGGAAATGATGATGCCATTCGGTCCGTCAAGCTGTTAACCTCCAAAATCGCCGAAGCCTGTATTGAAGGCGTCAAGGCTTTATCAGAGAAGAAACAGGCGGCTGCCGACAAGGAAGAACCGGCGGAAGCGGTTGCGGACTCAGCATCCAAAAAGAAGTCCGGACCAGTGGAACGCCGCGTGGTATCGGACGGTTCCGAAGGGCCGATTGTTGAAGTGATTCGCAAAGCCACACCGGCTGCAGAAGAAGCAATTCAGGAAGATTAATTTTATCAGAAGCAGGCGCGGCCTGCTAAAAATACAGGAGAATAAAAGATGACGACAATTAGTGCGGCAATGGTTAAAGAACTGCGGGAACGCTCCGGTGCCGGAATGATGGATTGCAAGGAAGCGCTTGTGGAATGCGGCGGAGACATGGAAAAAGCGTCGGATTTTTTGAGAAAAAAAGGACTGGCCACCGCCCAGAAAAGAGCGGGCCGTGTCGCCTCGGATGGCGTTATTCAGTCTTACATTCATATGGGCGGTAAAATCGGCGTATTGGTCGAGATTAACTGTGAAACGGATTTTGTTGCCAAAACAGATGGTTTTCAAGAATTTGCGAAAAATATCGCCATGCATATCGCAGCCGCCAGCCCCTTGGGCGTAGTCGCAGAAGATATCACCCAGGAAGTGATCGAAAAGGAAAAAGAAATTTTTCGCGCCCAGGCCTTGGAAATGGGAAAACCGGAGAACATGCTGGATAAAATTATTGAAGGCAAAATGAGCAAGTTTTTCAAAGAAAGCTGCCTGATGAACCAGCCTTATGTCCGGGACCCGAATATGACGATTACAGATGTGTTAAATGAAATGATCGGCAAAACAGGTGAAAAAATTACCATCAACCGGTTTGCTAGATTCCAGATCGGCAGGTAATCACCAGTGACAACGCCCAAATACAAAAGAATCCTCCTGAAGTTAAGCGGGGAAGCCCTGATGGGCGAGCAGACATATGGAATCAGTCCGGACATGCTGAAGTATATGGCGGAAGAGGTAAAGTCCGTCTATGATCTCGGGGTTCAGATTGCGATAGTGGTGGGCGGCGGCAATATTTTCAGGGGAATGGCCGCCGCTTCCAAAGGAATGGATCGGGCGTCCGCTGACTACATGGGCATGCTGGCCACAGTCATGAACAGCATCGCGCTTCAGGATGCCCTTGAAAGAGCCGGTATGCAGACCCGTGTTTTGTCCGCCATTTCCATGCATCAGATGGCGGAACCCTATATCCGGCGGCGTGCTGTCCGGCATCTTGAAAAAAATCGGATTGTTATTTTCGCCGCCGGTACCGGCAGCCCGTATTTTACCACGGACACTGCCTCTGTGCTTCGGGCGGAAGAAATACACGCCGATGTGCTGCTCAAGGCAACCAAAGTCAACGGGGTTTATGATTCAGACCCTGTAAATAATCCATCTGCTCAATTTATTAAAGAAATTAGTTATATGGAGGTTCTGGAACGCCGGTTGAGCGTTATGGATTCAACCGCTATTTCTCTGGCCATGGACAACAGTCTGCTCCTGTACGTATTTAATTTAAAGGAGGCGGGCAATATCCGGCGGGTGGTCTGCGGAGAGGCGGTGGGCACCAGAATCTATGAAAAATAAGTAAACGGATACAGGGTTGGAAATCATGATTACAGATATTATTAATGAAGCAAAAGACAGGATGGGAAAAAGTGTCGGTTCGCTGAATGGTGAATTGAAAAAAGTCCGGACCGGCCGCGCCTCGTTAACGATTTTTGACGATATCCGGGTGGATTATTACGGTACAAAGACCCCCTTGAGCCAGATGGCCACTTTGGCTGTGCCTGAGAGCCGCCTGATCACGATCCAGCCATGGGATATGTCCGTTATTAAGGATATCGAAAAAGCGATATTAAAATCCAACCTGGGCCTGACGCCATCCAATGACGGCAAAATTATCCGCATCAATATTCCCCCGCTCACCGAAGAACGCCGGCGGGACATCGTCAAACAGGTCAGCAAGCTATGCGAAGATTACCGGGTGGCGGTTCGAAATATCCGCAGGGACGCAAACGATATGCTCAAAGATTTGAAAAAAGAAGGCGATGCGTCAGAGGATGAAGTATTTAAGGCCCAGGACAGCATCCAGAAATTCACCGATGAGCATATAAAACAAATAGACGACATCTTTAAGCATAAAGAGAAGGAAGTTCTTGAAGTCTGATCCTTCCGATACAAAAAAATTGGCTGATACAATAAATCCATTGGAAAACGGCCTGGATCGCGCCAAATTGCCGTCACATGTGGCGATAATCATGGACGGTAATGGCCGGTGGGCGCAGAAAAAGCTGTTAAACCGGGTCATGGGCCATGAAAAAGGGGCGGATACGGTCCGTATGGTGGTTCGTTCCTGTCGTGAAATCGGCATTTCGTTCCTGACACTCTATGCGTTCTCCACCGAAAACTGGCAGCGCCCGAAAACCGAAGTTGCTGCCTTGATGTCGCTGTTGAAAAAATTTCTGGTGTCTGAACGTCAGGAAATGGTGGTCAACAACATCCGGTTCAATGTGATCGGGGAACGAGAACGTCTGCCCCAGGCGGTTCAGGATGAAATTCAAAGAACCAGAGATGCGACCAAAACCAACACCGGCATGTGCCTCAGTCTTGCCTTAAGCTATGGCGGCAGGGCGGAACTGGTTAAAGCAGTGAAAGAAGTCGCCGCGTCTGTCCGGGACGGCCGTTTATCCCTTGACGCCATCACCCCGGAGACGGTCGCCCGTCATTTATATACGTCTGACATGCCGGACCCTGAACTGCTGATCCGGACCAGCGGGGAAATGCGGATCAGCAATTTTCTGTTGTGGCAGATCGCCTATGCCGAGATTTATGTCACAAACACCCTTTGGCCGGATTTTTCCAGAGAAGAGTTGATTCAGATCCTTAAAGATTATCAGGGCAGGGATCGCCGTTTCGGACGTGTCTAGCCCGCAGAACTCTTTTCCTCAATATCAACTACGGGCGGCAGAAAGGTGAACATGCACTTAAAACGATTCTTAACCAGTATCGTCGCTTTTCCCATCCTGGCGCTGCTGATAATCAAAGGTTCTCCTTTCCTCTTTTCAGTGTTTATTGGGCTGGTTTCCCTGATTGCGTTGTGGGAGTATTTTCGCATCGTTTTTCATGATCAGCCGAAAATGATTTTTTCTCCCATTCCCCTCTGGGGCGGACTGACCGGTCTGCTGATGATCGGCGCTGCTTTTCACAATTCTTTTCAATGGATCGCGGGTGCCCTGATCATTAACTTTCTTCTGGCTGCCATGCTGTCCATGCCTACCTATAAAAAGTATCCCCGAGTGCTGTCCGTGGTGGAGAAACAAGTTCAGGGTGTCATGTATATTCCCCTGGCCCTGTCCATGATTGTGCTGCTCCGGAACGGGACGGACGGGGTGGCCTGGATTTTTTTCATATTGTTTACAGTGTTTGCCGGTGATGTGGGCGCATTCTATACCGGCAAATTTTTCGGGCGTCACAAACTGAGCCCTGCCATCAGCCCTGGAAAGACCATAGAAGGGTCGTTGGGCGGCATGGTTTTTTGCATGATTGTCGGCTATATATTCATGCGTCTGTTTTTGCCCCATCTCAATTCCCCTTTGATTTTTATATTTTTTGTCGTCATTAATGTTTCGGCGCAAGCAGGTGACCTTTTTGAATCTGAATTAAAAAGAGCAGGCAATATAAAAGATTCCGGCAATATTCTTCCCGGCCACGGCGGAATGCTTGACCGGATCGACGCACTTCTGTTTGCCGCGCCAATGGCCTATATGTTTAAAACCTTTTTGCTGGCAGGCGGCTAATATGGGAAATGTATCCATCCGGTGTTTATCCATTCTGGGATCAACCGGGTCCATCGGCAGAAACACCTTGCGGGTGGTGGATATGTTCCCGGAACGGTTTTCCGTCAAAGCCCTGGCGGCAAAAAACAATATCACGCTTTTATCTGAACAGATCGTAAGGTTTAAACCGGATCTGGCAGTAGTGTATGGGAAAACCGAAGCGGCTGCTTTGAAAAAACGCCTGCCTGTTGGACTGAAAACGGAAATACTTCATGGCCCGGAGGGTTACCATGCCGCAGCCGTCCATGAAGAGGCTGATACGGTGGTGTCCGCCATGGTCGGTGCAGCCGGGCTGTTGCCCACTTTGGCCGCCATTGCCGCCGGAAAGCACATTGCGCTTGCCAACAAGGAAACCCTGGTCATGGCCGGCGACCTCGTGATGGCCCAAGCAAAGCAATGCCGAGTGTCTGTTCTTCCGGTGGATTCCGAGCACAGCGCTATTTTTCAGTGTCTGGCCGGAAACCGTGCAAGGGATTTAAAAAAAATATTGTTAACGGCTTCCGGTGGGCCTTTCCGGAACCGATTGCACGAAAATTTTGCAGCCATCACACCGGAAGATGCGCTGTCCCATCCCACCTGGGATATGGGAAAAAAAATAACGATTGATTCCGCGACGCTTATGAACAAGGGGCTTGAGGTGATTGAAGCCAAGCACCTGTTTGCTGTGGACCATCATCAGATTGAGGTGGTGGTTCATCCCCAGAGCATTATCCATTCCATGGTTGCCTACCGGGACGGTTCCGTGATTGCCCAACTGGGCGCACCGGATATGAGAGGGGCCATCGCTTGCGCCCTGTCCTGGCCTGAACGTCTGCCGCTGGATTTGCCAGTCCCTGATTTCGCGGAGATCGGATCACTGACATTTGAGAAGCCGGACATGGAAAAATTTCCCTGCCTGGCTCTGGCCTACCGCGCCTGTGACACCGGCGGCACATTGCCGTGTGTCCTGAATGCCGCCAATGAGGTGGCGGTGGATGCATTTTTAAACAAATGGATTTCTTTTCTTCAAATACCCGAAACTATTGAATATACAATTAATGCCCACAATGTTGTTCAAAATCCGGATATAGCCGCTATTATGAAGGCTGATGAGTGGGCCAGGCTGACAGCCGGAGACTGGATTGAGAAAGCAGCACATAAAGGGGGGATATGAGTTTTGCAATCGGCCTGATCATTGTTCTCGGCGTACTTATTTTTGTACATGAGCTGGGTCATTTTCTGTGCGCCAAAGCTTTTGGTGTAGGGGTTGAAAAATTTTCTCTTGGATTCGGTCCCAAAATTTTATCCAAAATCATTGGCCGGACCGACTATCGCTTGTCCGCCATACCTCTGGGCGGGTATGTGAAAATGGTCGGGGAACAGCCGGACGAAGACCTTGAGCCGGCCGACATTCCATTCTCCTTTACCCATAAGCCGGTATGGCAGCGGATGATTATCGTGGCCGCCGGGCCGGTGTTTAATTTTTTGCTGGCCATTGTCATATTTTTCGGCATTTTCTGGTCTGCCGGGCTGATGCTGCTTCAACCGGTTATCGGTGAAGTGACTGCCGGATCGCCTGCGGAAAGGGCAGGGCTGTTGACCGGAGATATGGTTGCATCCATTGACGGGAAGCCTGTTGAAAGTTGGTCCGATATGTCCGAAACTATCATGACCAGCGAGGGGAAAACCCTCAGGTTTACTGTGCTGAGAGCAAAAGAAACCCTTGATGTTCCGGTTACGCCGGCAGATGACGTGTTGAAAAACATTTTCGGCGAAGATCAGCACCGGTATATCATCGGGGTCAAATCAACCGGGGAAACCGTCACCCGTGAACTGGGACCGGTGGATGCGTTTAAGGAAAGTCTTTTAAGGACGTATCTTATATCTGAACTCACAGTGCTGGGGGTCGTCAAAGTGTTTCAGGGATCGATATCCCCTAAAACCATCGGCGGTCCCATTATGATCGCCCAGATGGCCGGTGAACAGGTGGAACAGGGATTCATTAATCTGCTTGCTTTTATCGCCCTGATCAGCGTCAATCTTGCCATTCTTAATTTGCTTCCGGTCCCGGTTCTAGACGGCGGGCATCTGCTGTTTTTTGGCATCGAGGCTGTGATCCGTCGGCCGGTGAGCATCAAAACCAGGGAAATCGCTCAACAGGCCGGAATTTTTTTGTTGCTCATGCTGATGGTGTTTGTATTTTATAATGATATCATGCGATTCTTTGAATAAAAAAACTATAGGCTGAAAATATGCCATACCGACTTGAAATTACATTAAAATCTGATTTGTTTGATGCTGAAGGCCACGGGATATGCAGTAAAGCGGCATCTTATTTTGATATCGCGCTGGATGCGGTGCGCACCGTCCATGTGTTGACCATTGATGCGGATTTGTCACCCGGGCAGTTAAAGACGATCCAGGCCGAAATTTTCACTAACCCGGTGACTCAGACGTCCTCCTATGAACCGCTGCCTTTGGATTTTGACTGGTGCATCTGGGTCGGCTACCGGCCAGGGGTAAAGGACAATCCGGGCAGTACGGCCGCGGAAGCCATTGAAGATGTTTTGAGCCGCAAGTTCGCACCCGGTGAGGCTGTGTACACATCCCGCAGGTATTGCCTTAATGGGCCGCATCTGACCCGGCTCCAGGTGGATCTTATCGCAGGCGAATTGCTGGCGAATGATATCATCCAGCAGGTCATGGTTTTTGGCCGTGACCAGTGGGATTCCCGGCAAGGCATCGGTTATATTATCCCCAGGGTGCGTCTGGACCATACCCCCACTGTGTCGACCATTCCCATGGACTCGGATGCCGCGCTTCAAAAGGTCAGCAACGAGCGCAATCTTGCCTTAAATCCCAATGATGTGCCGGTTATCCGGTCGTATTTTCAAAACCCGGAGGTGCAGGCGCAAAGAAAGCGGGTGGGCCTGTCCGAGCCCACGGATGTTGAGCTGGAATATATTTCCCAGGCCCGGTCGGATCATTGCAGCCACAATACGTTTCAAGGCGTTTTTACTTATATGGATGCGGCAACCGGCGAGACCGAAATCATCCACAGCCTTTTTAAGACCTGCATTCAGGCGCCCACCCTGGCCCTTGCAGACAAAAAAGAATGGGTGGTCTCCGTGTTATGGGACAATGCAGGGGTGGGCCGGTTTGACGCCGACCATTATTACACCATCACGGGAGAGACCCACAATTCCCCGTCCAATATGGAAGCCTATGGCGGTGCCATCACCGGAATTGTTGGGGTTTACAGAGATCCCATGGGCACTGGCCTGGGTTCCAAACTCATCATGGGCAGCTACGGATTCTGTGTGGGGCACAGGGACTACAGCGGAGATCTTAAGCCCAGGCTCCATCCCCGCCGCTTGCTCGACGGCGTCATTGAAGGCGTCCGGGACGGGGGAAACAAAAGCGGCATCCCCACAGGTTTTGGCCAGGTGACGTTTCATCCGGGATATATGGGCAAGTGCCTGGTGTTTGTGACTGCTATTGGCCTGATGCCCGAAGTTGCCGCCGGCCGTCCGACAGAGACCAAAACCACCGCACCGGGAGAGCTGATCATCATGTGCGGCGGGCGCGTGGGAAAAGACGGCATTCACGGGGTGACCGCTTCATCGGAAACATTTTCTGAAAATACACCGGCTGGTCATGTTCAGATCGGTGATCCCTACACCCAGAAAAAAATGCACGATTTTCTTCTGGAAGCCAGGGACGAGGGGCTGATCGCCTATATCACGGACAACGGCGGGGGCGGGCTGTCCTCATCCATCGGCGAAACCGCCATGATGTCGGACGGGTGCCGGGTGTTTCTGGAAAAAGTGCCCCTGAAATACGACGGTCTGGATCAATGGGAAATCTGGATATCCGAGTCCCAGGAACGCATGACCGTGGCTGTCAAACCCGAACATATCGACCGGTTTATGGAACTCAGCCTTCGGCACGCAGTGGAAAGCACGGTGATCGGCGAGTATACCGATTCCGGCAAACTCCACATCACCTATAATGACAAAACCTGTGCCTATGTGGACATGGATTTGCTCAAATCCGGTTTTCCCAGGTGGGAGTTTGACGCCGTCTGGCAGCCGCCTGAACTTCGGGGGCTCCATGAACCGGTAATCGGCGAACCCGGTGATTATGCGGCGGTATTGCTGGAACTGATGGCCCGGCCCAATATCTGTTCCAAGGAATGGATTACCCGACAGTATGACCATGAAGTCCAGGGCGGCAGCGTTATCAAGCCCCTCGTTGGCCGGGACCGGGATGTGAACTCTGATGCGACGGTGATTCGGCCGGTGCTTGGATCAACCCGGGGGATTGTATTTACCCAGGCTCTGTTGCCCATGTATTCAGCTGTTGACGCCTATCACATGACCAGTTGCACCATTGATGAAGCGGTGCGGCGGATGGTGGCTGTGGGCGGCGATCCGGACCATATCGGAGGGGTGGATAATTTCTGCTGGCCAAACATTCAGTATCACCCAATCCACAATCCGGACGGCAAATTCAAGGCGGCCCAACTGGTCCGGTCTTGCAAGGCTCTGGCGGACTTGTGCCTAGCCTATGGTATTCCGCTCCTGTCCGGTAAGGACAGCATGTATGTGGACGGCCACTTGCCAGGAAAATTTGGCGAGACCCATAAGATATCCGCCCTTGAAACCATGCAGTTCTCAACCGTCGGCGTTGTGGCGGACATTGAAAAATGCGTGACCATGGACGTTAAATGCGCAGGCGATCTGGTATACGTTCTGGGGGACACCCGAAATGAGCTCGGCGCATCCGAATATTATGATCTGTTCGGGTATCTGGGTAAAAACGTGCCGGAAGTTGACCCGGAAACATTTAAATCCGTATATGCTGCGGTTTTTCAGGCCATCCAAAAAGAACTCGTGGTCTCTGCCCACGGCGTTTATCGCGGCGGTCTCGCGGTGCATCTGGCCATGACGGCTATGGGCGGGAATCTGGGGCTGGACATTGATCTGGGGCTGGTGCCTGCCAGCGCTCCCTTGCGTCCGGACAGGCTTTTGTTTTCAGAATCCGCCGGCAGATTGATTATCACCATCGCGCCCCAAAACCGGGCAGCGTTTGAATCCGTCTGTGCAAAAATTCCGTGTGCCTGTATCGGCATGGTGACCGAAACCCCGGTTTTAAATGTCCGGTGTCGGGAAGGAGGAATGCTGATATCTCTTTCCTTGGCCGATTTAAAAATTGCATGGAAAAAGCCCTTTGGAGAATTGATATAAAAAATGTATCTCGCGCAGAGACGCGGAGGCGCAGAGAGTGAATGAAAATGAAATCGGAACGATGGTGATCGAGGCGGCCATTGAGGTACACCGGGAATTGGGTCCTGGCCTTTTGGAAACGGTGTATGAAATTGTTCTTGCCCGAGAACTGGAAGACCGGGGACTGAAGGTCAAACGGCAGGTTACTGTGCCAATCGAGTACAAAGGCATACGATTTGATGCCGCTTTTCGGGCGGATATGGTTGTCGAAGACAAGGTCATTGTGGAACTGAAATCCATTGAACAGGCGAGTGCTTCACACAAAAAGCAAGTGCAAACCTATCTGCGGCTAACCGGATGCAAACTTGGATATCTGTTGAACTTTGGTGAGGTTCTGATGAAATGTGGTATTACCCGATGTGTCAACAGACTTGAAGAATAAATGGTTTCCCGCAGAGGCGCGGAGGCGCAGAGAAAAAATTGGATATGGGACAGGTCGTCTCCTCCCATATTCATTTCTCAGCGTCTCAGCGCCTCTGCGGGAAAAAATAATAAATACTGTCTCTGTGGTGAAAAAATAAAATGACGATCTCAACCATTAATGCCCTGGTATTGACCGGCTACGGCCTCAACTGCGACAATGAAACCGTTTATGCTCTGGAGCTTGCCGGGGCGAGCGCCCACCGGGTGCATATCAATGCCATTATCGACGGGTCAGCAGTAATTGATGATTATCAGATCATGGTGTTCGGCGGTGGATTCAGCTGGGGAGACGATCACGGGGCCGGCGTGGTTCAGGCGGTGCGGATGAAGCACACGGTCGGCGAAAAGATCACGCGGTTTATCGAGAGCGGCAATCTGGTGATCGGCATCTGCAACGGATTTCAGACCATTGTCAACCTGGGCCTGCTGCCCGGTTTTGACAACAATTACAAACAGCGATCCGTGGCCCTGACCTATAACGACTGCGGTAATTTCAGGGATGACTGGGTGACGCTTTCTGTCAATTCCGATTCTCCGTGCGTGTTCACGCGGAACATAACAATTATCGACCTGCCGGTTCGCCACGGTGAAGGCAAGTTCGTGGCGGAGGACGCCGTGATGAAACAGCTTCTTGAAAATCACCAGGTGGTCTGCCAATACGCCCTGCCGGACGGCACCCTGGCAGATAATAAATTCCCCTTTAACCCCAACGGCGCCATGATGGATATCGCCGGTATCTGCGACACCACAGGCCGCGTGTTCGGTCTTATGCCCCACCCGGAAGCCTTCAACCATCCCGCCAACCACCCCCAATGGAGCTACCGGAAGGAATTGATCCGGCGCGGACAAATGGCACCGGACGATTTGCCGGTGACCGGCATCCGCATCTTTGAAAACGCAGTGGGGTATTTCTTGTAACCCCGTCATCATTTGCTATCATTTTTGAGCGCAGTATGTCTTCATTTGGCTTGATTCCCGCATCATCGATTATTCCATATCCAGAATCACCGGCCTTAAATTAATTTTATATACTATTAAAAAATTTAATAGTATCCATGCCCATAGGTGTTCCTTGTCACGCCGTTTTTAAAAACATCTTAAAATTTTAAAATATAAATTTTTTCATATTATTTTCTATCTTAGCGGGTTATCTTATAACCAGCGCCTTTTTCAGTTCAGGATGATAATCCTGAGAAATCTGGCACGTTATTTGTATTATATTTAAGTGGAAATTAATTTCTGCGGAGGAGAGAAAATGAAAAAAAATGCCGGATTCACCTTGATGGAACTGATGATCTCCATCGCAATTGTTGCGACTCTGTCTGCCATTGCGGTGCCGAACATGATTGTTTGGCGGAACAACATGCAGTTTAATGCATCGGTGCGTATGGTCAAATCGGCAATTGAGGGTGTGCGGATGCACGCGATCAAGTCCAACATGCCGGCCAGATTGGATTTTACCGACGGTGGTGATACGTTTGACATCGTAAAATGGGATCCGGTTGCAAATGCTTTTGGCGCAGCCGAGACTTTTGAACTGCCTACCGGGGCTTTTATCGCTACAACCAATTTCACAGGCGATCAATTGCAGTTTAACAGCCGCGGGATGCCGGATAACGCATTGGGCGGCACACTGCGGCTTGAGAATGACGCTGGTTTATGCCGCCGGGTTGTGGTCGCCAACGTCGGCAGCTCCAGAATTGATGAGTGTCCATAGAATCCCTATCCTCACAGAAAGTCAGGAGTATTTATATGAATCAAAAACAAATAAATGGATTTACCCTTGTTGAACTTCTGATCGCCATGGCCCTGACCACTGTTGTCATGGCGGTCATCGTGTCCGCCTACCAGGTCCAGGTGCGGGGAAAAAATACTCAGGAAGCATTGACTGAAATGACACAGACAGCGCGGGCCGCATTTGAGATCATGGAAAGTGAAATCCGTATGGCCGGGCTGGACCCCACTGAAGACGCCAACGCCCGGATTATTGTGGCAAATGTTGCAGAGCTGGTTTTTTCTCTGGACAGAAGAAGCGATGGCGCTTCCAACAGGCCGGACGGGGATTGTTGCGATGAAAATGAGGTGGTGCGGTTTCATTTGACCAACGACGGGAACGATGACGGGGTCAATGATAATATTGCCACGGGTGTGGAATGTCATTTGGGCAGGGAAACCGGCGGGGGGCTTGATCCGGCCCAGGGATGCGGCGGCAGAAACGGTTTGCAGCCCCTGGCGCGCAATGTGGATGCCCTGAATTTTGTGTATCTGACGGACGACAATAATGGGGACGGCGCTCCTGACGTTATGGCGACACCGGTGGCGACTCAAATTGCACGGGATGCGATCCGTTCCATCGAAGTCACTATTGTGGCGCGGGCCGGCACGGCATCCGAAGGATTCAGATATGATTTTACGAACAACACCGATTATTTCAATCAGCAGGGAGTGAGAATTCTAGCTGCCACAGGGGACCAGTTCCGCCGCCTGCGGCTTGCCACCACCATTCTCTGCCGGAATCTTGGCATATAGAGAAAACCGTTCTTAGAAATTTCAGGGCAGGATGCGCCAAAAGGAGAGAAATATATGAAACAAGTTTTTCCAGCACCCTTTGCAAGTAAATCAAATTCCGGATACACACTGATTGAAGTCATGATCGCTGTGGGCATTTTTTCCATTGGTCTGATGGCCATGGGCGCGCTCCAGAGCGCCTCCCTCATGGGCACCGGCAATGTGGAGAGACGGACCGAGGCATGGGCGATTCTGGATGATCAGGCGGAAACCCTTAAAGCCATGCCGTTTTATGCCAATGATAATGGGGTTGACGATGACGGGGACGGCACGGTTGATGAGCTTACCGAGGAAATGCCCGAACTTGTGGCCGGTAACTACAATGCCCCCCGGATAAACGGCCGGTATATAGTCAACTGGCAGGTCGTGGATGATGTTCCCATCGGTCAGCAGACCGCCGCTGTTCTTCCTGAAGTGCCGGTGGGAAATTATACGGTTTCTAAAACCATTTCCGTTCAGGTGACCCGGCCGGGGGATAATCCCCAGACCGACCCCCTGGCCATGGTGCAGTTTGTTAAAACATGGGCTGCTGACGGGATTCCTTAAGTATGGGCTTGAAGGTTCAACATACGAAACAGGGTAACGTTCATCCTTTTGATAGCCGGGTGAGCGGAAAGACGGAAAAATACAATCCGGAGGTCTCAACGTGAAAAAAATGCTTAAAAAAATGAGAAAGCAGATGGAAACGAAAATCATTTTTAAACTGCCGTCCATCCAGCATCCGGCCAGCAATCAGGATGGCTCGATCATTATTCTTGCCCTGATGGTGCTGGTCATTATGACAGTGATCAGCCTGATTTCGTCGAGCACGCTCGTGACGGAAAATTTTATTCTCCGCAACCAGGGGATCTACAAGCAGAATATTAATATGGCGGAAGCCGCCCTGATGGAAGGATTGCAGTTGTTCATGCAACAGCCTCCTGATAGCAACAATATTGTTGATGTGAACACATCCGGTCTTGCTTGGGTCAACAATATGAATGATACATGGGCGGCAACTGATTGGTATGCAATTGACTCATCCGCTCGGATTCTGGATGGCACCAATTCAATGGCCATCGCCACCCCCCAAAATCTGGCGGACCGGGGAGAGGCTGGGGCTGGTAATCTGCGGACCGGATTTGTCGGATGGGCGATTGTTCCGTTGCCCGGGGGAGGCAGTGAAAGCCTGGATGCTGCTTCAGGTGAGCCTGTCTGGCGGCAGGGCCGGCTGATCTCTGAATATGTGTCCCGTGACGCAGGCGGAATCGATAACGGGAATGGCATGTTGCGCATGGAAATCGGGGTGAAAAGACGCATCGTGCTCAATTAAACTGCAATGAATCAGCAATGGTTCATTTGCGCTGTTTTTAAAAACCTGGATCGTTGCAACCAGACAAACAAGTGTACTTTAAGATAAATCCGGCTTAACCTCAACAGGTTGAAAGGCAGGTCGTTTATGAAAGCAAATAATCAAGGTTCTTCTTTATCAGGTCGCTTGTCCGGTATCCGGCAGGCATGGAGACTGCTCGCTGTGCTGGCGGTGGTGTGGTTCGGTGTCTGCGGGGTGGGGGTTTCCCGCCTGGATGCCGGCTGTATCGCCCTGGACGATGTACCGCTGGACGTCCAGCAGCAGCAAGCCCCGGGAATCGTCATGTTCCTGCTGGACAACTCCGGCTCCATGGACTGGGAATTTCTGTGTCCGGAAGATTCAGGGGTGTTCAGAGCCACCTCCAACCCGGATTATGAATATGTTTTCGCCAATCCGGGTGACAATACTTTTAGCACAGGCTCCAGCAATGGAACGGTCCTGGAAGGCAGCGCAGACAGAAACCGGTGGATATCCCAGTGGGCCGGTTATAACCATCTGTATTATGATCCCACAGCCACGTATGCCCCCTGGCCCACACAGGTTGATGCGAACAAGGACAACCCCCGGTCGAATCCGGTCAAGACCAGTCCTACCCTGGACATGAGCGGGATCTGGCATGATTTCGGCGCGCCCCTTATTTCCACTGACTCGCTGGTGAATGCCGGGGCTGTTTTTGTGGACAACCTCGACGTCCTCACCGGTCCGCCGCCGGCGGTTGAAGTCATCATGGACAACGACAACAACCAAAACGACAATTTGTGGCAAGGTAAATATTATGGGTGGTTCTCTCAGTCGCCTTCAGGCTTAAACAGCAATGGTTGGGACGACGCGACATCCAACAATGATTATCTGTCCAATTATTATTACACGCGAAAGAAAAATCTGAATGGCTACACCGCCACCTGGGCGTTTACCAACATTGTTGCCGGCAAATATGATGTGTATGCCTGGTGGGTGGGCGGCAGCAGTTTTTCCACCGCCGTCCAGTACGCCATTAACGGGACGAACGTGCCGACGGTGAATCAGGAAAATGACGGCGGGAAATGGGTGAGACTGGCCACGGATGTGGATTTAAACGCCAGCCCCACCGTCACATTGACCCATGATAATCCCAACAATAACAACAACCGGGCCTGCGCGGATGCCATCAAGCTGGTGCCGAAATTTTCCAATACCCTTCAGTGTCTCACGTTTGAAAAAACCGGTCCGCTGGCAACGGGGGATAATGGGTGGCAGCGTAATACCACCGCGCTAGCATATAAAACAGACAAAGACACGACGGCCAACGGTTCGTATTATTATACCAATGCCGTGGGCGCGTTTACCGCGACCTGGACGGCCAACTGTCTGGATCCCAACCAGCTCTATGATGTGTACGCCATTTGGGCCGAGGGCGGGAGCAACCGTTCCACTTCGGTCCCTTATGTGACCTATCATTCCGGGGGCACCGAAACCACGACCATCAACCAGCAGGTGGCCCTGGGCGACTGGACGAAAATCGCGGGCGGGACAAACGGAATCAAATTCACCGGCGGCATCGGCAAGGTGGTGCTGAGCCGCACGACCACCAGCGCCACCTCCGGCAGGGCCTGTGCGGACGCCGTGGCGTTTGTGCCCCACGGGACCCTGAATGTTGTTATTAACCGGGCCCATTATTATACGGAAACTGCATCCGGAAGGTATCTGGTGAACATCGACGGCAGTATTCAATATTATAAATTCACAGACGAAAATAATGACGGCATTGTTCAGGACAATGAGCTGAGCCGCCTGACCGCATCCCAGGCAGCGGCCGCCGGTGTTGTCACCGGCCGGACCTATACCCAGGAACGGCAGAATTTCGCCAACTGGTATTCCTTTTACCGGCGCCGGATGCATACCGCCAAAAACGCCGTCGGCAATGTGATGAACACCATGCAGGGCGTTTATATCGGGATGCTGACCATTAATAACGACATCAAGCAGGAAGCCCTGCCGGTCCGGGTAACGATTGATAATGTTACCGAGGATCAGTCCGCCCCCCTTATTGCTCAATTATACACATTGATCGCTTCCGGCGGTACGCCGCTCCGCACCGGGTTAAACAATATCGGCCAATATTATAAAGGGCTGTACGGCAAGCCGTCTCCCCTGCCTTCCACCAATTTCAATAACACCAGCTATCCGTTCTTTATCGCGGACAAAGGGGGGAGCTGTCAGCAGGCATTTACGATTGTGATGACCGACGGATACTGGAACGATTCCTATTCCGGTGTGCTAAACGCCGATGGGGACAATAACACTCCTTTTGACGGCAAACCGTATAGCGATACTTACAGCAATACCCTGGCGGATGTGGCCATGTATTATTACGAACGCGACCTGAATTCCAGCCTGAACGATAATGTGCCTATAAACACAAAGGACACCGCGGGCTTTCAGCATCTGGTGACGTATTCCCTGTCTTTCGGGTTGAGCGGAGAAGTTGACCAGGGCAATTATGCGGACTGTCCGTTAGGTAACTGTCCCACATGGCCACAGCCAGTTGCAGATAAAAAAAGCACGGTGGACGATTTGTGGCATGCGGCGGTGAACGGCAGAGGAAGATACATCAATGCATCCAATCCCATGGATATGGTGGATGCCATGAATGCTTTGAAACAGGACATTGAAAGCCGTCTGGGATCAGCCGCCTCCCTGGCCACCAGTTCCATTCAGCGGCAGGTGGGTACAAATATCTACCAGGGTATCTATAATACGGCCGGCTGGTTCGGGGAAGTGTACGCCAAGCCCATCAATGTTGAGACAGGGGCGGTGGGCGAGCCTGTCTGGACCGCCTCTAATCACGTGCCTGCCTGGAACAGCCGGAAGATTTTTTCCTATGACGGTTCCGGCGGGATTGTCTTTGCGTTTAACAATATTTCTGCAGACCAGGAGGATCTGCTGTCAGTCAACAGCGCGGATCCGGCCAATCCGTTTGATCCTGCGAAAATGGTGGATTTTATCCGGGGCGATACCTCGAACAATCTCTCCCGCGGTGGACAATTCCGGGTGCGGACCAAGATCCTCGGCGATTTTATTCACTCCGCCCCCACATATTACAAGGGAACGTTGTATATCGGTTCCAACGACGGCATGCTCCACGCCATAGATGCGAGCAATGGCAATGAAAGGTTCTGCTATGTGCCGGGCCTGGTTTATGATCATTTGTCGGATCTCGCAATTCCCGGTTACAGTCATAGATATTATGTGGACGGTTCAGCGACAGTGGGCAAGGTGGGATCTCAGGATATTCTGGTATGCGGGCTGGGCAAGGGTGGAAAAGGGTATTTTGGTCTGGATGTGACCGCTCCTGATGCCATGAGCGCGAATAAAGTGCTGTGGGAATTCCCGGCCGCAACGGATGACGACATGGGATACTCCTTCAGTAATGCGGTTTTGGTGAAGACAGAGGCTGCCGGCCCTGTGGTAGTTTTCGGCAATGGATACGACAGCGTGAACCAGAAGGCGATTCTCTATATTGTGGACCCGTTGAGCGGCGCGCTGGTGAAAAAACTGGACACCCTCACCGCCGGATGCAACGGACTTTCCACGCCCCGAGTGGTTGATGTGGATGGGGACGGGTATGCGGATTATGCTTTTGCCGGCGACCTTCTGGGCAATATGTGGAAATTCGATTTGCGGGGTAAACTGGTCAGTGACTGGAAAGTATATTATGCTGCAGGATCGACGCCCAAACCGCTGATTACTGTTAGAAACTCATCCGGCACCGGTTATGTCCAGCCCATTACCACGGCCCCGGAAGTCATGCTGGATTGCGTCAAGTCGAATTTTGCTGATACCGGAGCGGGGTTGATGGTGATTTTCGGTACCGGCAGATATCTGAACGCCAGCGATTTGGGCAATATGTCCACCCAGTCTTTCTATGGGATCTGGGACTGGGGCAATATATGGGAAGAAAAATACGGGGGCGGCGCTACCGGGTATTCGGTGGCGAAAACCCGGTATCTTGGAACGTTTGAGGCTTCCCGGATTTTGTCGAATGTTAGCGGAAAAACATTGCTCCGTCAGACAATAAGCACCGGATCAACCGCCGACAACTGGCTGTTCTTGAGCAATAACCAGATTTCCTGGTATGACCCGGTAAAAAATACCGGATCTCACATGGGATGGTATATTGACCTGCCGCAAGCGGGGGAACGCGGGATCCGGGAACCCATGCTGCGCAAGGGAACGGCTGTCCTGATTTCAACGATTCCATCGTCGTCACCGTGCGAGGCGGGCGGCAGTTCGGTCATCTATCAGATCAGCGCATGCTCCGGCGGCCAAACGGACTCGCCCCAGTTTGATGTGGACGGGGATGGTGAAATTGATGACACGCTCCTGGTTGATGTGAATGGTGACGGTAAATTTGATGCCAATGATAAATTTGATGCCAATGGCGATGGTAAAATTGACAAGAATGATGTGAACAAAGATCTGATTGAGGACTTGCCGCCCGGCGGCCTGGAATACGAAACAATCGTGTTTGAGCCCATTGAAATCGGCAATATGCTGTATATGCCGGATTCCCAGGGAGGTGAAGAAGAACTGGTGGTGCCGGACAATCTTGTCGGGATGCAATACTGGCGGATCATTCAGTAACCGGCGGATTCGGACTAACTCCGGGAGGGCTTGACGTCCTCCCGGAATTCAATATATTATCAATAAAAGGAGAGACGCTGATGATGCGCCAATGTAAAAATCGAAAAAGTATCTTTTCCCTGATTTTGCTGATTTTGATGGGTTTTTGTGCGGCCTCTGTCTGTTTAGCCGTTGAAAATGGAGATACTTCGCTGAATGATACAACGCCTCGGATAAAGGAAATCCCCGGCATTGAGACGGAAGGGACGAGGGATTTTGTGAAGGAGGTCGAGAAACAATACGATTTTATCGGGACAGTGGACAGTGTTCAAAATGAAGGGCTTGTTATTGATGATTCATTTTTTAAAAAAGCCCCCGGCGCAAGTATATCCGGGGCCAGTGAAGGCGCCCGTGTCGGTCTTGTTTTGAACAGCGACGGGGAAGTTGTGCTATGTGAATCCGTAAAAAAAGTTCGCCGGTGATGCGGACGGGGAGGATGTTGGGTATGATCAAAAAAATTCTGCTGACAGGTGTTTTTGTGCTGCTCGCGACATCCGCATTTGGTGAATATTATCAATATACCGACGAGAATGGGAGTGTGCGGTTTACAGATGATCTTTACCAGGTTCCGGAAGCACAGCGGTCTTCATTGAAAACTTTTGAATCAGAGAAAAGCCTTCCGTATTCAGTTACCGAAGAGTCTTCCAATAGTGAAGAAATGGATGCTGCTGATCCCTCAGGGACGAATGAAATCGATAAAACCGGTGAAGGGGAGCAAACTGATGATAGCGCAACAAGTTCTGGTAATTCTAGGGAAGAAACCTTTCAAGTAAGAGCTGTTGAACTAAATAAGATGCAGTTGGAATTAAATAATACCCGGACGGCTCTTGAAAAGGAAAGAATGGAACTTGAGGCCCAGGCTCCGAAGGGAAGAAGGGTTAAGACATCTGAACGGATCGCGTATTCGGTCAAGGTGGATGCATTAAACGCAAAGATTGTGCAATATGACAAAGACCTGAAGGCGTTTGAGGCAAAAGTGGCGGAATTTAACAACAGGAAAAAAGTAAAACAGGAATAAGTAAGGCGCTTAGGGGTTCAAAACCAGACCTATCCCAGTTATCAACAGCGGGCATATGAATACTCACGAAGATTCAGGTGTCCGCTGTTGCCATTCTGCAGTTTTATTTTCAATCCAACGATTCATCATGCTTCAGATGATGCCAGCAGGAGTTTTAAATCCCTATTGATAAAAATCTCGTCATATTTTATAGTTAAGTAATTTTATCGATCATATATCTTTCAACTGTGGAGCGAGAAAACCTGACATGGCCAATGACGCTGATCATCCGTTTTCCGATAAAGCGGTTTGTGTGGCCCTGGTGCAGCATGGGCTGATCACCAAGGCCCATGCGCTTGAGATTTTTGAAAAAAAAGATAAAGCCCGGGAAAGCATGGAAAAACAAAAGGCCCGGCGCAGCCAGTCCATTCCCATGGGGGGGAGGATCATCAATCCCACCACCATCGTAGATATCATTGTTTCCTTTAAATTCAACCGGGCGGACCGGCCGGATCTGGAACTGGATGAAGATATCATTTTTAAGGCTCTGGCCAAGACCTGGGGGAAACCCTACCGGAAGCTTGATCCGCTGAAACTGGATTTGAATCTGGTCACAACCACCATCCCCCGCAGTTTTGCCATGAAACACCTGGTGCTGCCCGTTGAGGTTGACAATGGCAAGCTGGTCGTGGCGACCTCCAACCCCTTTAATCCAGAGGTGTTTGAAGATATCGCCCGGGTCAGCATGATGGCTGTTAACGCCGTGGTGACCTCCAAAACTGATATTATCCGTCTGATCGATGAATTTTTCGGTTTTAAACGATCCATTGCCGCAGCGGAAACTCAGTTTGCGAGCCCCTCCTATGATCTGGGCAACCTCGAACAGTATGTGCGCCTGAAATCCGTGGATGAACTGCCGGTCAATGACCACCATGTGATCAATGCCGTCAATCACCTGTTCAGCTACGCCTTTGATCAGCGGGCGAGTGATATCCACATTGAGCCCAAACGTGATGCGTCGCTGATCCGAATGCGCATTGACGGGGTGCTGCATACGGTATATCGGTTGCCAAAAAAAGTGCATTCTCCCGTGGTCAGCCGGATTAAAAACATGTCCCGGCTCGATATGGCTGAAAAACGGCGGCCCCAGGATGGCCGCATCAAAACAGCCAAGGGGGATGTTGAGGTGGAAATCCGTATTTCCACTGTGCCGGTAGCGTTTGGCGAAAAAGTGGTCATGCGGGTCATGGACCCGGATATTTTGTTTCAAGACCTGGATCATCTGGGGTTTACGCCCCATGATCTGGAGCGATACAATTATATGGTGAATCGTCCAAACGGCCTGGTCCTGGTATGCGGGCCCACGGGCAGTGGTAAATCCACTACTCTGTATTCCACCCTGCGGCGGCTGTCCACTCCTGAGATCAATACCACCACTATTGAAGATCCCATTGAGATGGTGCATGAAGAGTTCAACCAGATCGCTGTTCAACCTGCCGTGAATATCACGTTTGCGACCATCATCCGAAACATTTTGCGCCAGGATCCGGATATTATCATGGTCGGGGAACTCAGGGACCTGGAAACCGCCCAAAACGCTGTTCAGGCAGCCCTGACCGGCCATCTGGTCTTATCCACTTTGCACACTAACGATGCGCCATCCTCAATCATCCGATTATTAGATATTGGTGTGCCCCATTTTCTGGTCCAAGCGACGCTGACCGGGGTGATTTCCCAGCGCCTGGTCCGGAAAATTTGCCCCAAGTGCATCGAACCCTATGAAATTGACGCATCCGAGCTGGTCAGGATGGGTATTGATGTCAAAAAACAGGGACCGGTCACATTATATCATGGCACCGGCTGCGCCCAATGCAGAGGAACCGGATATTTCGGGCGGATTGCGATTTTTGAAGCTTTGCCCTATACGAAAGCGCTGAAAAAAATAACCACCCGGGATACGGACTTGGCGATGCTGAGGGAAGTTGCGTTTAAGGAAAACCTGGTGTCCTTGAGGGAAAATGCCATTCAAAAACTAGTCGATGGCGTCACTACCCGGGAAGAAGTGGTGCGGGTGACATGGGAAAATGAATGAGTTGCAGATGCTTGCGAAAAAATGCACTCGTTGCTCGGTTTTCCAGTTCAGGGCCGCGCCTTTATGACGGAGGGTGATTTCATCAGCCTTTGGGTCCCAAAACACAAAAAGGGCTTCAGCCGAAAATGGTGGAAGCCCTTTTTGTGTTTTTGATAAGACTGGAGTGCCCGGGGATCAGGGGGTTTTGGCCGCCAAGGTTTTGACAAGGTTTCCCGCCGTGATCTGTTCTTTGGAATTGATCACCCACACGGTGGATGTTGTCGGTTCCGTATGAAGAACAATCAGGCTGCCTATTTCTATGAATAGGTCGACCTCTTTGAATTTTTCAGGATTGGGTCTGACGGATTCTTCAAGGAAAATGGAATATACCTGACCGGGTTCAACGCCGTCATTTTTACCTTTATCAATAAAAAGAATCTTTCTCTCGCCGATTAGAATATCATCATCTTCGGGTTTGATAATCCGGCTGGACAACCCCTCGATACCTTTCCGTAAAGATATGTTGAGATCATCTCTTTTCGTGTATGGCATGAGAAGATCATTGATCTCGATGCTCCGAAAGGAAGCGATGATATTGCCTGTTGCAAAGTCCGGTTCCACAGACGTGATTTCAACGACCCCGGTCAGCAGGTGCTGTACGCCGATATCTTTTTTTGTCTCCGGGTGTTTGATGTGGTCAAACGTTCGGAAGACGGTATATTTTTCGCCAACATTAAAGGCCGGCGCTCCGGGTGCGGGGTGTATATAAACTGTCCTCCCTGCGTCGATCAGCGCGAGATCATGTTGACTTTTGAAAATGGTCCCATGATGGGGTGTCGCTGTTTTGCGGATATAGCCCACCCTGTCTAAATTGATATCGCCTTGAAAGTTTTCCGTTTCTTCAATCGGTGAGGGCGCGGGTGCTGGCGTTGGTGCTGGTGCAGAGGGCTGAGCCATTTTTTCAGTGCCTTCCCAGTCTTTTTTGTAGATCAGGATTTTCTGGCCGGGATAGATCAGGTTGGGATTTAAAATTTTCGGGTTATTGTGGCTCCACAATTCAGGCCACACCCAGGGGGAATTGGAGAAATGCCGGGAAAGATCCCATAATGTGTCGCCTTTTTGAACCGTGTAATAGAATCCGGATTCCGTGCGGGTGATATGATCTTCGATGGCGGCGCCTGCGATAGAGGGCGCAAGCAACAGGCAACAAATAAATGCGTGGAAAAAAAACGTATTTCGGATTGGGAATTTTTTGACTATCATTCCATGCCCCTGTAGTTGATTGTGGATTAGTCAAAATGAACCGGCTCGTCGATGGCGATTCACCGACAGACACCATACCAGTCCTGTTATATAGTGATATTCCTTATCGATTTTTATCGCTGTTGTCAAGTTTTTCATTGTTTTCAGGATATTTGAAGGGTTGATTTTTTTAAAGGACAGGGGTAGAAGGGGCCATGTTGACTTTCTTGTAATAAGTCGCAACGCGTCGGCAAAGTGTAAAAATTAAAAAATACGCCGCAACATCCGAAAAGGGTTTAGGCGGCAAGGTGAATTTTATGAATATGATTGGCGCCATTATTTTATTTGCAGTTCTTGGGGACTTTTTGCTCCATATGACCGCCGATTTATTGAACCTTAAGCGGCTGAGCCGGTATTTGCCCGAACAGTTTCAGGACTTGTATGATGCCAGGCGCTATGCGGCTTCCCAGGAGTATCTTCGCATCAATACCCGTTTCAAATGGGCGGTTTCTGTTGTGGATATCCTTTTATTCCTTGGTGTCTGGTTTGGTAAGGGGTTCCCGCTCATCGATGTCTGGGTGCGATCCGTCAGCAGTCAGCCGGTGGTCATCGGTTTATTGTACATTGGCATATTGTTTCTCTTGAAATGGATCGTATCTCTTCCATTTGACATATATTCGACATTTGTCATCGAAGAACGCTTCGGATTCAATCAGACCACCTGGAAGATATTTGTATCCGACATGGTCAAAAAGGCCCTGCTTGGCATTGCGATGGGGGGCGTGCTGATCGGCCTTGTTCTTTCGTTTTTTGAATATGCCGGCCCTGACGCGTGGTGGATTTGCTGGGTTGGAATTGCCGTGTTCATGTTGATCATGCAACTCGTGGTCCCCACATGGGTTATGCCGTTGTTTAACAAGTTCAAGCCCTTGGCGCCCGGCAAATTGAAAGATGCGATTGTAGCGTATGCTGAATCCATTCATTTTTCACTCCAGAATATTTTTGTCATGGACGGGTCCAAACGCTCCCGTAAATCCAATGCGTTTTTTACCGGGTTTGGGCGATACAAACGAATCGTTCTTTATGACACATTAATTAATAACCATTCCATCAATGAACTGGTGACGGTCCTTGCCCATGAGATGGGACATTATATAAAAAAACATGTCTTCTGGATGCTGGCCGCGGGGATTGTGCAAACCGGCATTATGCTGTACCTGTTATCCTTTTTTATCTCTTCGCCGATGCTGTTTGAAACCTTTTATATGGAAACCCCATCCGTTTATGCGGGCCTTGTATTTTTTGGATTGTTGTATGCGCCTGTTGATTTTTTTATGGGTATTATGATGCAGTTTTTTTCCCGAAGAAATGAATTCGCGGCTGACCGGTTTGCGACTGAGACCACCTCCGATCCCGCATCCTTTGCTCTTGCTTTAAAAAAACTGGCGGTCCACAATCTGTCCAATCTGACGCCTCATCCCCTGTATGTTTTTTTAAATTATTCCCATCCGCCGGTGCTGGAACGAATAGAAGCGATCTCAGGCGCAAGTCTCCGGTAAAAGAGATTGATCATAACTGATTATTCTTTTATATTTTGAATGATGTCATCAACTTTAAAAGATTTTGGGTTATATTGATTGTGCCTTTTCAGAGTTTAAAATTCAAGATCGCCGCCAATCTCGCGATAATCATCATGATAACGACGCTGTTATCATATCTTGTAATTATCCATATTGTTCAAAAAAATTTGATTCACACCGGAGTGGAGCAGGGGAAGCGCCTTTTGACCGGGTTGCCGGAACCTGACGGCACGAACATCGGGAGATGGACCGGGGCCCTGGATATTCTGCTGAAGAACACGCCATTCATATCCGCTGATTTCCACTCAATTACGGGTGAAGAATATCATTACGGGTTGGTTCCTGATGATTTGAAACACGCGCTACGCCAGCAAACCTCTCAGGTGTTGCAGACTGGTCAGCCCCATATTCAATTTTACGGAGACATCTGGAGTCTTTTCTGGCACCAGAGCCGGTATGTCCTGATATCTGATCTCATCAAAGGCCCTGGCGGGCAGCTTTCTGGCGCGAAAACCATCATTATAGAACTTGACGGAATTTACCTGGCATTACGCCAGTCACAAAAAATCATCATCTGGTACATGACGGCCAATTTTTTCATATTGCTGTTTTTGGGCACCTACCGATTGTCCCGGCTGCTGATCCGGCCAATTCATAAATTTATCAAAATGACCGATGATTACAGAGACAAAGACCGATTATACTTTTCGCCCGGCAGGAAATACCAGGAGTTCAATCAACTGTCCAAAGCCTTGAACCAGATGATTGAAAAAATCGAAAAAAACAAAGAAAATCTTCAGGATGCCTTTAATCAATTGGAGCAGGCAAACAAGGAATTGAAAAATGCCCAGGAGGATATCGTCAAGGCGGAAAAACTGGCGTCCATCGGCCGTCTGTCAGCAGGCATCGCCCATGAGATCGGCAATCCCATTGGAATTGTCCTGGGGTATATTGATCTCTTGAAGGCGCGCCCGATGTTGAAAGCCGACGACACCGCCCAGGATTATCTGTTGCGGGCAGCAGATGAAATCCAGCGGGTTCATGGTATTATACGGCAGCTTCTGGATTTTTCCAGGGCCGCTCCGCTGAATTTGCAATATATTGAGATACACGACCTTGTTAAGGAAGTGGCGGCCGTCATGTCTCATCAGCCACTGATGGGGGATATCGATATCGAATGCCGTTTGACCGCAACAGGCGACAGGATATTTGCCGATTATGACCAGATACGGCAGGTTCTCGTGAATCTGATGATTAATGCGGCAGACGCTATTTCCGGGTCAACGAACGCATCCAAAGGGAAGATTATTCTTGAGACCCAATCCGTAACCGCTGCTGACAAGGAGGCGTTGGCTGGCCATCCGACCTTAATCTTGCGGGTGGCGGACAACGGCACGGGTATTTCAAAACAGGACATTGAAAATATTTTTGATCCGTTTTTTACAACCAAAGAACCGGGGAAGGGCACCGGTCTCGGGCTGTCAGTCAGTTATATGATTATTGAACAGGCCGGTGGAACCATCACTGCGGAGAGCGGCACCGGTCAAGGAACCACGATTATAATTTCGTTCCCGCTATCTACTGAAATACCGGAGGTTTGAATATGGGAAAACGTATTCTTGTTATTGATGATGAAAAGAATATGCGTCATATGTTGACAGCCTTGCTCACTGAATCCGGGTTTTCAGTCGATGCTGCGGCTGACGGTGAAGAAGCATTGCAGAAAATTGAAGAAGCTTCTTATAATTTTGTTTTTTGTGATATCCGAATGCCGAATATGGACGGTATGGCTTTCTTAAAGGCAGCGGCCGACAAACTGGAAAACATGAATGTGATCATGATGTCGGCCTACGGCAGCATTGACACCGCCGTGGAAGCCATGAAGCTGGGGGCCTATGATTATATTTCAAAACCTTTTAAAACCGATGAAATTTTGCTTACCTTACGAAAGGCTGATGAACGCGAGCGGTTGAAAAGTGAAAACACGGTTTTAAAAGAACAGATCCGGGAGATGGCTGAACGGTCCGGTTTCGGAAATATGATTGCTAAAAGCAAGGAAATGAAAGCGGTTTTCAAGCTGGCGGAAAAAGTCGCCCAGTATGATACCACGGTGTTGATTACCGGCGACAGCGGCACAGGCAAAGAACTGGTTGCACGCGGCCTTCATTTCGGAGGTAATAGATCAAAAAAACCTTTTATTCCTGTTAATTGTGGTGGGATACCTGAAGCTCTGCTTGAGAGCGAATTGTTCGGGTATATGAAGGGAGCGTTTACCGGCGCGACGAAGAATCACATGGGGCTTTTTGAAGCGGCGAGCGGCGGAACTATTTTTCTGGATGAAGTGGGGGATTTGCCGTTTACGCTTCAGGTGAAACTTTTGCGGGTGCTTCAGGACAATGAAGTCCGGCCGGTGGGCGGTACTCAGAGTCGGATGATTGATGTGCGGGTGATCACGGCAACGTCCAAAAACCTGGAAAATGAGGTGGCAGACGGTCATTTTCGAGAAGATTTATTTTATCGTTTAAATGTACTGCCCATCCGGTTGCCGTCATTGGTTGAGCATGCGGAAGACATCCCTTTATTGTGCGATCATTTTATCGCTCAATTCAACGTGAAGCTTGGAAAGACGGTCACCGGCGTCAGTCCGGCGGCTATGTCCCTGTTGCTTAAACACCGCTGGCCAGGCAATGTTCGGGAGTTGGAAAACATGATCGAGCGGGCGATGGTGATGGCCGAAGAAGATGTGCTGATTCCTGAAAATTTTCCGTTGAAAATGGCATGCGAAGAAAATAATGCGGCACCGAAGATGGAAGAACTGTTTAATGATTTTTCGTTAAAAACAGGAAAGGAAATACTGGAGAACCACCTGATCCGCCGCGCTCTGGCAGAAACCGGGGGTAATCGCACCCGAGCCTCTCAACTTCTTGAGATCAGTCACCCGTCCCTTTTAAGCAAGCTTAAAGCTTATAATATTGATTGACCTCCAAAAAAATACGTCTGGAAACCTCCGATTGAATCGAAGATTTCCAGACGTATTGTTTTATGATTGGGAATGCAAATGTCATGCTTCTGTTGCGGGTTCAACCGCAAAATAAGAAAGATTGGGCGGTTGCAAACGCTCTTTTCGTGATGCCCTGATTATGCTGCGAAGAAGAATCTGTCCCGAAACGCATCATCAACACGTTCAAATAAAAACAGGACCGCTTTCATTATTTGCCGTTATTGATACTTTCCCGTAATTTTCCAGAACACTTGAATGTAACAACGTTTCTCTCATCTAGGAGCAAGTCGTCTCCAGTCGCCGGGTTTCTTCCCCGTCGTGTGGACTTCTCCTTGACGCAGAATTTGCCAAAACCTGAAACAAGAACATCATCTCCCTTTTCAAGGCTGTCTTTGATAATTTCAAGAAGGGATTCGACGATTTCAACAGATTTTTTCTTGGTAAATCCGAGTTCATTAACGTGTTCAACGATTTTATTTTTTGTTAATGCCATTACGCCTCCTGCTTAGGCTGGTTAATAGAGTATTTTTTGTGTGTCTGAAAAATGATCGCCATCGTCCCCGTTAATCAGTTTCATGGATTTCGGTTGAATCCGCATCCTGTAAAGAGGGATGATGATACTGGTTGACCGTTTCGATGATATGATCAATTCTGTCTGCGATTTCCTGAATCTCGTCCTTTAGAGCTATTTCATCGGGTAAATTCATTGATTTTAAATAGTTATACCTAAAAAGCCGTGATGTTTGTATCTGTTTCTTATTATTGACTATTGCTGACGCATCACTCAAATATAGTTAATATCATTCAAAATAAATAGATATGAACCGTATGTCAAGAAGATTTATTTTTTTTAAAAATATATAACCTTGATTTTTTTACTGATAAAGCCTTAAAAAACCCGGATGCCAGCGTGGATGTTTTTGTTGATCGTTTCAGCGGTAACAACACAAAGATTTTTCCTATAGCGGGATGATCTGAATCCGCCTGGTTTGGGTAATTACAGGATTCAAGACGTCACAAAATAATAAATAATCAAAATGCGGATTGTATTTTCTGTGAATGTTTTGTTAAGAGATCGTTTTATTATTAATGAAGAAACTGGAGCCGACGAGCGGAATTGAACCGCTGACCTGCTGATTACGAATCAGCTGCTCTACCAACTGAGCTACGTCGGCCCGCAACGAGCCCCTCAAAAAACATCATGGCTTTTAACACGCCGGATACTTAGCGTCAAGCTGTTTTTGTCTGGTGTATCAGCCGACTTGCAAGTCTAAAAATGCAGGCTTCAGAGGATGTCTGCCATATGTTTTCATAATGATTATTGGAAAGATTATCCACTATGGAGCAGTTGAATAATATATCATCCATTCAGTCGCTGATTGAATGGGTTCATCATCATCACGAACCGGTCCATTGCAGCGGCATCGGTCAGTCAGAACGGGCATTTCTGACTGCGCGTTTGGGCAGTGAGGTGAAAAAGCCCATTATGGTGGTGCTGCCTTCACTGAAGATGTGTGAAGAGTTTTGTGACAATCTGAGATTTTTTGCGGATGAGCGTACTCCTGAAATCATACTTTTCCCTGCGTACAATATTTTACCTTTTAAACGGATTGCTTATAACAACGCAACTGCCGCGCAAAGAATTCAAACCCTGTACCGGCTGGGAGACGGGGGGGCGCCAAAAATCGTTGTGATGCCTGTGGAAACGCTTCTTCAGCGATTGATCCCCAGAAAGACGTTATGGGATTACGCAGAATTGGTGATGTGCGGCGAAGAAACCGACCGGGATGATCTCGTCGCAAAACTGCACGCAGGCGGCTATACCCATGTGACCCTTGTGGAAGATTACGGTGAATATTCCGTCAGAGGAGGGATTATTGATATTTTTTCTCCCATGTACCCGGAGCCTCTTCGTATTGAATTGTCTGGAGATACAGTGGATTCCATTCGGTTTTTTTCCCCTGCTACCCAACGCACCACCGGAAGTCTTGCCGAAGCGGTCATCCTTCCGGCAAGGGAAGCGGTTCTGGAAAAATGCCGGCTAAGCGAAACCATTCTTCACATCCGGAAGATGGTCGGTGAAAAAGGACTGTTACAGAAACATGCCGAAGAATTTATCGATCGCATCCGCAGGGAAGGGGTTTTTCCCGGCATCGAAAGTCTGTTGCCGCTTATTTATCCTTCCCTGGATTCAATTTTCGATTACGCGCCCCAGGGCGCTTTCTGGATTCAGTCTGACCCCGGAGAAATAGAAAAAGCCGCCCTGTTTGCGGAAGATCAGGCCGTCAAAAATTTCGTAACTGCATCACAAGATGATCGGCTGTGTGTTGATCCTGAAACGATTTATCTGAAATGGGCATCAGCAAAAACGAACCTCGCACAGGAACTCCGATTGACATTCCGGTTACTGCCATCGGTGGCAAGAGACATAGAAAGCGAAAAAAAGCCTGTTGGAATGATATTGTCATCCCAGGACAACAATGAAATTTCAGCCGATTTATTGACCGAGAAAAAAGACGACCATATCCTGATGCCTTTGGCCCAATGGATTAATGAAAAACAGACTGCCGGATATTTAGTCCTGATGGTGTGCAGTTCCGATTCTCAGATTCAAAGATTGCAAGCGCTGATTGCCCCATACGGCATTTCCCCTCGTTTGACTCAAACCCCTTTACAGAAAATACAGAACGCCAGGCCCGGGATCTGTATTTGTCAGGGATCGCTTTCCGCCGGTTTCGTATGGCCGGAACAGTCGCTGGCAATCATTACGGACCGTGAAATTTTCGGTTCCCGGCAAAAACGCCGCCGGGTTATGAAAACAAAGGGGTCCGTAAAAACAGAACTCCTTGTTTTTGGAGATATGGCCATTGATGATTTGGTGGTGCATGTGGAACATGGCATCGGCATGTACAAGGGGCTTGAAAAGTTGACGATTGAAGGCATTACCAATGATTTTCTGCTGCTTGTATATAAAGACGGGGACCGGTTGTACATACCGGTCGACCGCCTGGATATGGTGCAGAAATATATGGGCGTTGACGGCGCCCAGCCGGTGATCGATAAAATGGGCGGTAAATCCTGGCTGCGAATTCGGGAAAAAGCCAAAAAATCCGTTGAAAAAATTGCCGGTGAGCTGCTTGAAATGTATGCGGCCCGTAAGGTTATTCAGGGACACGCTTTCAGTCCGCCGGATAATTATTATCAGGATTTCGAAGCTTCTTTTCCCTATGAAGAAACGTCGGATCAACTCAAAGCCATTGATGATGTCTTGTGTGATATGGAAGCGACTTCTCCTATGGATCGCCTGATTTGCGGAGATGTCGGATATGGAAAAACTGAAATTGCTTTGCGCGCGGCTTTTAAAGCTGTGAATGACGGGAAGCAGGCGGCCATTTTAGTGCCCACTACACTGCTTGCGGAGCAGCATTATAAAACGTTTTCAGAACGCTTTGAACGGTATCCGATCCATATCGCCTGCCTGAGCCGGTTCCGCTCGAATACGGAACAAAAAAAGATCATCACCGGTTTACAGGAAGGCAAGATCGACATTGTCATCGGCACCCATCGGCTGGTCCAGAAAGATATAAAATTCAAGGATCTCGGACTGGCGGTCATTGATGAGGAGCAGCGATTTGGGGTCAAGCATAAAGAGAAATTGAAAAAAATGCGCCAGGACGTGGATTTGCTGTCCATGACCGCAACACCTATTCCCCGGACCCTTCACATGTCCATGATGGGCGTCCGGGATATCAGTGTGATTCAGACCCCTCCGGAACAGCGTCAGGCCATCATTTCTTATATATCCGAATTTGATCCGGCGATCATCATTGAAGCCATCCGTAAAGAAATGGAGCGCAAGGGACAGATATTTTTTGTTCATAACAATATTAATACGATATGGAATATCGCCAAATATCTTAAGGAACTTGTTCCGGAAGTTCGCCTGGCCGTGGCCCACGGACGCCTCAGTGAAGAAGAACTGGAAAACGCCATGTTCCAGTTTCTTAACCGGGAAATCGACATGCTGGTCAGCACCACAATCGTGGAATCCGGCCTGGACATACCCAACGCCAATACAATCATCCTCAACCGGGCGGAACGCTACGGCCTGGCCCAGATTTACCAGTTGCGGGGACGGGTGGGTCGTTCTAATGAACAGGCTTACGCCTATCTTCTGATATCAAGGGAAGCCGCCTTGACCCGTGATGCGGAAAAGCGGCTGAGGGTGTTGATGGAACACACAGGGTTGGGCGCGGGTTTTCAAATCGCCATGAATGACTTAAAGATCAGGGGCGGCGGCGCAGCTCTGGGCGTTTCCCAATCCGGTCATATCGCTGCTGTGGGATATGACATGTTTTTACAACTCATGGAGGACGCCATCGCCCGCATAAAGGGCGAATCGGTGGTCGAAAAACTGGAGCCGGAAATCAATGTGCCCATGTCGGTTTTTATCCCGGAAGACTATATCGCCGATATTGACCAGCGGCTGATGGCTTACCGGCGCCTGGCTAAAATGATGGAATTGGGTGATGTGTCAGACTTTAAAGAGGAGCTGATTGACCGGTACGGACGCCTGCCTCAGGAGGCGGGCAATCTGCTCTTAAAAATCATGCTGAAGATTTTGTCCGTCAAGGCCGGTGTTAAGCGCCTGGATGTAAATGAACGGTTTTTGTTTCTTTGGTTTTCCGAATTGCATCAAAAACGGCCATTTGGTTTGTTGGAGCTGGTCGATAAAAATCCGGAACGCTATGTTTTTCTGCCGGATAACGGGTTGAAGGTGATTCTTAATGCAAACGGACTTGGAAGTATTATAGGAAATACCAAAAATATCTTGATGGAAATTTATGGATATGTTAATGGTTAAGTCTTTTAAAATATATAAAATATTAATTAAAATAATAAGTTACTTAAAATCGGAATACGAGATTGCCTGAGTATGAAAATTAAGATTTTCCGTTGTGTTTTTATGAAAAAACTGTGTGTTTGCGGGCTGTCAGGCATTACGCTGATCCTGTGTGCGGGTTTTGTTCATCCGTGTTTTTCCGCTGAAGTGGTAGACCGCATCGTCGCAATCGTCAACGATGATATTATCCGGCTGACGGATCTCAATAACGCATTGGCGCCCGTTGAGGATCAGATCCGGAAAAAAGGGTTTTCGGCTGATATGCAGCAGGCAGAGATTTATCGCCTTCGGCAGGAAATGTTGAACTCTCTGATTGACGACAAGCTGGCGGACCAGGAAATTAAAACCGCCGGAATTTTTGTCGATGAACAGGAAATTGACAAAGCCATTGAGCAGGTGAAATCGGCAAATTATTATTCTGATGAAGATCTCCGGAGCGCGTTAACCGCCAGTGGCATCAGCATGAGTGATTACCGCAAGGAGATCAAAAAACAGATGCAGCGGAATCAACTGGTGAATCTTAAAATCAAGTCGAAAATTATCATCACAGACTCTGATGTGCTGAAATATTATAACGATCATCCGGAAAGCTATGCGCCTCAAAAAAAATATATGATTCGAAATATTGTGATGCCACTGGGGTTTGATATTGAAGCGCCGTCAACACAGAGCAATTTCGGCAAAATGGAAAGCATCCATCAACAATTGTCAGATGGCGCGTCATTTGAAAAAATGGCCATGGAATACTCTGAAGCAGTGAATGCCAGCGACGGCGGGAAGCTCGGGTTTTTCGCACTGGATGAGCTTGCTGAAAATATCAAATCGGCAGTGTCACCCCTTGAGCCCGGATCGTTTTCATCGATTATTGAAACCGATCAGGGATTCCAGATTTTTTTTGTTGAAGATATTCAGGAATCCGGGGGAAAGGAATTGAGCGAGGTGGCTGATGAAATCAGACAAAAGCTTTATGAAGACGCAGTCAATAAAAAGTTTCAGTCATGGATAGAAACGCTCCGGAAAGACGCAGATATTAAAATTATACAATAAATTTAAACCGTTTTTCATTTACCCGGGATAACCTTCTGGATTATTCTCAGGGTCAGGAAGTGAACAGTGAATGACCATATTATCTTGAATCCGGATCCGCGAGCCATGCCGTTCGGCCGTTATCTGAAAGCCATCCGTGTGCAACAGGGGATATCGATAGAAGAAGTCGCCTATGAGACCCAAATCAGTATACGGAAACTGATGCTTATCGAGGATGAAGACCATGAACAACTGCCGGAAACAGATCAGGTGCAAGCCCTTCTCCGTGACTACGCCCGGTGGCTCGGTGTTGATGAGGATGACATCGTCGATAGGTATGAGATTAACCGTTCTTTTTTTTATCAAACAGAGAATTCTGATTCAGAGGCGCCGTTAAAACACAATAAACGGTTTTTCCTTCGCTTTTTCCTGACCCTGGTGGTTATCATCGCCGTTGCCGGTTTATCCGCTTATGCATATTTTTATTATCAGCCCAATTTTGCGAAATCCGCCGATAATGTTCTATCTGAAGCAATCAGCGACGTGAATGCCGAATCCGCAGATGACGCGCATCCGGAAGAAGTTGAACCGGTGGCAATTGAAGAGGCGGCCTCTCCTTCTGTTGATGTGGTACCGCCGGCACAAACTGCCAAACTATTCCTTAAAATAGACGCTGTTGAAGAAACAATGATCAAGATAGGGGTAGATGATGCGGAGCTTGTAGCGTATCTGCTGAATCCGAAGGACCATATTGAACTGGAAGCACTGAACCGGATTTGCATGGAAGTGGGAAATCCAGATGGTGTGAACGTGCTGTTAAATAATGAGCCGGTGGCTATCACCGGTCAAAATGGTGAAATTGTAACACTTGAGTTGACGCATCCCAAATAGGGAATCGATTATCCATGCTGGTTGAACGGAACAGAATTTTAACGGAAACGATACAGCGCCTTTTGCGAAGAGGGGCTACGGCCCGTCTTGCAAAAATTGTCAGCAAGGTGCATGAAGCTGATCTGCCGTCTGTTTTCTCCTCTCTGTCTGTTGTCAATCAGCGCAAACTGTTTCATATGATCGATGATCCTGAAAAAAAAGCTTATGTCATCAGCGAACTGGATGAGGACATCAGCCTCAATATTATCGATTCCCTGAATATTGATGATCTGGCCGAGATTGTCGACAACATGCCTTCCGATGACAGTGTCGCCTTCCTCAAAATGCTGCCGGATGACAAGGCCGACGCAGTCTTAGGAATGATGGAGCAGGAAGAATCGGAAGAGGTGGAAGGGCTGCTCAGGTACGCAGATGATACCGCCGGCGCCATCATGATCCCCGATTTTATTGCATTAAAAGAGAACATGACGGCCAAACACGTGATTGAGTCACTTCAATCCGAAGAAAATCTTGATGTGGAAATGCCGTTTTATATTTACGTGGTGGACGACAATGACCGCCTGGTCGGCGTCAGTTCTCTGCGTCAGCTGGTGGTTGTTCCGCCAGGAACGCCGCTTCGGGACTTTATGGCCAAAGATGTCATTTCCGTGACCACGGGCATGGATCAGGAGGAAGTCGCGCGCATTGTCGCCCGTTACAACATTTTAGCGGTTCCGGTGGTTGATGAAAATTATAAAATGGTGGGTATTGTCACGGTTGATGATATCATTGACGTCTTAAGGGAAGAAGCCACGGAAGACATTTTGAAAATGGCGGGGGTCGGGGAGGAACTGGTTGAAACCAAGTCCGTTGTCCGAAGCATTCGTATCCGTCTCCCCTGGCTGTTTGCCAGTTTTATTGGCGGTATTGGCGCCGTATTTATCCTTGGTGTTTTTCAGAACAGCCTGCAAAAGGTGGCTCCCCTGGCCTTTTTTATTCCCATTATCATGGGCATGGGCGGCAATATCGGCATCCAGTCATCCACCATCGTGGTGCGGGGAATCGCCACCGGTCGCGTCAATGTCCGGCATTTGTGGGCGGTGGTTTCCAAGGAAATGGCTATCGGGATGATTCTGGGCCTGTTTTACGCACTTATTCTGGGAACTCTTGTTCAGTTCCAATTCGGCAGAGAAGCCCTTGCCCTGTCAGTGGCTATTGGTGTGCTGTCTTCCATGTCGATGGCCGCGCTGATGGGTGCCTTTATGCCCATGATGTTCGCTCGGATGAATATTGATCCTGCTGTGGCGACCGGGCCGTTTATTACGTCTTTTGTCGATATATTGAGTGTTTTAATCTATTTTCAGGTGGCCACAATTCTGCTTGGCATTTGAACGTATCATGTGCACTTTTGCCACCCCGGCCATTCTTCTGCGCCGATCCGCCTATGGCGATTATGATCTGATTGTGACCTTGCTGACACTCTGCAACGGCAAGCTGACCGCCATTGCCAAAAACGCCAAAAAAAGTCGAAAACGGTTTGCCGGTGTGCTGGAACCTTTTTCATTATTGAATGTTTCATGCAGCGACACCCGCAGCCGCGGCATGATGGTTCTTCAGGAAGCATGTCTGGAAAACCCCTGTGCCGGCATCCGGGGTGATGTTATGAAAACCTCTTATGCCAGTTATTGGGCGGAAATGGTCAATATCTGGCTGGAAGAGGGCAGGGAGCAACCCCGGATTTATTATTTGCTTCGGGACTGCCTCCAACTCCTGGAATCCGGAGCCATTGGCAATGAAGCGCTCAGTATTATTTTTCACCTCCGCTTTTTAAGCTTTTCCGGCCTGTCGCCCAATCTTTCACGGTGCAGCGAATGCCAGATGGAAACGGACCATATCACCGCTCCCAGGTTCTTTTTTGAACTTGCAAAGGGCGGGATACTGTGCGAAGGATGTTCGGCAAAAAGTCCAACACGGGTGAGTCTGGCCAAAGGGACTGTCAAGCAGCTTCTGTGGATCCAGAGCAATGACTGGCAGACTGCCGGGAGGTTGAAATTTAATCCGGCCGCTTTAAATGAAGGCTTACGGTTTCTTGAAAAATTCGTGGTATTTCATTTGGGAAAAGAACCGAAAAGTTTGATATTTTTACAGGATTTGCGGTTGGCGGCCCAGTAAAAAAACAACGACAACGCATAAAAAATCAAATCAAAATGATGGATCTGCAGTTAAGGAAAATTTTAGAGACGGAATCGATCTCGGCGTCTGCGCCCTGTCGCATTGATATGGGCGGAACCCTGGATATCAGCAGTTTTCATTATCCGCTGGCATATGTCAACCCTTGTACGTTTAATATCGCCATGTCCATGAGGACGCGGGTGACGATTTCCCCTTTTCAGAAAGGGTGGGTCAAGATATCCTCGAAGGGTTTTGAAAGTGCTGCGTATCCTCTGGACCAGGTGCCGTTTCATCACCCCATGGGGCTCATGTTCGCCATCGCCGCTTTTTTCCGGCTTGGCGGCATTCACATTCAGATTGAATCTGCTTCTCCGCCGCGAAGCGCTTTGGGCGGGTCTTCGGTAGCGGCTGTCGCCCTTACCGCCGCCTTTAATCATCTGCTGAAAAAACTCGGCGCTCCCATCATCCCGGATGACCGCATCGCCCACCTGGCTCACGGCATTGAAGAGAGTGTGGCGGGCGTTCCCTGCGGGTTTCAGGACCAGCTTGCGGCAGTATACGGCGGTGTGAACGCCTGGTTCTGGAAAGGGGCCGGATCGACACAGCCTTACCTTCGTCATTCTCTTGCCGGTGCCCGAATAAGCGCAAATCTTTCAGAACATTTACTTGTTGCCTACTGCGGCATGCCTCATGAATCCAAAAACATCAACGGCATATGGGTAAAACGGTTCATAGCGGGTCAATCCCGGGAGCATTGGGTTGATATTGCCCGCTGCACAAGTGCCTTTGTTGAAGCCTTTGCTGCTTCCGATATTGCCGCTGCCGTTGCCCAATTAAATCGTGAAACCGATATCCGGGTGGAGATGACCCCTGATGTGCTGGATGCAACCGGCCATCAACTGATCGGTTCGGCCCGTGATCATCATTGCGGCGCACGGTTTACCGGAGCCGGGGGGGGCGGGTGCGTCTGGGCCCTTGGCGACATGGATAAAATTTCAATATTGAAGCCTGCATGGGAGAGAATTCTGGCGGATACACCTTCTGCCGGTCTTCTGGATATGTCAGTTGATTTAAAAGGATTACAAATAGATACGGTTTAAAATAAATTTTAAGAAAACATTTGAACTTTAGAAAAATTTTCAACAAGGATAAATTCATGTACTTTCAGGACGCGATTCTTGGACTGCAAAAATTCTGGGCCCAAAACGGCTGCATTCTGGTCCAGCCCTATGATATGGAGGTCGGCGCCGGCACGTTTCATCCAACCACGTTGTTAAAGGCGCTGGGACCGGAACCCTGGCAGGTGGCGTATGTGCAGCCTTCAAGGCGGCCCACTGACGGGAGATATGGTGAAAATCCCAATCGGCTCCAGCATTATTACCAGTTTCAGGTGATTCTTAAACCGTCTCCTCCCGACATTCAGCGATTGTACCTGAAAAGTTTGAAGGTTTTGGGTATCGACCCTCTGGACCATGACATCCGGTTTGTCGAAGATGACTGGGAGTCCCCGACATTAGGCGCTGCGGGTCTTGGCTGGGAAGTCTGGCTCGACGGCATGGAGATCACCCAATTCACCTATTTTCAAATGGCCGGAAGCATTAATGTGCATCCGGTTTCCGTTGAAGTCACCTATGGGCTGGAGCGCATCTGCATGTATCTTCAGGGAGTGGACAATGTATTTGATATCAAATGGAACAAGCATATCAAATACAGGGATGTGCATCATCAGCAGGAAGTGGAACAATCCACGTATAATTTTGAAGTGGCGGATGTGGACATGCTCTTTCAGTTTTTTAATATGTATGAGGGTGAATCCCAACGGTGTATTAAAGCCGGACTGGTGCTTCCCGGTTATGAGTATTGTCTGAAATGCTCCCATGCCTTTAATCTGCTTGACGCCCGGGGCGCTATCAGTGTTACCCAGCGAACCGGATATATCGCCCGAATCCGGAATCTTGCCCGGGGCTGCGCCGAAGGCTATATTCAACAGCGGGAAGCTTTGGGTTTTCCGCTTTTAAAAAATTCACAGGAGTAATTATGAACCGGTTATTGGTGGAAATCGGAACCGAAGAAATACCGGCCGGATATATTCAACCGGCATTAAAATCATTTGCTTCGATTTTACTTAAAAAAATGGATGATGCGCGTATACAGCATGGCGATATAAAAACGTATGGAACGCCGCGCCGCCTGGCAGTCATTGTGACGGATGTCGCGCCCAAGCAATTGTCGTTATCCACTGAAATGATGGGGCCGCCGGAACGCATCGGTCTGGATGCAAGCGGCAAATTAACCGTGGCAGCTCAAAAATTCGCCGAAAAAACAGGGGTTCCGGCGGCTCAGTTGAAGGTTAAAGAAACCGAAAAAGGCCGTTATTTTTATGCTGTGAAAACAGAACGCGGTGCGGCATCCAAAAACGTCTTTAAAGAAATGCTGCCGGATGTCATTCTTTCCCTGCCGTTTCCCAAATCCATGCGATGGGCCGACCTTACCATTTCCTTTGCCCGGCCGATCCATACGATCGCGGCGCTTCTGGGCACTGACGTGATCCCTTTTCGTGTGGGGAATATCAGCAGCGGCCGGAATACATTCGGCCATCGGTTTATGAAACCCGGAAAAATCAGATTATCCTCACCGGATAATTATTTAAACGCTCTGTCTGACGCGTGGGTGCTGGCTGACACCTGTAAGCGAAAAGAAACCCTTGAAATGCAAATGACCGAAGCCGTGACCCGAATCAGCGGGCAGGTGATCCCCGATGATGAACTGCTGGAAACAGTCGCCCATTTAATTGAATATCCGGCAGCTATTGTCGGCAGATTCGACGAGGCATTTCTTGAACTGCCCAATGAAATACTCATCACTGCCATGCGTGAGCACCAGAAATATTTTGCAGTGGTCGATGCCAAAGATCAGTTAATGCCATATTTTGTGGCGATCAACAATACCCAGGCGAAAGATATGGATCTGGTGACAAAGGGACACGAACGGGTGTTAAGAGCCCGTCTGTCCGATGCCCAGTTCTTTGTTGCCACGGATTTAAAAACATCCCTTGATGATAAGGTCGAAAAATTAAAATCCGTGTTGTTTCAAGCCAATTTAGGTTCCATGCTTGATAAAACCAATCGTGTGATAAAGCTCGCGGATTGGCTGGCGACAGCCGAGAAGCTTAAGCAGGCGCAGCTCCGGTCAATTGCAAGGGCTGCCCATTTATGTAAAGCGGACCTGGTGAGCCATGCCGTGATTGAATTTCCGAAACTTCAGGGAGTCATGGGACGGGTATATGCCCTGAAGCAAAATGAGGAAATTCAAACTGCCACAGCCATCGAGGAGCACTACCGGCCCACATATTCCGGTGGGGCGTTGCCGGAGACCCTTGAAGGGTCAGTGCTGAGTATTAGTGATAAAATGGATTCCATTTGCGGGTGTTTCAGCGCCGGGCTGATCCCTACCGGCGCGGCTGACCCGTATGCGCTCCGTCGCCAGGCCAACGGGATTATTTTGATTGCGCTTAAAAACCGGTTTGGATTTTCGTTAAAGGCTGTGATCCGTGAAAGCCTTACCATGTTTGAACATAAAAAGGCCGATGACATAGAGGCGCTCTCGGAAAAGATCGTTGAGTTTTTCAAAGGGCGCATGGCGCACCTGCTCGAAGAAGAAAACATTTCAAAAGATGCCGTGGCGGCCGTGCTGGCGGTCTCAACAGATACGATTGGTGGCGTTTGGGAAAAGGCCCGTTCTTTGCAGAAATTAAAATCAGCCCCGGATTTTGAAATTCTGGCCACAGCGTTTAAGCGGGTGGTTAATATTATTCGAAAGGCGGATACTTCGGAAACAGCGGCTCAAACAGTGGAGCCCGCTCTTTTTGAGCATGAATCAGAAAGGGCGCTGCTTGAACAGTTCCGGACAGCACAACAAAATGTTCTGGGGCATATTCATAGCGGCCAGATTGATCAGGCATTTGGAGATATCGCGCTCATGCGTGAACCTGTGGACAGGTTTTTTGATGATGTGATGGTCATGGCCGAAGATGCCGGTATTCGGAAAAACCGGCTGGCCCTGCTGGGTCAAATTGCCGGGCTGTTTGATCTGCTGGCGGATTTTTCAAAAATTTCAACTTAAATGGAGGTATTTTAATATGGCAGGTTATGATCCTGAAAAAGATAAAACACTTAAAGAATGGCGTTGCAAGGAAACCGGCCTTATGGTTTCCATCAACCAATATGGAGACGGGGAGCCCAAACTCCAGATCGGTCCCCGGATTTTACAAAAAAAAGACGGCACCGAAGGCCGGCCGGCCAAGGCCGGGCGTCTGACCATCGAGGATGTCCAGTGGCTGTATGATTCCTTTGATGAAATCAAGGGAGAGTTGGAAGGGTTGTCTGATCCTTTAAAATAAATTTTTATCCTCATGCTTGAAGCCATCGTCAATCCAATACCCGGTAAGAATCCGCCGAAAGTCGGCCATCGGTGTGTGATGATTGCCAATCAGCCGGATATCCATACACTGCATCATTTGGCGGGTGCAAAAAACAGTCATAGCCGCCGTGTTTTGATGAGCCATTTGACCTGGGGGCATGGCGGTTTTTCAGCGGGCATCATTGGTCCTTTTATCGGCGCACCGTATGCGGTGATGCTGCTGGAAGGCCTGATTACCTGGGGTGTGCGGGAGGTTGTCTTTTTGGGATGGTGCGGTGCGGTGTCTCCCGATGTTCATACCGGGGATATCATCATCCCAAGCATGGCGTTCATTGATGACGGTACATCCGGAAATTACATCAGCGGTCCGTCATGTGATGTCGCCCCATCATCTGGGGTACAAACTCGCCTGAAAATTGCCTGCCAAAATCATCATCTCCGTTTTCATGAAGGGCCTGTCTGGTCCACTGATGCCATTTACCGGGAAACACACGAAAAAGTTCTTCATTATCAGAGCCTTAACGCATTGACGGTTGAAATGGAAGCGGCCAGTCTTTTTGCTGCTGGCGCTTTTCGTCATATTGATGTGGGGTGTGTGCTGGTAGTATCTGATGAACTGTCTTCGCTGAAGTGGCTGCCGGGGTTCAGGAATCCCAGTTTTACCGAACGTCGGCTTCAGGTTTGCGAAATGTTACGTGACCTGTGGCCCTCATGTACCGGTTAACGGCACTCTTTTTTATCCTTTTGGTATTTTTTTTGATGGGAGCGTTTATGACCCAGGCAACAGAAGCTGAAAACGCAAGCCGGGCAGAATATCTGCGCGAGCAAATTAATTCCCACAACCACCGGTATTTTGTTTTGGATGACCCTGTGATTTCCGATGCGGAATATGACCGCTTGATGCAGGAACTCATCGAGATCGAAGCTGCCTGGCCCTCGCTTCGCAGTCCTGATTCACCCACTGCCAGAGTCGGGTCGCCTTCCTTGGAAAAATTTGATACGATCCGGCATTCAACCCCCATGATGAGTCTGGACAAGGGATTTAATGCCGAAGACCTGAAAAATTTTGATCAGCGGGTCAGAAAATTATTACAATCCGACACCCCTGTTCTGTATACCGCGGAACCGAAAATCGACGGGGTTGCAGTGGAGCTGGTGTATGAGAATGGGATGCTTGTCATGGCTTCCACCCGGGGGGATGGCAAGGAAGGCGAAGTCATTACCGCCAATGTGAAAACCATCCCAACGGTCCCGTTGCGGCTTACAATTGAAAAAAAATCCCCCGTTCCTTCTTTGCTCGAAGTCCGTGGGGAAGTATTTATCAGTAAAGCGAATTTTAAATTATTGAATGACGAGCGCATGGCCGATGGGCAGCCGGCCTTTGCCAATCCCCGGAATGCTGCCGCCGGATCATTGCGTCAGCTCGATTCAAGCATTACAGCAAAACGTCCGCTTGAAATTTATGTTTATAATGTCAGCGATTATAGGGTGATCGGGGCCGGTTCTCAGGGAGAGACCCTTGACATGCTCAAAACAATGGGGTTTCGGATCAATCCATTGATTCATTCCCGGGTGGGGCTTTCGGACGTACTGGCATATTATCAGGAACTGGATATGGCGCGTCTGACGCTACCCTATGAAATTGATGGTGTGGTGGTGAAACTCGACCGCTTTAGCGATCAGGAACAGCTCGGTGCCACGGCCCGAAGTCCAAGATGGGCGCTTGCAGTTAAATTCCAGGCTTTGCAGGAGCGCACCCGGGTTGTCGATATTATTATTCAAGTGGGGCGCACCGGCGCATTGACACCGGTGGCGATCCTTTCGCCGGTCAATGTCGCAGGAGTGGTGGTAAGCCGGGCCACGTTGCACAATGAGGATGAAATTGAAAAGAAGGACGTGCGTATCGGCGACCAGGTATTTGTTCAGCGAGCCGGGGATGTGATTCCTGAAATCGTGAAAGTGATCACCTCAAGCCGCGACGGAACCGAACGAAAATTTATCATGCCTCTGACCTGTCCGGTATGCAGCACAAAATCGGTTCGAATCGATGGCGAAGCTGTTATCCGGTGCCCGAATGATGGATGTTCGGCCAAAATTAAAGGCAACATCTACCATTTTGCATCCAAAGGCGCTTTTGATATTGACGGTTTGGGGGATAAATTAATCGATCAACTGGTGGACAAGGGACTCATTTCTTCCTATGCGGACCTGTTTGATTTAACTGTGGATGAATTAAAAAAATTAGACCGGATGGGTGAAAAATCTGCTGAAAACACCGTGGCTGCCATTGAAAATAGCAAGCAGATCAGTTTTCAGCGGTTTTTATATGCACTGGGGATTCGCAACGTCGGGGAGAATACAGCCGGTTTGATCGCCGCACGTTTTTCAGACATGGAATCAATTTTGAGTGCTTCACCTGGCGAATTTGAAGTTATTGAAGGTGTCGGACCTGTTTCGGCCCAGAGCATTTCCGAATTTTTCAAGCAGGACAAGAATCGTGAAATCATAAGGCGCCTTATGGAAAGCGGCGTCAGCATACAATATGCGGGGCTTCCATCCGGCAACCGGCCGCTTGATGGGTTGACCTTTGTGCTGACAGGTACTCTTGAGACGATGTCGCGTTCTGAAGCCAAAAAAGTCATTGAAGGGGCAGGAGGGAAGGTCTCATCAACAGTCAGCAGCAAAACAAATTATCTGTTGGCCGGGGAATCGCCCGGATCGAAACTTGACAAGGCCAAAGAATTGGGCGTGGAAATTATCAGTGAAGCGGAATTGAAAAATTTAATGCGGTAGTCGCCGTATTCGGCTGAATGCCGTATTCCCGTTTGAAAAGAGGGTCGTGATGTCAGAAAAAAAAGCGGTTCATGTAATGATCAGGGGCCGGGTTCAGGGCGTTTGTTTTCGAATGGAGACGAGGAAAGCCGCCATTCAGGTAAATGTCAGGGGGTGGGTGAAAAACCGCCCTGACGGGGCTGTGGAAGGTGTTTTTGAAGGAACTCCGGAAAATGTGGAAGCGCTGATCAACTGGTGCAGGCGAGGGCCGCGGATGGCGTCAGTGTCGGATGTAGTGGTCCGTGATCTGGATTATACCGGAGAATATGAGGATTTTTCCATCCGATATGAGTAGTAAAACGTCGTAAACAAACACGGGGCTGGCATGGAATTAAAAACTCCATGCCAGCCCCGTTTGTTTAACTTCAAAGGAAGCTTGTATTACACTGAATCTTTGAGAGATTTGCCGGGTTTGAATTTTACCACATTACGGGCTTTAATTTTGATCGGGTCGCCAGTTTGAGGATTACGGCCAGTGCGGGCTTTACGACGAACTTTAGCGAACGTACCGAATCCGACGAGGGTAACTTTGCCTTCTTTTTTCTTTAACGCTTTAATAACGCCGTCCATGAAAGAATTTAAAGCGGCTGAGGCGGCAATTTTGGAAATCCCTGCTTCTTTGGCCATTTTGTCTACCAATTCTGCCTTTGTCATTGTTCCCTCCCATCTGAAATTAAAGTTAGTGGGTATGAAAACCCCTGAATATCTGACAAGTTAAAGGAGGTTAACGCGCTTGTCAATATATAAAATGGGTTTTTACGAATTATTAATAAAAAAAAGTGATCTTATACTGCTTTATAATTGCGTTTCAAAATACAGATGAGTGAAGATTACCGGTTTCCTTACGCTCAAAAAAGGTTTGAATCAGGGGATGCCTATTCATAAGTTTTTCTCGGGAGCGAAGAGAATAATAATTCGTAAATAAAATCGATAAAGTAATTCTATGCATAAAAAACAGATATTTATATTATATTTTTAAACCTTTTCCTTATGTGTCAGGCAGTTGCAGACGTGTCATTCGCAACCGTTTTCACTTAGGTATTCTATCTTTTATAACAACGCCTCCACGAATAATTTAGGATCAAATTCCTGCAAGTCGTCAATGCCTTCACCCACCCCTATATAACGGATGGGAACCTTTAATAAATCGCAAATGCTTAAGACAATGCCGCCTTTTGCGGTGCCGTCGAGCTTCGTCAGTATAATACCGGTAATCGGTATGTCGGCGTTAAAAAGTTTTGCCTGGGACACCGCGTTTTGACCCGTGGTTGCGTCCACAATCAACAAGGTTTCGTGGGGTGCGTGGGGAATTTTTTTTCCGATGCTGCGTTTGATTTTTTTTAGTTCTTCCATTAAATTGACTTTGGTATGCAGCCGCCCGGCAGTGTCGATGATCACGACATCCATGCCTCTTGCGATGGCTGCTTCAACGCTGTCATAGGCAACCGCTGCCGGATCTGATTTGTCTTTATGCCTCACAATATCAGCCTGTGCGCGTTTGGCCCAGATGTCGAGCTGGTCGGCCGCAGCGGCCCTGAAGGTGTCTGCCGCAGACAACAGCACTTTTTTCCCCTGAGCGGAGAACCTTGCCGCCAGTTTTCCAATGGTGGTGGTTTTTCCGACTCCGTTGACGCCGATGACCATGATAACATGGGGTTTTGCAGATATTTGTTCATCTTTCTTCACATCCACCAGAGAAAGCATTTCCAGTTTTAACTGGCGTTTGAATTCATCTGCCGACGTTATTTTGTCGGCTTTTTGGGATATCCGCTCAATCAGTGTCATGGTCGTTGGTACGCCGATATCGGAAGTGATGAGCGCTTCTTCGATTTCTTCAAGAACTTCGGCGTCAATTTTGCGGTTGCCGGCGAGAATGGCGTCAAACCGTTTGGAAAGGGAGTCGCGCGTTTTGGAAAGGCCCGATTTGAGGCGCTGAAATATCCCTGATGCGTCCCCCGGCGGTCCAGGGGCAGTGGGCAGGCGCTCCGGTTTTCCCATCTCCACAACCGGTTCCATGACCGGGACGGGTGGTTTTCTGGATCTGACGGGTTCTGGCGGTAGAATTTCAGCATCTTCCCAATCTTCATCCGATGGCTCAGACCACCCTTCTTCTATTTCTACATCCCCCTCATCTATTGATATTGCCCCCCCGGACTCTGTTACACCTTCAGGCATAGGATAGGGACGGGCAGCTTTGGCGTGTTTCATTTTCCTGCGCTTTCTGCCCAACCGGAAAAGAAGCAGCAGCAAAAGAATGGTTAAACACAGGAGAAGCTCATCAATGGAGGCATCCAATTTGATTTCATATATATATTCCATCATCTTGCCGTAAAAAGCGATGATCGGTTCCATCATTTGTGCTTACCTCATTTGTTTTGGGTTTTAAGTATTTTAACTACTTCTGAAAATCGTCTTTTTTGACCAGTCTTTCAATGTCAACGGAAACCAGCTTGGATACACCGCTTTCTCCCATCGTGACCCCAAACAGCATGTCTGAAAATTCCATGCTTTTTTTATTGTGGGAAATCATGATGATTTGCGATTTCTCGCCGATAATTTTGAGTAATTCGTTAAACCGGTAAGTATTGGCTTCATCCAGTGGCGCGTCGATTTCGTCCAGAAGACAATAGGACGATGGATTGATCAGAAAGATCGAGAAAATAAAGGCGATGGCCGACAAGGCCTTTTCACCGCCGGAAAGAAGGCTCAAGCGGGTGACTTTTTTGCCGGGCGGATGAATCATCAGCTCCACCCCGGTTTCCAGAGGATTATTGGGCTGGGTCAGCTCCAGCCAGGCCGACCCGCCGGCAAACAGTCGCGGAAACATGGTTTTGAACTGTTCGTTGACTTGATTAAACATTTCCAGAAACAGTTTCTGGGTGATCCGGTTGATCTTTTTAATCACGTTTTGAAGGTCTTCGATGGCTGTGACTAAATCGTCCCGCTGTTTCACCAGAAATTCATATCGGGTTTTTTCTGTTTCATAGGACTCGATGGCGCCTAAATTGACTTCGCCGATCCGCTCCATTTTTTTTCGGTAAGCAGCTAAGGCAGTTTCCGCTTTTTCGATGGAAAAATCCGGGGCGAGCACCTTGTCCCTGACGGCTGCGAGCGCTTCGGGAAAGGATTGGGAATAGCGGTCGATAAAACGGCTGACCACATTTTCACGTTTGATATTCAAACCGGAAAGTTCCAGCTCCAACTCATGGCTTTTTTGTCTGATGCTTTCAATGGCCGTTTTCGCTTCGCTGATGAAACTGTCGGTTTTGGTGATTTCATCCACAATCTGCCGATAATCCGCATCTACGTCCTGTAATTCCAGCTTGAGACGATTCAGATCCTCGATGCTGGTATTCAGGCGCGTTTCCATGGTTAGGATTTCTTCACCCGTCTTCTGGCGCCTTTGTGTTTTCAGCGCAATATCATTCTTAATCTCTTCAACCTGCCGGACGCCGTCTGTCTGGAACTGCCGGAGCCGGTTCAACGTCTTATGGGCGTTGTCAAATTCCGACTGAAGTTTGGTCAGAGATAGTTTGATATCCATTTCTCTCTGGTTAAAATTGTTCATCTGGTCTGACAATGATGACATCTGGTCGGAAATCGAGTTGATTTGTTCTTCCGTTGCCGCCTCATTTTGTGTAATTTCGGCCAGCACCCGATCGTGGGCTTTGATTTCATTATCAATATCGGATTTTTCACCCTGGAGTTTTTCACGGTCCAGACGAATGATTTCATGGTGATGCCGGGTGTGCTTCAGGGTTTCACTTACCTGGTAAAGCGTTTTTTCAGCTTCCTGGATATCCTTTTCAACCGAAATCTTCCTGACCGTCAGCCTCTGGAGGTCAGTTTCAAGGCCCTTTACCGCTGATTCCAGGGTGGATTGTTTTTTCCGGCCCTCGTCCAGGGCTTGGTCGAGCTGACAGAGGTCGCTCTCCAACTGCCTCAAGACGCGTTTTTTTTCAAAAATGCCGGACAATTTGTCCGCGCTGCCGCCGACCATTGTTCCGTTTGCGGAGATGATGTCGCCATCTTGGGTCACTATTTTCCGGTATGGGTGGGGAGCAGCGGACATCTTGAGGGCAGCATCGAAATCCACCGCCACGGCTATATCCTGTAACAGATCGGAGCAGGTGAGTTCAAAACCAGGCTTGGCCGACACATAATGGATCAGCAGATTGGTGTCTCCGGACCGGGGCTCCGGTGGTCCTCCGGCTTCACCACTCATTGATACCGGGATGAACCCGCCCCGCCCGCTGTTGGTGTCCCGCAGATAATTGATGGAAGAGATGCCGGTCGCCTGATTATGGATCATGATGTATTGGAGGGATTCCCCCAGGGCCGCTTCAAGGGCCAGTTCAAATCCGGGCCTGGGTTCAATCATGTCTGCGGTAATCCCGGCGATACCGCACGCATCATTTTCCGGCCGGTCCTTTAGAGTGCCATCCTTTGGACTTGTATCCGGGCCGGCGGCAGGGCGGGTCATAATCGCTTTGACGCCTTCTTTATACCACTCAAAATTATCGTCCATTTTTTTTAACGCCGCAAATTCCGATTTGATCCGGTTGCGGTCATTGGTCAGCACTTGCACGGTTTTAACCTGCTGGCCGAGGAGGGCGGTTTGCTCTTCAAGATGTTCCTTGTTTTCAGAGATACGCCGGCGGACGCTTTCCAGATTTTCATTAAGGGATGCGACCGTATCTTCGGCAGCGGTTTCGGTTTTTTGGAGGGCTGAGATTTTGAGAGAAAGGTCATCCGCGTCTTTTTGGATGCTCTGGAGTCTCTGACGGAGATTTTCCTTGTTGGATTGCGCGGTCTTAAAAATGTTCTGGTATTTGGCCTTCTGGGCCATAAACTGCATGAGTTGTTTTTTTAAGTTTTCCTGCCGGGCTTGAAACTCGGCCAACTGGCTGCGAATATCTGCGGATGCAGCCGTATTTTCCCTAAGGATTATTTTTGTGGCTTCGATATCAGCGCTCAACCCGGTGCGTTTTTCAGTTTCTTCGGTAATCTCATCGTTTAACTGGTTGTTTTTCGCCTCCAGATTAACAATCGCGGCATCCAGCCCGGTAATTTCGGATACAAGGCGTTGTTCTTCATTGTGCAAATGTTTGAGATCGTTTTTTAGCTGATCGATGGCTTTTTCGGCATCGGTTTTTTCTGATTTTTTTTGCGCGATGATCTGATCCTTGGTGGAGCGGTCGGACTTAATCTGGTCCAGCGCAGCATTCAATTCCTGGAGTTCCAGCAGATGCGATGAATCTTTTTGTTTGAATTCTCCCAGCAGTTCCTGGGCATCAAAGATCTGCTTTGAATAACGCTCATAGTAATATGCGGAAACCAGCAAATCGGACTGTTTCACACCTTCCCGGAAATCCTTGTATGTCTGGGCCTTTCGGGCCTGACGGCGCAGAGTGTTCATCTGCTTTTTGATTTCTTCAACAATGTCTTCCAGTCGCTGCAAATTCTGGTTGGTGGCGTTGACCTTGCTGATGGCTTCAATCCTGCGGCTTTTATAACGGGTGACCCCGGCGGCTTCTTCAATAAATGTTCTTCTGTCCTCGGGGGCCGCGTCGGTGATGGCGCCGATGTTTCCCTGCTGAACGATGGCGCAGGACCTTGCGCCCATGCCGCTGCCAAGAAACACATTGAGAATGTCCTTGAGGCGGCAGGGTTGTTTATTAATGAAATAAGCGCTTTCTCCTGAACGGAAAAGGCGGCGGGTGATCATGATTTCAGATAGCTGGCTCACGGTTTCATCCACCGTGTCGGGTGTGTCATTGGCAAGAGTAAGAGAAACCTCCGCCATGTTCAACTGCGGGCGCTTGTCTGTGCCTGAAAAAATAACGTCTCCCATGGATTTCCCGCGGAGCTGTTTGATGCTTTGCTCGCCCATGACCCATTTGATCGCGTCAATGATGTTGCTTTTTCCGCACCCGTTGGGTCCGACAACAGCCGAAATGCCGGGAGGAAAGTCAATGACGCTCTTGTCCGGAAAAGATTTGAATCCGCTGATTTCAAGTCGTTTGAGACGCATATACTACTTACATATTTGTTTTTATTGTCCGGGTTAAAGTCCCGGGGGTGATTTTTATGAAACGCGCTAGATCAGACAACACGTACCGGTTGTTTCAGGCCGAACAGTGTTCCGGAGATTGTCAAACGTCGGGTTTGTCTGCTTAAAACCGCCTTATTTAACCTGAATGGATGGTTATGCGCAACAGAAAACTGGCCTTTGGTCAGGGATAAATTATTTTGATTATCCCCCTGGTTTCAGCTATAAAAATATTCATATCATGCGGTCATCGCCTTTTTTTAAGGCTCGTATGATACTTTTTCCGAAAAACTTCGCACCGTCACCGTCATGGCAAAACATCTTTACGCTACAGCCCTAACCCAGGATATGGAGATGAAAATGGGCAATGATTCCAAACAAGTGGTTTTTAAAAAATTTTCCGATCACGTGAATTCCGGGAAAGCCAGATTTTTTCAGGAATATCACCTTGATTATGTGTTCGGACGGCGTGAAGGCCCCTATGTATGGGATATGGATGGGGACAAGCGGCTGATCAACTGTCATGTAAACGGCGGTCTCTATAACCTGGGGCACCGTCATCCCCGGATTGTGGAGGCGCTTGAAGGTGCGCTTAAAACCCTGGATATCGGCAATCATCATTTTGTCAGCCGGGAAAAAGCCCAATTGGCCGAAAAACTGGCCTGTTTGTCCCCCGGTGATCTGGAATACGTTATTTTCGGCGTCAGCGGCGGTGAAGCCATTGACACCGCAATTAAGATTGCCCGGAAAGCCACCCGGCGCAACGGGGTGATTTCGGCATCCGGCGGCTATCACGGACATACGGGACTGGCCCTTGCCGCCGGGGACGCCAAATACCGGGATCCGTTTTTATCCAGCTCTCCTGAGTTTACTCAAATTCCCTTTAATGATGCGGCCGCGCTTAAAAACGCTTTGCATCCCAAGGTGGCGGCGGTCATTCTGGAAACCGTCCCCGCGACCCTGGGCATGCCGATTCCCGATTTTTCCTATTTTAAAGAAGTCAGAAAATTATGCGAGGAAAACGGTTCACTTCTTATTATCGATGAGGTCCAGACCGGGCTTGGCAGAACCGGCCGGTTCTGGGGGATTGAACATTTTGAAACGGTTCCGGACATCCTGGTCAGCGCCAAGGGCCTGGGCGGCGGGATATATCCGGTTACCGCCACCATTATCCGCAAGGATCTGGAATCCGTGTTTCATGAAGACCCCTTTATCCACATTTCCACTTCTGGCGGGGCGGACATTGGATGCGTTGTGGCTGGTAAAGTTCTGGAAATTTCTTCCACAAAGGCTTTCCTGGATCATGTTGCCGAATTGTCCGTCATTTTTAGTCAGGGCATGGCGGATATTCAGGAAAAATATCCCGAACTCCTGAAAGAATTCCGGCAACTGGGACTTATGAGCGGTCTAAAAACCCCGCATCCGGACCTGGGCCCACTGCTTACAAAAACCTGCTATGACGCCGGGCTCTTAAGCATTTATGCGGGTAACGATACGTCCGTGCTTCAGTTTCTGCCGCCGCTGATTATTACGAATGACCTTGCGCTTGAAATTTTGGAACGGATGGAGATGGCGTTTCAACAGGCAAAGACTTTTGTGGATGCCTATATGAGTGACGGGAAATAAGAGGAGTCCGGGTCATGTATGTTGACGAGGAATTACTGCAAACGTTTGAAAACGGCTTAAACCCTGCCTATCCGGAACAAAGCGGCATTCGGCCGGCCATTCTCGGGTATGGCGAAATTTCAACGACTTTTTCCATTCCCGCCATGCCGGATCTGGCGTTCAAACGCATGCCGCCGTTTGAGAGCCTCGACCAGATAACGGATTATAAAGCGGCCGTCAACCGGTATTGCGGTCTGTTGACGGAAGAATTCGGTATTCAGGTAGCCGATTATGATTTTTATCACATGAAAAACCGGTATGGGGAACATATCCTTTATGTCGCTCAGGCCCGTCTGCCTGAAGCCTCCATTGGACACAGAATTCTGAAATCCGGAAGCCGTTCTGAACTGGAACAGTTAATGAACGCCACCCTTGAGCCTCTGATGCGGCTTTATAAATTTAACCGTGAAAACACCAAAAAGATTTCCATCGGCCTGGACGGACAGTTGTCCAACTGGAGTTTTCAATGCTCAGGGGAAAACCGCACCACTCTTATCTATTTTGACATTACGACACCGATGTTCCGAATGGATGGCCGGGACCTGCTGGATACGGAAATTTTTCTTAAAAGTTGCCCGTCATTTCTCGTCTGGCTGGTGCGCTGGCAATTTCTTACCGAAGTGCTGGACCGGTACCATGATGTGCGGATGATCCTGGTGGATCTGGTTGGAAATTTTTTAAAGGAAGGGCGTGACGATTTGATCGAACACGCACTGCATATAATCAATGACCGGCTTGAAAGCGAAAAACTGGCTTCAGAGATGAATCCCTTGAACCGCTCAGAAATAGACGCCTATTATAAAAACGATGCGTTTATCTGGACGGTTTTCTTATCGCTTCGGCGGTTTGACAGATTTTTGAAAACAAGAATCCTCCGGCAGCGCTATAATTTTATGCTGCCCGGCAAAATCCAGCGATAGTATCTAAATCGGGACGACAGGAGCAATACCCATGTGCGATACCCATGTGCTCATAAAAAACGATGTGGTCTATTTTGCCAAAAACAGCGACCGTGAACCCGGAGAAACTCAGCTCGTGGTCCGGATACCGGCGGCGAAGAGCCAAAAACCGGAAAAACTGAAAACCACCTATATTACCATTGATCAGACTCCCAGCCGTCACGGGGTGCTGCTCAGCAAACCATTCTGGATGTGGGGTGCTGAGATGGGGGCCAATGACCAGGGGGTTGTCATCGGCAATGAGGCGGTATATACCCGCCTCATCGAAAAAACACCGGGCCTCATCGGCATGGACCTGCTTCGGCTGGGACTGGAGCGCGGTGACACTGCCAGGCATGCCATGCACATCATTACAGAATTCATTGAAAAATACGGACAGGGCGGGGTGTGCGGATTCCGGGATAGACAGATGCGCTATGATAACAGCTTTATCATCGCGGACCCTTCTGAGGCATGGGTTCTGGAAACCGCCGGCCATTTCTGGGCGGCAAAGCAGGTGATTACTTTTGGCGCCATTTCCAATTGCCTGACCATTGGTAAAAATTATGATTTGAAATCACAAGGGCTTGAAGACAAGGCCCGCAAAAACGGTTTTTTCTCCGGGCGGGGTGATTTCAGTTTTAAGAAAGCTTTTGATACCCGGTTCATTCCCTTTTTTGCCGCATCCCGCCGAAGACTGAAATCCAGTCGCACCTGCCTCCGGCGAACCCTTCTGGAGCCGGAAGTCCAGGTGCAGCAGATGATGCATAATCTGAGAACCCATGATGATCCGGAATCCACGCCGGCAAACGGTTCCAATCGGGATATCTGCATGCATGCCGGTGGTTTCATCCGGCGAAGCCAGACCTGCGGTTCCATGGTATCCCGCCTGTCAGGACTTGGAAGTTGTCATTTTTTTACCGGCACATCCGCGCCGTGCCTCTCTCTTTTCAAGCCTGCCGCGTTTGACTCTGACATCCCTTTTAGTGTCCTGAACAAAGACCAAGAAACCGTAGACGGGTCTTTATGGCAGCGGAACGAACACATTCATCGGCGCATTATTTTTAAAGAGGAAGACCGGCAGGAATTTCAGGAATCAATTTCCCAAACAGAAAATAACATGCTTTCTATTGTGGGGAAAAATGATTTTCAGCCTTCACCTGATGACCTGAAGGCGGCTGACGACCTGGTGAGCGGTTGGATGGATCGCTGGTATGAAAAATATAAAAATGAGGTGATCCATTATCCATCCCTGAGTCTGTATGGGCGGTTCTGGAAAGACACCAATGAACGTGAAGGTTTTATGTAATCAGCCCCATAAGACGATCATCAGGGATACCACGGCCCGAAAGTTAACAAGATCGTTATAAGGGGAAAATTATGAGTGCGGAATGGGGGATAAAATGACCAAAAAAGAGGAGCTACGCAGATACGCTGAAACAATGGTCAAAAAAAAAGCCGCCGGGTTTAAACGGCCTGGATGCGGCCCGGCAGCTAAAAAAACGGTTTCCGGGGATAAAGGTGATCATTCTGACAGTTTATGAGAATGAAGAGTATGTTCTACAAATGGTTGTGGAAGGACTTAAGAACCGGGAAATTGCAAAACTATTGTTTGTGAGCATGGAAATCAGAGTTAATAATGATATCTATTTCTTAAAATTTCATTTATCCTGAATCCTACAATCCCGTAACCGGTAATTCGATACAAACAATTTCCAAAGGGAATCTGATATCCGCTATCAAAAATAAAGGAAACATCTGATGAAGATTGTAAGCTTCTATGAAAAAAATCAGAAAGAAGAGAATCGACAGGTGCCGGAATCCATACCCCATTTACTGATTGTTGAAGACAGCGCCATACAGGCGCAGATGCTGAAACGGATCCTGGAAAAGGCTGGCTATGCCGTGGCTGTTGCCAAAAACGGCGTTGAAGGTCTGATCATGGCAAAGGAATCCCTGCCTGCGCTTATCATCAGCGATATCGTCATGCCGGAGATGGATGGATTCGACCTCTGCAAACAGATCAAAGCCGACCCGCTGTTGAAAGAAGTGGCGGTTGTCCTTTTGACTTCCTTGACCGGTCTGATTGATATCTTCAAAGGGCTGAGTTGCGGGGCGGATGATTTCATCACAAAACCTTATGAGGAAGTCTATCTTTTATCCAACATCAGAAGAACTCTTGATGCCCGGCAATTCCGCAAAGGGGAAGAAGGACGGCCCAAAGAAACCGTAGACATCACGGTCGCAGGGGCAAAATATCGTATCGAAGCGAGCCGTAACCAGATCATCGACTTTCTGTTATCAGCATATGAAACGGCAGTTCATAAAAACAAGGAATTAATCAACGCCGAGGAAAAATTAAAAACCCTTAACGAGTCCCTTGAAAAACAGGTTGAAGAAAGAACCGAAGCGCTCAATCAAAAAATCAATGAGCACAAGCTGGCGGCGGAAGCCCTCCAGATAAGCGAAACCCAGTGGGAAACAACTTTTGATGCGATGTCCGACTGGATTTGTGTAATTGATCCGGTCACCCGGAAAATCCTGCGGTCCAACCAAGCCGGCGAAGGCCTGCTGAATTTGACCCGTGAAGAAATTACCGGTCAAACCTGCTGCCGTTTGTTTCATGAGTTAGACGCGCCGGCTCCGGATTGCCCATTGACAAAAATGGTTCATACCGAGAAGCGGGAAACCATTGAAATGAAATTGGACAAGATGAATAAGTGGTTTCAAATCACTGTAGATCCGGTAAAAAATGACAAAAATGAAATCACCGGGGCCGTTCATATTGTCCGGGATATCACCGAGAATAAGCGTTTTGAAGAGCGGCAGCGGCTGACGGCCATTATCCTGCATGCACTGAATCGCCAGGATACATGGCATTCTTTAATTGTACAGGTTCAGAGGATAACGATTATATCCTAACCAAGCCAATTTAAATTTGGTTTTTGTTCTTTGAAAAATAAATCTATTGCATCCACCAATAA
>QZKW01000089.1 GCA_003599885.1 Desulfobacteraceae bacterium | reverse complement strand
AGTCAACGGTGATATGTTGCTCAGTCTGCAAAAACACTTCCAGAACCTTGAACCGGTCTTCAAACCGGTCAATTTTCTCCTGTTTGAAAAGGGTTTCAAACTGATTGCGTTCGTGGGAATGGATTTCTTTCATAAACATATAATAATCCCGTTATTTTTATATTCAATCAGGATAAGTAATACAGGATGGGGGCAGTGTCAATAAAGCCGAAGGGTTTTATTCCGGCTGACCGTATATTCTCGATGGAACGGAGTTTTAATTGAATGCAATCCTTTTTTTATATATTGGTATCAAATACCATAACAACCCGATTTTAAAAAAATCATTGTTTCCAATACGGATTTATTGGATACTTTGATTTAATAATTTTAATATTAAATCAAATGGATAACGCCAGAAAAAAATTCAGGCAGCTTCCAGTCGTCATCAGCTTGATAAAGGGGTTTTGATGAATAGAGAATTCACGAATGAATATTTACAAAAAAAAATCGGTACTCTTGAAAAAGAGGTGTTGTCTCTTAAAAATGCATTCATTACCCTTAAAGAAAGCGAAGAGAAATATCGACAGCTTTTTGAGAAAGAAACCGACTCGGTAATGGTTTTTGATGCTGAAACATCTATGTTTGAGGATGTTAATGTAGCGGCGCTGAACCTTTTTGGATATTCCGAAAAAGAATTTCTGGGATTAAAGGCCATAGACATTTTTGCGGGGAAAGAAAAAAAAATAAAAGCCATTCAAGCGGCTATAGAGAATGGCGCCAAGCGCAATAAAATTTTTTTTAGCCGTTTCGTGAAAAAAGATGGAAGCATTTTCCATGGAGCAATATATGCGGGCAGTTTTTTCTCTAAAGGGCGTGTAAAAATTTTTGGGGCCGTAAGAGACATTACTGAAAAGAAAGAAACCGAGGAAAAGCTTCGAAAAAGCCAGGAGCAGCTGATTCAGGCGCAAAAACTGGAAGCCTTGGGAATACTTGTAGCCGGTGTCGCTCATGAAATAAACAACCCCATCAATCTGATCATGCTGAACGTCCCGTTACTGAAAAAAGTCTGGCATGATTGCATCCCTTTCATTGAAAAAAATGCGAAACTCAATCCCGATATAAAATATGGCGGCCTGACGTATGATTTTTTAAATGAGAATATGGACCAGCTCATAAATGACATGGATATGGCGGCGAAACGCGTTGAATCCATTGTCAGCCGGCTTAAAGATTTTGCCAGAAAATCAAGCTTTATTGATAAATCAGAAATGTCCATCAATGATGCTGTAAATAATTCGTTGCGCTTGGCCCAGTCGACGCTCACAAAATCAAAAATTGCCGTCAAACTCAACCTGTCAGCAGAAGTGCCCCGTTTTAAAGGACACCTGCAAAGCATTGAACAAATCATTCTCAATCTGATTATTAACGCCATCGAGGCGATTGATCATGATCGCGGAGAAGTCATTATCAGCACGGGTTACCACAAAAAGGACGATTCCATTTATCTGTCTGTCAAAGACAACGGAGCGGGTATGGCGCAGTCTGATCTTAAAAAAATATTTGATCCATTTTTTACCCGAAAACAGACAAAAGGCGGAACCGGCCTTGGATTGTCTGTTTCCTATAGTCTTGTGAAGGCTCATGATGGGGAATTTCTTTGCACCAGCACGGAAGGCGAAGGGAGCTTATTTACCGTTAACCTGCCTGTTGCTCATAGGGAAAAACCGATTAAAATTTTAATTGCCGATGACGACCGGGCCATGCAGAATTTAATTGAACGGGGACTCATAAAAGAACGTAATTATATAATAAAAAAAGCATTTAATGGAACTGAGGTTCTGGTTAACTTGGGAATTTTTCTCCCCGACCTTCTGATACTCGATCTTTTCATGCCCCAGATGAACGGCCTGGAGGTATGCCAAACATTAATTAAAGAAGAAAAACTGTCCAAAATGAAAGTCTTAATCATTACCGGTTCTCCGGAAAGTGAAGAGCTTAAAAAAATTCAGGGATTCGGCTTCCATAATATATTGACCAAACCCTTCAATCTCAAGGATCTCGTAAAATGTGTTGATAATATTCTATTTAAGGAAAACCTATGATCTCCCTTCCAAAAACATTCACGCCCTTACTGGCAGTGGATGACGATACCGGATTACTCCTCAGCGTTAAGGCATCTCTGATGAGCGCCGGGATGCCTGAGCCCGCCCTGGCTTCGGACAGCAGAGAAGTAATTGATTTAATAAAAAAATACCCGTTTCAGCTTGTTTTGATTGATCTTATCATGCCGCATATCGACGGGATTGCGCTCCTTGAAATGATTAAAAATGAAGCGCCCCATGTGGAATGTATCATCATCACGGCAATAGACGACGTGTCGACAGCCGTCCAGTCAATGAAATTCGGCGCCTATGACTACCTTATAAAACCCTTGCAGACGGAAAAACTGTTTATCTCCATAAAAAATGCATTGGAAAAATATGAACTTCGCCAGAATTTGAATCTTTTTGAACAAAGTCATACCCTTTCCTCCTTAAAACACCCTGAAGCCTTTAAGGATATGGTGGCGCAAGACGAAGCAATGGCGCTTATCCTCCATCAGGCAGAGACCTATGGATATAATGATTATAATTTGATGATCACGGGCGAAACCGGGGTGGGAAAGGAGGTGCTGGCCCAGGCAGTCCACCGGTTAAGTGTCCGGGCTTCCGGTCCATTTATTGCTGTCAGCATGCCTTCCTTAAGCAAGACGCTGTTTGAAGATGAGGTTTTCGGCCATTCAAAAGGGGCGTATACCGGAGCGAATTCAGAAAAAAAGGGCTTTTTTGAAGAAGCGCAGGGAGGGACGCTTTTTCTGGACGAAATTGCAGAAATGCCAATGGAAATGCAGGCCAAGCTGCTCAGAGTCATTCAGGAAAGAGAGCTATACCGGGTCGGCAGCACTCAGGCAAGGGCCATTGACGTGCGGATTATCTCCGCCACCAATCGGGACATTCGGGAAGAGGTGGAAAAAGGCAATTTCAGAAGGGATTTGATGTACCGGTTAAACGTCTGCCATATCCACATCCCCCCCCTGCGCCAAAGACCAAAGGACATTCTCCCGCTTGCGCTTCATTTTTTAAACATTCATTCCCGGCAAACGGGAAAAGCCATTCATTCCATATCCCCCGAGGCCTCCCTGGTACTTAGCCGATATCCATTTCCCGGGAATGTGCGCGAGCTCGAGAACATCATTGCGTCTTCGGTGCTGGATGAAAACGGAAAATCCCTCTCTCTTTCTTCGATCAAGTCTTTACAGAACCACCCTGCTCCATCGGACATCCCCTGTAGTGAAACACTCCTCCCCTTATCGGAACTGGAAAAAAATCATATCCACCGCGTACTGGAATTTACAGGAGGCAACCGGACACATGCGGCGGCCATTCTGGAAATCAGCTCCCGGACATTGCAGCGGAAACTTAAATTGTATGAAACATGAATGGGGATTGATAAGCAAAAAAGAAAGGCGGGGCGCTTGTTCAGCGCCCCGCCTTTCTTTTTATGGACTCCACTGCGGGGGCAAGGTGAGTCTTGTTTTTATTTTTTAAAAAAGTACTTGTTTATGAATCGGCATCCGGATCCGTTACATTTAAAAGGAGCTCATCGGAAGCTTCTTGACCCTTATCATCTGTTACGGTTAATCTCGCATTGTAGTCGCCCGGTTTATTGTAGTAATGATTGACCGTGCAACCTTCCACGCGAGTCCCATCGCCCAAGTCCCAGGTATATTTAACAATAGAACCGTCTTGGTCATAACTCTTTGATCCGCATAAACTGAAGTAACTCTGCGTTGGGGCGGATACGCGATCCGCACTGATAATCACCTCCGGCGCCAGGTTCGTATCGACTTCATCAGTGGATATCTCGATTTGATCTACAGCGTTTTGAGACCGGTTGTATCGATAGCCATAGGCCCCGGCATATTTCACCTGAAAGGAAATGACTCCGGATTCAAAAGTGCTTTCTGATATAAAGCTGGCTGTTCCATCCTCACCGGTAATACCAAAAGCCCTTCCCCGGACAAGGCCGCCCCATTTCCCTATAATCTGAGCATCGGCTACCGGCTGATTATTACCATCGGTTATGGTTACGACAACCTTTCCCTTTACGCCGGCATTACCCGACACCAAAGCCCCTTCCATTGCGTCAATATGAAGCGAAGGGTAGTGGGGACGGGCATGTTTCGAAGAATTGCGGGATTTGCTGTATGCCTGCCCGGAAATTCCGAAACAAAAGAAAATAACCAGCGCCAGAATCCCGATCCATTTTGTGTTTGATAAAATATTTTTATTCATGATTTTGCCCCCCGTTTTTTTTGTCTTTACATTGAAAATTTCTTGTCTGCTCTTTCTTCTGCTTTATGAGTATTGCAACGATGCTGCCAACAATGCCAAAGGATGAAAATAAAATTTAAAATAAGCGATTAAACTCTGAAATTATTGCTAAAAAAATTTATAGAAATAAAAAATTTTCCATCAAATTAATTACATGCCGACAGAACTTTGATGACAATCTGTCGCACCGGCCAACTCGAATAAAATTTTATTACTTAAATTCAAATATTTATAATCAATGGTCAAAATGTCGCTACTACGACATTTTGTCATAGCTAAGAGCCGTAAAGATCAATGGAAGGGATTCATAAAAAACAGGGAGCTTGAAATAGGCGGCAATTGATATTGCGGATATGCGAGGTTATGCGGAATTTGACTTAAACCTGAAGTACTGGCTAATCAAATATAATTTGAAGCGGAAATAAAGGGCAATAAGGTAATTTATTGCCCGGACAGACCACAATTCCATATTGCGGATTATTACAGCATGAGATCGAAGGTATTCGATGCGGATGACCTTTCCCTGATAAGCGTCTTTTTCAAACGGCTTGTCAGGTAAGCCGAGAGCGTCCCCCTTGGTGATGAGCCGATCATTTTCAATCGAAATCAGCCGGTGGAGTTTGAATGACCCGTCATCACAGCGGCAAAAGATGATATCTCCAATTTTTAATTCAGGCAGCGGAATTTTGGAGAGCGTAACATAGCTCCCGGTTTCCAAAAAAGGAGACATGCTGACACCCGTTACCCGAAGCCTGAGCTGGTAACCATCCGCCAGCATCGTTGAAAAAAATATCATTTTTTGAACCAGAGGATTCATGTATCGGCTTTCGTCCTGAATGAAACCGGATTATGGATTGACAAATCTGACCAGCATATCGACGATGGTTCCATCCGGCACAAAGGTCAACTCGTACATCGGAATACTGCCCATCATGGCGTCGCAAAAGTCCATTAACAACGCCACCTTTTCCCGGTCATACCAGGGAATGGACACAACCGGCATCAATCCGGCAATGGCATCGATTGGTTTCAATTCCCGGATAATATTTTTTTCCCCCTTCTTAAGAAAAAAAATTCCTTTTAGCGGGGCCGATTGATTCAGCGCGTATCCGGCCTCTCCGGGCCAGGGAGTTCCATACATTAAAAACTCGTGGCCGGCTTTTCGAATGATGATCCGGTCATCACTTAAGAACCGGCTGCCGGTTGCCTTTACAATCAGATTGGACAACGTGCTTTTTCCTGCGCCGGATTTACCCGCAAAAACCCATCCCGAATGTTGATGCAGCCATCCGGTGGCATGAATCAGGATTCCGCCGATATTCGCCAGAAAGTGCATCAGCAGAATCTGGTCCAGCGGATAGGACACGGGGTTGAATAAAATGGTTTTATTGTTTTGGATTGCTTTCAGATATTCACTGCAATAAACGATCCCCTGTGAAAAAACATGATTGAAGCGGGCGGTCCACAGGGGGGTCATTAAAGCGGGCGGATGCAGAACAATCCAGAAAAAGCGATCATCCCGATGGATTGACCATAATAGGTCCGCGCGAAACAGAAGGGTTTCCTTCACGACAGCCGGCAAACGCTCATCGCTAATTTGAAGTTGAATCTGGTGCTCATTTGCCGGTAGTTTTTCAGGGGCCAAAAAAATCTCATAGACCGGACTCTTTTCCCGGATTTCAACGCCTGGCAAGCATTGGATGAGCAAATCAACGCCTGCAATCACTTTCCGTATGATCATGTAATCATTGTCCACCCGCCATTCCGGTTAAGACCCGACCGCAGCGCAGGGAGACGCGACACAAGTAATAGGCGATAATCCAGTGCCGGGTGCGGTTGCTGTTTTACACCCCACGGACAGAACCTCTTCAGCAGCCAGATCAATGGCTTTGACTTCCGGCTTTTGGTAAGATTTTTTGCCTTTTTTATTGGTTTTATTTATTGACATGCTTTATTTTCCTCCAAATGGAAGTTAAGGATTGCCTGTTTCCGTTCGCGCCCGATATCACAAAGGTACTCGGAAGACATCTCTACTTGACCGGATTCCAGTTGAAAAAATCCCGGGCAATATCCGCATACCGCCTTTTTATCACATTCCCGGCATTTGACAGGCGCCTTGCCTCTATCTCTAAACTGCTTGAAATCATTACTGCCCCAGATTTTGCTGAAACCTTCGGTCAACAGGTTCCGGCTTGTTCCGGACACCATCAGGCAGGGCCGCACCCAACCGGAGGGGCTGATGTGGAACATGTTTCTGCCGGCGCCGCACTGGTAGAGGTCCGTTGACACCGGCTGATGGTTCATCCGGCAAAAAAAATCATGAAGCGCTTTTGCACGGTCCCGGCTTGAAAACTCTTTTCTCACCGCATCTTTGGGGTTTACGCGATATTTCAATGGCGCAGGATCGCCATCCAGACGCGCTGAAATCATTGCATCAAATCGAAATGGCGCACCAATCTCAGCGGCAAGGGATTCAATATGTTCCAGTTCATCAAAATTAATTGTTAACACCACGGTTTTCAGCTTAAGGCGAAAGCCGTGGGCTTTTAACCGGTGAATACCCTGTATGCATTTTTCAAATGATCCGGCTACGCCTGTTACGGCTTCATATGTTGCTGCGGTTGCGCCATAAAGGCTGATTTCAATGGAATATGGTGGATAAGCATCAAATATTTCAAGTATTCGATCAGTTACCAGAGTGCCGTTGGTAAACACGGTTACCAGCAGACCGTTTCGGCAGGCATGGCGGTAAATATCACAAAAATCAGGCCGCAACAAGACTTCACCACCGGTGAACAACAGGAAAAGACAACCGGCGCCGGTCACCTGATCAATCAGATCCATCCACTGCCGGGTGGTCAGTTCCTTCTGATCGGGCCTTCCTTTTCTTTCACTATCACTTACATAGCAATGAGAACAGTTCAGGTTGCAGCGGGTCGTCAACTCAATGCCGCCCACAACCGGTATCCGATTCTTTAAAATTTTCGGATAAAACCGTTCAAAAAACTCCCGGCCATTCGCAACAGCATCCTGCCCGCAGTTCATTAAACCGGGTGCTCCGCAATAAGATCCAAATCTCTCAACTGGTCAATGAATTCCGCCATATCACCAGCCAGCCGGTCTTCCGCCACATCAAATTCCTGAATGAGATCCTGCAGGATTTCCTGAACGCTCCTTTTCCCGTCCATAAGGCGCCAGATGGATGCCCCTGAATCGTTCAGGGTAAAAAGCCGCTCCATATTGGCCAGGTTTCCTGAAATCGGGATTAGAATGGTTTCATCGGCAATATGTCGGGTCACCACCTGTCCGGACGGACAATAAATTTTATCACATTCAAGTGCTTGCGATACCATATAAAATCTTTCCTTATAATTACTTCGCCGCATTCGTCATTTCATAGCCCATTCTTGTCAGACTGTGAAGGATAAAGCCGTTATGCTTCATGGAACCTGAGCATAACGGCTTTTGGTTATCATTTTAAAGCAATCCTTGAAACGAGTCCTTCAGCGATGCCCAAACCAGCAGCGGCTATTTTATCACCAAAGCCGGATCACCCATCAGATTATACAGGTTCAGGTAATACAGGTTTTCCCCTGACGCTGCGTAACCTTTTAGAGAACTCAGGATTGCATCACCCAGCGTCTTTGCCCCGGGACTAAAGACGGCTCCGTAAAAACCCTTGCAAAGCTGAACTGAATAATGATTCAACGCAAATCCCGAAGGCGACCACATGGCTGCGGCTCCGCCGGTTTCCCCGAGCACCATGGATTCAGAGAGCGAGTCAAGTCCGGGATATCCAAAATTGCCAGACAGACAGGTCATGGCGGTCATCACCGGCAGACGGTCGCCATTATGCAGCTGGGCGATCTTGCCACTGGAGAACAGATTGGTATTACCGATCAGGGTCAGTCCGCCATGGCCGATAAAATTCACGAACGCCCGGCCTTCATTAATATCCGCCAGGAAATCGGCCTTGGCCGTTGCGAGCGGCATTGCATCCAGATAGATCCGGTCAATCATAAAGTCATCGGGAAAAAGCCCCGCCACTTCTTCACTGGAAGCCGGAAAATTCCCGCCGGTATCAGGGATATCGGCGGCGAGTACAGCCTGCGTCGTCCAGTTGCCGCCGGAGGATTCATATCCGATCACCTTGGAAGTATAATTTAAGAATTCCTCAGCATTGACCACCGGAATCCGGCCAATGGAAAATTCAGGGATCCCATCATCCCCGGCCACATCGGCATATAAATTATCCGTAACGAACAAACCTTCCGGGGTGGCGGTTAAAAGCGGGGGAACGATGGAATCGCCGAATCCCATATAGTCTCTGCAATCAAACGACCCTTCACCAGCCAGCAGCACGTATTTCGGCCGGGTCCGCCATTTGCCGTAAGCAAACTTCAGGAACGCACGAATCGCTTCGGCATCCCTGATTCCGTATGTAAATTCATCATAGATGTCTTCAACATCCACCACCATGCTCTTATACCCCTGGCCGGAACGGTAATCCGCGAGATCCTGGGCCGCAGCAGCCAGATCGGAGGAAGTGATGATCAGGTAATTTCCCCGGTTAGACCTGCTGCTCAAAGAAGACGGCTGGTCCGCCACCAGTTCGCACGGTTTGATTGCTTCCATCGCCACCACCAGATAGCGGCCTGACTGATTCACGGTTTTCCGGCCAGCCCGAGTCACGGTTTGAAACCTGACCTGATATTCGCCGGCGTTATTTTCAGCTATTTCAATTTCAGCTCCCGACAACAGCTTCGGACGCAACGGATCGGTAATATCAAACACAAAAATATCCGGATCCGTAAACCCGTCAATCACCATTGTGTCATAGCCATTGTTTTCCGCGGCCAGATGATTGTCATCCGCCGTGTAATGGCGAGAGTATTCAACCGTCAAGTAGTTGACATAAAAAATATCATACGGGACTCCGGACTCTTTAATCCCTGATATTTCCACGCTATTCACACCATCCTTCAGGATTCCCGCATCCACTGGAAAAGAAGCTATAGATGCAGTAATGCCATCCCACTGGGTATCTCCCACCACAAAACCGTTGACACTAATAATTGCATGATGGTCATTGCCGACAAACGCCTCGCTGCCGCCCTGAAGGGCCACCGTCAGCATGGCGGCATCCGCAGCCACGACGCCCGGCGTAAAAACAGACAATGAAACCTGATTGCGGCCATATTCCGGGAATACGTAATCCCACATCCAAAAATCCGCCTTGGGATCCTCAAACAGGTCCGCTACCGCATAATGGCTTTCTTCTTCCCGAACCTCTTGCCGGAAAGACTGCGAATCGCCTGCCAACCCTTGCGGTGCGTCATTCGTCCTGTTCATCAGTGTGGCCTTCTGGACATCCAGCCAGTAGATATTTTCATCCGTATACCGGGTTTCAAGCTTTTCACCGTAAAAATACAGCCCCGAATTGTCCGATGCCGGCAGCACAGCCACAGATTGACCCTTGTTGCGTAACCGGACTTTATTCGTCTGGATCAACCGGGCGGCTTCGTCCTGGGTCTTGTTAAGAACTGCTGCAATATCTCCGGCATTGACAAAGTAAAGGCCTTCCTCGGTCACACTGATTTTCGCCTGAATGCCCTTGCGCGACTCTTTCAATGTCTGGGCTTTGAGGCGGGCTTCCTTTCGGGCATCCCGGCGCTCTTTCGTTTTCCGGGAAACGGGTTGTTCCGCCTGTTTAAAGCCTGAAACGGCAGCATTGGTTTCCAGTTCAACAGCCGAATCCGCATTTGAAAGCGATGTCCCGGTAAAAACTGTCCATGGCCCATAGGAGATCCGGTTGCCGCCAGCTTCAACCTCTTCCAGTCGGTAGGTATAATACGCGCCGGTTTTGGCCGGTTTATCCTCATAACTGTAATATCCGCCGACTGGCGAGTGCAGAAAGCCCGGCAGCAGTTTATTATTGATCCTCTTTTCACGGCCGGTTTTCTCATCCAGCCGGTAAAGATAAAATCCGAGTGTCCCCTCTTCCGACACCGTCTGCCAGCGAACGACCACCTTGCCGCCCTCGTTAAAAACGCCAAATTCGCCGATAACTGCGCTGGTCACCCTTGGATTAGCATATCCAAAATCAATGAGTGACGCATCGCCAGAACTCAGATCAACGGCTTCCTGTCCATTATATGACCCTGCTGCGAATTTTTCAGTGAATTCATAGGTTGTAGAATAGTCCGTTAAGATGCCATTGGTGTCCGTCACCTTTACCGTGTAAGTTCCGGAGGGCTGCCCGGTGAATTCATAATACCCGTTGGAATCGGTGGTTGTGGTGGCAACAACAGTGCCGGAACCGTTCAACAGGGCGATGGTTACACCGGCAATTCCGGATTCGCCGGTTGGTAAACCATTTACATTGGCGTCGTTCCACACAGTTCCCGACACGGTCCGCTGGGTGGCCGCCCAGTATCCGAAATCTATGTTCAGAACGGAAACGCCGAGCAAAATAGATGCAGGTTGCTGATCTCCGGCAGCCGGGTCATTGTCCGGTGATTCCGTGGTGTAGGTGTAGCCACTCGGGGAGCTGGCAATACTGACAATATAGTTACCGTTGGCGAGGCCGGAGAAAAGATAGTTGCCATTGGCGTCGGTATCGAGAGTGGCGGCCAGCGGTTCGCCGCCATCAAGCAGACCATTACCGTTCGTGTCCCGGTACAAGGCAACCGTCACCCCGCTGATCCCCGGTTCCCCGGAATCCTGGACGCCGTTTCCGTCGATGTCATTGAACACCGTATCGCCGATGCTGCGGCTCACATTGTAGCCGAAATGCGGCGCGGTTGTATAATCGAGATTAGCGATCAGACTGCCGGTCATCTGGTATTTCCCCGCCAGGGCTGACGGGGTGATCCCATAATAATTGGACAGGATTCCGCTCTGGTCCGTGATTCGCCAACTGTAATTCTTATTACCCGGCACGCCGGTGAACTGGAAATCGCCATTGCTGTCTGTGGTGGCGGTGGCAATGACGTTGCTGGCGGCATCCAGCAGGGCCACGGTAACCCCTGCAATGCCGTTTTCTCCTGTATCTTTAGTACCGTCAGCATCGGTATCGAGCCAAACCTTGTCCTGTATGCTGAAAGTCGTGCCGGCAGCCTTTTGCTTGAATCCGGAATCAGCGTAAAGAACGCTCGCGCTGGCAGCCACATTGATCAAGCTGAAACTCCCGGATGCCGGCTTGGTGATGTCATATGCAGAAAGGACCGCCTGGGCCGGGTCGACCCAGACAATATAATCCTCGGTTCCGGAAGCCGCCACCCCGGTAAACAGGTAACTGCCGTCTGGGCCGGTGGTGGTTTCAACATAGGGTTCGCCCCCATCGATAACGCCATCACCATCCGAATCAGTGTAGAGTCTTACCCTGATCCCGCCCAGCCCCGGCTCGCCGGGGTCCCGGATACCATCACCGTCAGCATCGCTCCACACCAGGTCGCCGATGACGGCGGTTCCCGGGCTGGATTTGTATCCCAGGTCCGCGTCCATATAATTCTGGCCGGCGGAGAGGTTAAACGCATTTGTCCGGTCATCATTTCGAGGATTGTTTGGAGGGGCCGTCTCTAAAGGATATGTCTGGACCAGTCCGGCCGGGAGACCCCCTGTAACTTGCACATAATAACCGGTCCCCGGCGCAATTCCGGTAAACAGGAACCGCCCGGTGGCGTCGGTGGTCTTCGTGGCCAGGGGGGCGCCATATTTGTCCTTTAAAGTCACCTCCACATTGGCAAGCCCGTTTTCACTCACATCCTTTATACCGTCACCGTTCGCATCAAACCAGACAATATCCCCCACCTGGGCCGTGCCGGAACTGGGATTGCTGACGACATTCGTGACCTCGGCGCAGACGGGCACGAGATATTCTGTAGATGTCACACAGGCTGAATTGGTGATGCTGTCAATGCCGGTAGCCAACGGATTGTCCACGGTCACGTTATAAGTAAGGGTGAGGGAAGATCCGGAACTTAAATCATAATTATCACTTGAGACGATATAATTGGGCGGCGTGTGAGCAGCCGTATGGGTCGTCAGTGAAGTATAGGCAATATCGACATTATCGATGGAAAAATACTCGCCGGTGTCATTGACACCCCCGGTTACCCGGAAACGAATGTCGGTGACGGGGGACTTGTAGCTTGAAATAACGATTGACTTATTCCCGGTGGCGGTTCCACTGTCATAGGTCGCCAGGGTCATAAAGCCTGACCCGTTCGCATTTGCCTCAACCACCAGGGTGTCCCCTGCCTCCAGGGCATTACGGCCGAAACTAAAAGTCAATGTCGCCGGATCGCTGGTCAGGCCGCTGAGAACAGCCTGGCGCACAATCTGGGACCCGACAGCAGAAACATAATGGCTATATGAGATCGTGGCATTATCGACGGAAAAATATTCATCGGTAACGTTTAAATTGTTCGTGACCCGGAACCGAATGGTTGTAGCTGCTGAGATATAGCTTGCAATATTATATGTTTTACTCCCTGCTGCCGTGCCGTTGCCATAAGTCTCAAGAACCGTGAAGGGACCGGATGGACTGGAGCTGGCTTCCACTACCATTCTATCCGGCGTGCCACCGCCATCAATATTGGCGAGGTTGAAGTCAAAAGTCAAAGTGGCGGCTGTTTCGCCGGTGAGATCGACGGTGCGCGCAACCTGCGCCCCGGCGGCGAGGTAGGCGATATTAACAGTGTCAACTGTTGCTTCGTCGTTGCCGGTATATGTTCCGTAAGTGGTAAACCGCAGAATGAGGGAAGTGGCACCGGCAGTGCTTATGGTGACATTCCCGGTCACGTTGTTATTGTTATTTCGCGTGATTTCCGTCCAGCTGCTTCCTCCATTCAGACTGTAATCGGCGATTATACCCTCGCCATTGTCGATACCAGAGTCACCGAGTGCAAAGGTGATCGTGACGTCGGTCCCTGAAACGGGCGCAGTTCTTTGGATCGATCGGCCTGCCGCGCCCACCCCGAAGGTAACGACGTCAGCGTTGGGTGTGTCCACAGTGATGGAGCCGTTACCGGGAAGATCATTGTCGCCGGTCTCGTCCCAGGTGTCCATCCAGTTTAGCGTACCATCGTTCCTTGCGTAGGAGCTGGTGGTAAAGTTGTCTGCCACATTGGAAGCCACATAAGTGAGCCGCAGTGTATTGTTTGTAACAAGGGCATCCCCATTGGTCGCCCCACCTGTGTACTGCGGGATGTCGGTCTCGGACCAGTCGCCGGACCAGTTTCTTGTCCCATCATTATTACTATAAGAAACGGTTGAAAATGTATCGCTTACGGTATTCACGGAATTCGTATAGGCAAACTGCAACTGGTTGCCCGTGACACTGACCAGCCCGCTTGCAGCGCCGCCGCCCAGGCTGTCCGTTTCCGTCCAGTCGCCGGACCAGTTTTCTGTGCCGGCGTTGAGATTATAAGCAACAGACGCAAATTCATCGCGCACATTATACGCCTGCGGTGTCGCTGCTGTTGTTATACGGGCACTGTTTGCCACATAAGACAGGCCTGTCGGCCTCGGGTCGTAAATCGCCACGTCATTAAGGGTGCTGGTCCCGTTGTTGGTGACTGTAACCGTATACGTGAATGAATCCCCCGGCGACAAGGGGTCAACCGCACTGGATGTTTTTTGAACATCCATCTGCGAAGCGGTGCTGCTAAAGGAATTAAAGACGAAATCCGAAGTGGTGAACGTCTGGGTGACCTGCGGGTTTCCGACGATCCGGGTCCCGATTGCTTCCACATAATTCCGGGTCATATCACCCGCGTTAAACGCAACCGTTCCATCTGTTTGGGCCTTAAAGGCAATGGTGATTTCCTGGTTTTCCGCCATATTGCCCAAACCGGCCCAGGTGAGTGTCCGGTCCCCGTCTCCGGATAAAACCGGGGCTGTTGTGCTGGTGGTTTGATCCGCAAAGGTGATAAGGGTGGGGCCGGCATACTCCCAGCCGGCAGGCAGGCTGTCCACGACACTGACATCATCCACTGTGTATTTTGCTGACTTAACAACAAGCGTATAGGTTGCCTGGGAACCCGGAGAGGTAGAAACCATCACGGGACTGGTAGATTTATCCACGGACAGCACCAGATCCACAAAATCGATCCCTGGAATAATGGCATCCCCGGTATCAATCGCGGGACGACCGGTAACCGCCGTCTGTGGATTCTGGCCATAAGCCAAAGTGATCGGACCCGTTGCCCAGATATTGGACTGTGACATGTCGCCGTCAACCGGGTCATAGACGTACCGGCTCTGCAGATGGGTCAGTGTAAAGTCTTCATCTGAAGTACCGTCACTGTTCCGGTCGATAAACACATGGACATTGTCCTGGGCGGCGGTTATAAAAAGGCCCGAATCGTCGTAATTATCAGTTGTAATAGGATATGCAGGATAGTTTGGATCGGCATACGCTCCCGGTGCCCAGCCGATAAAATATTCATCGGTCAGAAAGGTCGCGGGTATCAGCGAATACGACCAGTCATACGCCGATCCGCCCGAATCGATACTGGAAATGCCCCAAAACACTTCGCTCCCCCGGAGATAGGTCGCGGAATCCTGTGTCGCATAAGCTAAAGTCTTATTATGATATGAAGCGGTCCCATGAGGATCAACAGTAAATGAGCCAGAACCGGCCTGGCTTTCATAGTTGATTGTTATTTGAGTGCTGTGGGGATTATAAAGAAAGATGTCGGTTGGGTTATCGTAACCCGTATCACTGCCCACCGGGGCATAATACTGGTCATCCCAGAAACCTGTCGGAAACGCGCTGACTCCGCGGCTGTTGTAGTTGGTTAACCGGTCGCAAAAAAGATAATGCACCTGCAGGGTGTTATTCCCCTGAATAATGGAGCCGTTAAGGAGTTGGGCACCTGCGGTCGTTCCAGGGTCACCCGTTGTGGGGCTTGAGGAATACCGATCCAGCAGAAAGCACTCACCGGCATTCAGAGAGACTTCGGTGGCGGTGCCTGCAATGCATGTCGGCCAGTCTCTGCTAGTGCAAATGCTGTCTCCGACTACGCCGTCCCCATCCAGATCGAACTGAACAACAGTACCGTCGGTTGTAGCCTGAACCAGTGCAAACACCCGCTCAAAATCCGGATTAGAAACTGGAGCCCCGGCAAGTTCTTCGCCCAGAGGCATAATATAGGTGGTCAATTGCGGCCGCACCGGATAAACTTCCAGTCCAATGGCTTCCACGGTTCCGGCACCAGTAGGCCACGTGACACGGTTGACCGCGACCGTACCGCCGATCGCATAAACTTTGTCCCTGCCGTCATAAAAAATATTGGCAGGATTTCGGGAAACGGCTGGAATCGCATCGCTTTCAAGAGTGCGGCTCTCACCGCGGGCAAGGGTAAATTTTTCATCATAGCTATGGTTCCCCGGCCCCGGATAACCCGGATCAGTTTTTTCAGGATCCTGAGGGTCAAAATAATATCCGTTTTCCCAGTGGTCATAATAGATGACCGTATCGGGGGCCCAGGCCGTGACCGTAACAACAGAGTGATTCTCAGTAAATGCTGTATTATTGACCGTATTATGGAAGACAATCAAATCCTCCTCATCCCCTGGAATAAAATATTCCGAATATCCGGCCGGGGCAGCGGCCATGGAGAGTGATGGGCTAAGACATATGAGGAAAAACAGTATAAACTGCCAAATAGCGCTGAAGCCGCAATGTTTTTTTTCCAATGGTTTTTCTCCTTTAATCTCTATAATATCGGGCCGGAATCTGTTTTTTTATCAAAAAAACCGCCCACTCCCCCTGAGATAACAACAGTTTTTTACGCGTCCATCAACAATAAAATACAGTTAACAGTTTATATGAGACAGCTCACTGATCGCGCCGCCGCCTTAAAAAATAAAAAATTTAAAATAATATCTTGAGGTTTTATTAATCAATGAGCATTTAATTAAAAACAAGAATTGTCTCATACATGTCCCACTGCTTAAATTTAAAATGAGACATATCCAATTCATCAAATCCAAAAATTTTGTTCAACATTTATGATTAAAAAAAAAATTAAGACAGTTATTCAATTTTTGCATCTCAAAATTTACATGTATCAATCTAATACATAATTTGATATTTGACAATTTCTATCACATAAATTACAAACTTTGTCAGCAATATCTTACAAAATTTGTCCATGAAGAAAAACCGGTTGCTCAAATGCAACCATTGTAACAGGGTGAAAGCCTGTTATTTCAGAATCCGTTTCCTTTGCTGTTTTATACCGTCGGATAACATTATATTAAATATAAAATATTAAATACAAATAGTGTGCCAAATTTATTTTTTATTATTAAACGCCGGCTTCCACAGCGAAAACATTAAACATAATTTATTTATGGCACGGATTGTGCTAATATAATTTGCTTTTATCTCACAACAACCCGACACACATTTAACATAATATTTTATACCTGATTGGGGAAAGAATAATGAGACGCGTCATTTTATTATCCGGATTGCTTGCCATTGCCTTTAGCGCCCTGATGCCGTTGAATGCTTTTGCCGCCTCCGGCAACTCACAATGGACGCCATTACTTGAAGTTGCCTTTGAAAAAAAAGACCTTGAAGCGGCGGTTTCATATCTTATCGATGATAAGAACATACCGATTTCCGATGTTATCGCAAAAGCCAGAGAGAAAGGATTCGGATATACCCGGATTGTTGATGCGCTGATTGACACCAAATCGCTGTCATGCGAACAGGTGATGATTGAAGCGCTGCAAAACAATGCGCCGCCGCTGGCATTGTTCGATTCAAAGAAAATCAGCGGTGATTATGGTTACACACCGGAATTGATTCTGAAATTTCTTGTGAAAGAACTCAGGTTTATGGATCTGGAAGAGGAACAACTGGGTAAAGAGGATCAAAACGCTGAAACAAGAAAAAAAAATCTCGAGATCATTACCAAAGTATGCAAAAGCATGATCATTGATGAAGATTTTACACCATTTGACGTGATGCGTAATTTGTGCCTGGCGGAAGCCAATAATGAAGTCATTGCCAAAGTTTCCAAGCGGCTTGATGTGCCCCAGGCAACCACATTCAAAGCGTGCCCGAAACATGCTGAATACGGACGTGCGCATATCAGCCGTGAACTGCCTCAACAGGCGCACATTGTTATCGGGGTGGATCACCTGACAATAGATGATGATTCGGGCAGAGGGGTAATCAGCCCCAAAACCCCGTAATAATAATCAAATTCAATTTTTCATGAATTTATTCCGCAATTTCCCGGCTCCAGTGATTCTGAAGATCAATATCCGCCGAAATTGTACATACACAAATCAATCGCCTATGGCCTATGCTCCGGCATTCAAGATAAAGATGACTGACAAATGATTTATAAAATATCACGCTACCTGATTATTTTGGGGATGACTCTGTTTTTCAGCGCCCAGGTTACACTTGCAGAAGTGCCGGCATCGGCGGCAGGGCATACCGGAGCCAACGCCAAAATCAAGCCCTCAGCCAAGCAGATTGGGAAGAAAGTCACACAAGAGACACCCCCCCCCCCCACTGATGCCCAACGCTCTGAATCTGAATCTAAAAAAACGGATTCTGTCAAGAAAAGCCGGCCGGAATCCCCTAAAGAGACTCCCAAAATTTTTCCTTTGTTCGTTGTGACCAATACTGCGGACGCATTACCGGTTGATGCGCCGGGAACCATCAATTATACGATCAAAGTGATCAATACGGGCAACGCCTCTTTGACCGGCATCCGGATATCCGGCAGGATTCCGGAGCCGCTCTCTGGCCCGAGCGGGGATGCGGGCAAGCCGGGAGTTCTGGATGTGGATGAAACATGGACGTTCAAAGGCAGCTACGCAGTGACGCAGGCAGAGATCGATGGCAACGGCGTAAATGACAAGGGCGCCATTGACGGCGACGGAAACATTAACAGCGCCATCACGGTTGAGTTTGCCGAGACTTCCCAGCCACAGACCGCAGAGGCAAAAGTCGATGTCATCCAAAACCCCTCGTTCGTGGTGACAAAAGCAGCGGACGCAACCTCGGTGGATAAACCCGGGACAATCAATTACAGAATCGTTATAGACAACACGGGCAACATGTCTTTAACCGGAATCAGCATATCTGATCCGGTTGCAGGAACCCTGTCGGGCCCTGAGGGAGATATAAAAAATCCAGGGATGCTGGATGTGGACGAGACATGGACGTATACAGGCAGCTTCCATGCGACACAGGCAGTGATTGACGGAAACGGGCTGGACAGCAACAAAATCATTGACAATGACGGGGACATTGACAACACCGTCATCGTTGATTTCGCAGAAACAGACCCGCCGCAGACAGCGTACGCGCGGGTTGAGACAAAACCGTCCATAGACGGGGACATTTTAGAAAAAAACAAAAATTATGTTCACGGCTTTTTGGCAGCCAGCCAGTTATACACCTCCAATCTTTACAAAACAGACAGGGACCCGGAGGGATGCTGGGCAACATTTATTACACCCGGCATTTGGGCGGCAATGCCCTCAACACCCAAACGAAGCGTGGAAACGATTACCGCTAACGCGTCCCCCGGCGGGCTGGCAATAAGTCCGTTTAATCCTGAAGACAGAAGACCCTATCAAGCCTACATCCTTTACAGCCCTCAGTTTCAAATGTATCATAACCAAAGCGGCAACGCCTATCAGGACCCGGACCTCGGTGAAGATATCATTGACGATGGCGATATTGATCAATTATCCGCCAATGATTCTCTGGACCGGTTAACCCACCGGGTGGATGGGCATTTGAGCTATTTTTCCGGCAACAGGCTGTTTCTGCGGGCCATCGACCAGTATAAAATATCGTATGACGCATTTTCAGAACGCGCTTATTATATTGACGATAAATACACATCCAACCTGTTCAACACAGCCGGAACCCTGGACGCCACCCAAAAGTTACAACTCCGGCTCGATTATTCCAATTTTAATCTTGATTATAAAGACGACATTAACAGTGATGCCGACCGGATGGACAACGCCATTGCTGCGTACCTGTATTTGCGGATGACCGAAAAGACGTCGGCATTCGTTGAGTATGAATTTGCGGACATCAATTACGACACCAGCGATAAAGACAGCTATGAGAACCGTTATTTTGGCGGCATCCGATGGCAGATGACCGGAAAATCCAGCGGGCTGATCAAGGGCGGATTCGGGGAGAAAAGATTTGATACTTCTTCCATTTCCCCTGATACGGATCTCCAAAAATCCGATATCAATTCAGGCAACTGGATAACGGAAATTCAGATTGACCATAACTACGACTCCCGCACCAATTTTACTGTCAATGTCTATCGCCGGTATGATGAGGTTATGGAGCACCGGTATGATTATGGCAATCTTACGGATTTTTATGCGGATTACACCCTGGCCCATTTTGCCGGCTTCAAGGTGAGCCGGCAAATTACTTCAAAAATCCAACTGAACCTGGACACTTCTTTTTTTTATGATGTATTTCAGGGCAGCAAGGCGAAATATAAAGTCCAGGGGGATTCTGAACTGGATTTTTATGAGGGTGATCCCGATTATCAGCATGAACGGCGCGATACGGAATTTGCGATTTCGCCGACCATTAATTATAATATTTTTAAGTGGCTGGCTGTCAGCGCGGCTTATATTTATTCAAATCATGATTCCAATTATCCGGAGCAGGATTACTTTGATCACACGTTCTTCCTTCGCGCAAGCGTGTTTCAGTAATGCCGGTTTAAACATGATGGAGCCGGGGTTGATTTTTCAAAACCGGATAAAGTAAAAAATTTGTAATTATAGAAAAACAGCTTAATTTCTGTTAAGTTGTTTTTTTATCTTACGGGCTTAAAAAAATGAAACGCTATTTTTATTTAACATTTGTCCTCTGTTTCCTGACGGGTTGCACCGCAAGTGCATGGGCCCAGGATTATATTCTGGGAGAGGGAGACGTATTGACCATCTCCATTTATGATCAGCCTGATTTGCAATCAACACTGAGAATCAGCGGGGACGGCATGATCACCCTGCCCCTGATCGGCCAGGTAGCCGCTGCCGGCCTGAGTGTCGACCAGCTTGGCAAAAAGATTGAAAGCCGTCTGGCGGACGGGTATATCGTTGATCCGCACGTCAACATATTTGTCGAAGAATTCAGAAGCCTTAAAGCGACCATTCTTGGAGGGGTGAATACGCCGGGTCTATATGAACTGAAAGGCCAGACCAGCCTTTTGGAACTCATTTCAAAGGCTGGGGGACTTACCAAAGAAGCATCGAACCAGGCAATCATCCAGCGCAATCAAGAAAACAATAAAGGCAAAAAGGCGATTACTGTCAATCTTTCAGAACTTATGGAAAAAGGCCAGTCTTCCCAGAATTTATCCATTGTCAACGGTGACAACATTTATATTCCGAAGAAAAAGGTTTTTTATGTGACCGGGGAGGTGAAAAGCCCGAATTCCTATGATTATGAAGAAGGCCTTACCGTTATACAGGCATTGACAAAAGCCGGAGGCGTAAATGATAAGGCCGCTCCCGGCCGGATCAAAATCATCCGTTCCACAAATGGCAAAGAAGAATTGCTTGAACGGGTCAAAATGGATCTGCAGGTGGAGGCCAATGATGTCATTGTTGTTCCGGAAAGTTATTTTTAACGAGCGCTCCGTTCCCTCAACACGAAAGCCAAGTGACCGTTTATGTATAAAGTAGAAGATATCCCGTTAAAAGACTATTTGTACGTAATGCTCCGCAGGAGAAACATCATCCTGCTGATCTTTCTGGTCTCACTTCCCTTCACGTTAATCACAGCGTTTTCCGGAACCCCTGTATATCAGGCGAGCACCAAATTATTAATCAAAAAAAATTACGACCCCTCTCTTTTGTCGCCTTTTCAGGGGAACGCCTACGACCCTTATTTTCTGTCAACGCAGACCCAACTGATTACAAGCAGCCGAGTCGCAATAAAGGTGGTGGAAACGTTAAATCTCGATGAAACGTATAGCCGGTATTTTCACGATCAGCAGCAGGAGTCGCCCGGCGCCAAAGATACGGAGGGCTGGTTTAAAAAACTTTATTCTGTCACAAAGAAACTGACAGGCATCGGCACGGATAAATCCGCCCCCGCCCAAACCGAAAAAGAAGCAAAAACTGAAAAAGAAAAAAAAGTTTTATCCCTGGCCAGAATGATCAGAAACGGCATCACCGTTCAAAACAAGCCTGAGGCAGGCGATATCGTTAATGTGAGTTTTTCGTCCACAAACCCTGCTTTCGCTGCTGATATCGCGAATACCGTTGTCTCCGCCTATAAGCAGTTTCTCATGGAAATGAAACTGGAATCCACGTCCCAGACCATTGAATGGATGAAGACCAATTCCGATGCAGAAAGGGCCAAGCTTGAAACCAGCGAAAGGATCCTCCGGGAATATAAGAAAAAGCATGATATTTATACAATAGATGATCAGGAAGCGATTTTCCCAAGCAAGATCGCCCTGATCAGCAATAACCTGACCGGGGCGCAAGCAGAAGTGAATGAACTGGAATCCCTGTATCAGGAGATCAACCGGATCTCACCGGAGCAGGCATTAAATCTGCCGGTAATTGCCGATAACGAAACCATCAGGGAACTGCGTCAACAGATTCTTGCCAAAGAACAGGAAATCATCGGGCTGTCCAAAAGCATCGGATATAAGCATCCCAAAATGGTCAAAGCCGACAAAGACCTTAACTCACTGAGAACCAAACTGAATACTGAAATCAAGGATGTAATCCAATCCGTTAAAAACCGCTATGAAGTCGCCAAACAAAAGGCGAAGAGCATTCAGGCCCTTCTGGACCAGACAAAGCAAAATGCCGCCCTCATGAGCGACAAGTTAATACAATATGAAATTTTGAACCGTGATGTTGAAGTTCACCGCCTTTTATACGACCGGCTGCTCAGCAGGATTAAAGAGTATAATGTCACTGAAAAAGAACAGGACGTTGATGTCTGGATTGTAGAAAATGCGGATATACCCGCTTCTCCGATTACCAAAGGACCATTCAGGACCCTGATGATAGGCATTTTCATCAGCCTGGCCGCCGGCATCGGGCTGGCATTTTTCCTGGACTACATGGACAATACGGTCAAAACTGCTGAAGATGCAGAAGCAAGACTCGGCCTGCCGGTGCTGGGAATGGTGCCGCTCATGAAAGACCCAAAAGAGAATATTGAGGATGTCGTTCTTCAGTTTCCCGGATCAGCCGTATCAGAGGCCTATAAAGCCATTCGGACATCAGTTCTTTTGTCATCGCCGGACGGCGCCCCCAAAGTCATTCTTATCTCAAGCATGAATCAGGGCGCCGGGAAAACCGCCACCTCCGTCAATCTGGCCATCTCACTCGCCCAGTCTGATAGAAAAGTGCTTCTGGTGGATGGGGATATGCGGCGGGCAAGAATTCATAAAATTTTCAACATGGACAATTCAGCCGGGTTAAGCACTTATCTGGCAGGCCAATCGGAGATCATCACCTTAACAAGCAACAACCTGCATTCCCTGGATATTGCTCCTGCAGGACCGGTCCCGCCGAACCCTTCCGAACTGTTAAGCTCTGCACGGCTCGCTGACTTTATCCTAACCAATAAAGATAATTATGATTTTATTATTATTGACTCACCCCCAATGCTGAATGTCAGTGACGCCCATTTGATCAGTCAGGTCGCGGAACAAACATTACTGGTCATCCGTTCCGGAGTTTCCACATACGATTCGGTGGCAAGAGCGCACAAGATGCTGAGTGATATCCACTCAAACATGCTGGGTTTAATTATCAATGCGGTTGATATCAGAAAAGAGAATTATTACTATTCCAGATATTATGGTTCATACGGCTATTATAAAGATGACTACACAGCCGCATGATGACCGGCCCCATGATTGATGTTCACTGCCATATTTTGCCGGGTATGGATGACGGCCCGTCTGATTTGCATGAATCCCTGGAAATGGCGGAAATCGCATCCAAAGGCGGGATTCGTCAAATCATCGCAACGCCCCATGTGAGCGGCGGAAAATATTCTCCCCAGGACATCAGTCAACGGACGGATCAATTCAACCGGCTTTTAAAACAAAACCGCATTTCCGTTCAGGTTTATCCCGGTGCAGAAGTATCCGTCAGCCTGGACCCCATCCTGTTCCCCAAATACACACTCAACAATACCAATTACATTCTTCTTGAGTTTCCCCACGGCCATCTTCCATCATATGCAGGGAAACTCCTTTTATGGCTCTGCTCAAAGGGGCTGAAGCCGGTCATCGCCCACCCTGAACGGAATTATTCCGTGATCCGATCACCTGAGATTCTATTAAAGCTGCTGAACAACAATATTTATGTCCAGATTACCGCCGCAAGCATTACCGGTGATTTCGGCGTTGACATCAAATACTGCGCGGATTTTCTGCTGGACTCCGGCAAAGTGGACTTGATCGCCTCAGATGCACATTCCATGCAATTCCGAACGCCGGCTATTTCAGAAGCGGTTGCGGTTGCCGCGAAAAAGATTGGCAACCGGGCCGCCCAGCGCCTTGTCAGCACCAATCCGGCAGCGCTTCTGGCCGGTGAGGAAATCCATTCAAACGTGGACAGATAACAATCCTTTAACGAAGCGGCCCTGCTATAAAAATGAGGAAAACAGCCTATTATCTTTTTTTGACTGCGTTATTATTCTCGCCCTTAGCCTTTGGCACGGTGGAGATATGGTCTTATCTGATAATGGAATTCACTATCTGTGCAAGCGCCCTGTTTCTATGTTTTTCACAAGGGGAAGAACCGCTTTACAAGGTGCCGGGCCTCATCCCCCTGGTGCTGGTTAATATTTTTATATTATTTCAGATCGTTCCTCTCCCGATCCATCTTGTTAAACTCCTGTCCCCTGCGGCCTTTGCAATTTATCACAATTCTTTTGAACTCACCGGCCCTTCCGATTGGATTCCGCTTTCCATTTATCCACGCGCCACTTTGATGGAATTTTTCCGGTTCTCCGCGTATGCGCTTTTTTACGTCACTGCCATACAGTTTTTATCCGACCGGTTGCTTTTAAAAAAAACGCTTGCGGTGATTGCCGGGCTTGCGGGCCTTCTGTCAATCGTTGTGATTATAGAATTTATAACGGGAGGGCCGAACCATACGTCCCATGAAAATATTTTATGGATCAGACAGTTAAGTCAGGGCGGGACACCGGCAGGGCCTTATGTGAACCGGAATCATTATGCCGGATTCATGGAAATGATTTTTCCCCTGATGTTAAGCCTGTTTCTGGTATACCGCCCCACCCTTGCCGAAATGCCTTTTAAAAAGAAAATAGCTGATTTTTTTAATCAGAAACAGGTCAATCACCATTTTTTATATGGTGCGGCCGCCATCCTCACCGCAACATCCATATTTTTAAGTATTTCCCGGGGCGGAATCATTTCGATGACCCTGTCGATGGGTATTTTTGCGTTACTGCTTGTTTTAAAAACAAAAAAAAGAACGAGCTTCTTGATTGCTCTTATTCTCGTGGCCGTTTTGTTTTTGACCGGCACAAAGGGCTGGGACACGATTTTCAAGCGGTTTGAAAATATCCGGAACCAATCCGGTGAGATTGTTCTGCAAAGTGACCGGTTGATCATGTGGGAGGACAGCAAAAATATTATTAAAGACTTCCCTTTATTTGGAAGCGGTGCGGGGACATATGAAAATATTTATCCCGGCTACCGGACGCTGCCGGGAAATGATATTCTTGAACATGCCCATAACGATTATATTGAGTTTTTATGCACCGGCGGAACCGTTATGACGTCCCTGATGCTTCTCTGTCTTTTTTCTATTTTCCGTTTTGCCGCCCGGACATATGCCATTCGCCGGGAAAAATTTCCGATTTATCTGTTTATCGGGTGTGCGGCATCCCTCAGCGCCATATTGCTCCATTCATTGGTTGATTTTAACATGCAGATCGGCGCCAACGGACTTTATTTTTTCTTTATCCTTGCAGTTGCGGTGTCAACAGTGCATACCCGCATGCGAAACGGCCTGCCGTCAACCAGTTTAAAAAGATCAAACATAAGGCCGTTTATTACCGGAACTTCCGCCCTGCTTTTATGTGTCGGGACGGTTTATACAAATGGCGGCGCAATGGTTGCCAATTGCCTTTTTTCAGACTACCGGAACATCTCCCCGGTGTCTGACATTTCAAAAAACCACATTGACCGGATAACCCGGGCGGCACTTGATGCTTCAGCATTAGATTCCTTCAATGCCACATACCGCCTCTCTGCCGCTCATGCAGCCGCCATGACGGAAAACAATATAACCGCCTATAAATATTACGCGGACTCGGTCCGCCTGGATCCGACAAACAGTCAGCACCTCCACGAAGCCGGGGCCTTTGCTTATCGGCAGGGGAATGGTGGATTGGCAGAAAAACTTTTCCGCAACAGCATTCAATACGACAAAAAAAGCATGGCGGCATATTTCACATATGCCGCCATGCTTTTTGAAGAAAATCAGAAGGAAAAAGGGCTTGAAATTTTGCGGTCAGCCCTGACGATTAATCCGAAGGCGACCGATGCCTGCCTTTCCCTGATGGTACTGCATCAAATTCCCGAGGAACAAATGTATCTGGCATTACCGGACAGGATGGAACCGCACCTGGCACTGGGCGATTTTTTCGACTCTCTGGGTGAGCGTCAAAAAGCGGAAGCATCATATTTAAAAGCGCTGGAATATATGCCCTTTGAAAAGAAAATCAATAAAAATCACTTTACCCATATTTATCGATTTTACAAAAAAAACCAATCCGATGAAAACGCTTTATACATCATTCAGCAGGCAATCCGATACTTTCCGGATGATTATGAATTGCATAATATGGCCGGCGACAGTTATAAAAAACTGGGCATCGGCTACCGGGCAGAAGAAGAATACCGAAAGGCACGGACAATAAAAACAAAATAAACCTTATACGCTGCCCAACCCCATCGGAATTGTCAAATTACAAGATTCAGGTTTCCGCTTTCCCTATCTTTTCAATGGTCTTGATCACAGTCCGTCTCAGATGTTCAATGCGCCTCATGGTGTAATAACTGATCGGATCACGCTTTAAATCTTTGACCAGCCAAAGCGTGCCGTAGGTTACATTCCCATTTGATGTCTTATTATCATCTGATGTCAGGGGAAGCTCCAGCTTCATCAGCGTTTTCCGCTTTAAAAAAGAATCCCTGTCCTTGTCTGCGTCCCCGTCTCTCTCTTTGTTCCACCAGAAAAAATGGACGTCCTGCCCAGGCAGTGGTGACTGGTTTTCCATTCTTAACTCAATGAGATCAAAATAAAGCCATTGTAATGCTTTTGTCAGGTTTTCCCACATAGCTTCAATATCTTTTGAATTCTGAATGGCCATTTGAAAATTTAAAAAACTTCTCCTTTCCAATGAAATACCGGCTTCATCCGAGACATCTTTTAACCAGTACCTGAAACTGTCCCTGCGCAAAAAATCAAGATATCCGAGTTTTTGTATGCCAATAATTACACTTGCAGCAAAAAGCAGAAGCAGCAAGGCTGTTTTATTGTCATGGGCATAAACCATTGCGATTGAAAATCCGCCCATAAGCACCGTAATACCATATAAAATCAATACGACTCTTCTCTGGGAAAGCCCCAGCGCCATCATCCTGTGATGGATATGGTCCCTGTCCGGACTGAATAATTTCTGTCCGTAAATGAACCGGCGAATGGTTGACCAGATGGTTTCCATGAGCGGAAACCCGAGTGCAATCATGGGTATCAGAAGGCTGGCAGCAGTTTGTCCCTTGATGGACCCCATCATACTGACCGAGGCAAGCATAAAACCGATAAAATAACTGCCGCCGTCGCCCATAAAAATAGAGGCCGGATGAGAATTGAAGGCCAAAAACCCCAGCAGAGATCCTGCCAGGGCGGCCAGAGCTGCAGCCGGGACATATCTCCCCCCTAAAACGCTGAGGATGAGAAGGACCAGACAGACCAGGAATCCGACGCCCGCCGCCAGGCCGTCCAGTCCATCAATCAGATTAATCGCATTGATTACCAGAACCACCCAGAAGACCGTAACCGGAAGAGAAAGTCCGGTTTGCGCCAAAGAATGAAGGGGGAAAAAAGTGACAAGTTCAATTCTGAGACCGCCGTTATAGGCGACAATGCCGGCCAGAATCTGCACGGAAAATTTGGCGAGATAGCCCAGCCGCCACAAATCATCAATAAAACCGAGCCCGAATATCATCAGAGAGCCGAAGGCCAGCCAATAAATTCGGGAATCCTGAAAAATTGTCACCGTGATGTCTGTTTTATAAAAAAAACAGGAAGCCCCTCCCAGCAAACAGGCCAGAAAAATGGCAACGCCACCAATACGGGGGACCGGGATGGAATGAATTTTTCTGGCAGACGGCCTGTCCACCAGGTTAAATGTTTTAGCGACCCGGATCACCAGCGGGGTAAACGCCATGGCCAGTATTAATGAAGTTAAAAATATGCCGAATATCGTTCCCATAATATCACTTTTTACCACAAACAAGAGTATCTCTTACCGTGCGCGCATACTTTTCGATCACGATATTCTGATCAAAATTCTTTTTAACTTTGTCTCTCCCGTTATTGCCCAATCGGGTCCGCTCCCTGCCGTCCAATCCGATCATTTTCTCCATTTTTTCAAGCAGCGCCCGGCTGTCTCTTGGCTGACACAAAAACCCGTTGACGCCGTCTTCAACCACGTCACGGCATCCGGTCACATCCGTAGCAATAATGGGTTTGGCCATTGCTGCAGCTTCCAGTAATGACCGGGGCACACCTTCTTTGTAGGACGGCAAAACAACACAATCGGCCTTTTGTATAAACGCCTCAACATGATCAGAAACACCGAGATATATGATTCCTTCGCTTGCAGTTAATTGGTCCATTTCTTTTTTGGATATGGCCTGCGGATTATCCGAGCCGAGAAAACCCAACAATTGAAATTCAACATCCGTCCGTTTCCGTAAAAGCAGTCTGGCTGCTTCCACATATTCCCTCACCCCTTTATCCCAAAGCATTCTGGACAATAAAAGAAAGACAAACTTCCCTTCTTTTTTTACAATGTCTGAAGAACAATGGAATCTGGCCAGATCCACTCCCGATCCGGGAATTCTCTCTGCAATGTCCTTAGATACAAGGCCTTCTTTTATAAACATTTCCATGTCTTCATTATTCTGGAAAAACACTTTTACCGGCACTTTCATCGCCAAACGATATAACCATTTGGCAAGCTTCGTCACCCGGCCGGGGTTAATGAACAAGGCGCCCAGACCCGCAATATTGCTGACAGTTTTTATCCCTAACAGGTGAGCCGCAAGATTCCCGTAGACATTCGGCTTAATCGTATACAACAATAATATGTCCGGTTTTGTTTTTTTGAATACCCGGTAAAGGTTAAAAAAAAGAAGCAGGTCTCCGACAGGATTAAGAGACTTTGATTTTATGGGAATATGATGGAATGGATAAGGAATCCGGTGACTGTATTCGTCTTCGGGCGCCACGGCGAGGATTTCGTAGCCAAGCCCCCTCAGGTGGTCCAGAAGCGGCAAGCGAAAATTGTAGATATTCCAGGAAGTATTTAAAACAATTGCAATTCTGGCCACAGGCGATTATTCCAGCAATGCATTAAAACTCTTGATATACTTCTCAGAGATCACTGATTTGTCAAACTCTTTCGCCCGGGAAATTCCATTTTTTGAATACCAGGCAAGCCGGTCTTGATCTTCCAGCAAAGCTTTCACTGCTTTAGCCAACGTTTCAGGATCATTCACCGGCACCAGCACCCCGAATTGCGCGTTTTCAATCTCATTTGGTTTTAATTTAATCCGCGCATCGGTTTCGGGCGCCAGAATCTCCCGCGGGCCGCTTTCACAATCCGTTGAAATAACGGCCGTTCCAACTATAAATGCCTCAACAATAACATTGGAAAACCCTTCATATTCTGATGCGGATATCAAAATATCCGACCGGGTGATATATTTAAACGGGTTTCCCACCCTGCCCAGTAAATGAACATTCCCCTGCAGATTCAAATAGCTAATCAATGCCTGGATATTTGCTCTTTCCGGGCCATCACCGAGAATTATCAATTCAATATCAAAACCGTTTTTTTTCAGCAAGCCGACTGCTGAGATAATATCCGGAAAGCATTTGACTTTTTCCAGCCGGCCGGCGGCGACCAGGTATTTCTTGTTTTGATCAAAAACAAAGTCTTCCGGATTTATTGACGCATCCTTAAGATTAAGAATTCCTTCCACATCAAACGGATTGTTAATGACAATCATATCATTTTTAAATTCACCCCATTTTTTCAGGTCTTGCATCATTCCGTTTGAAGGAAAAATCAACTGATCCGATTTTTTGTAAAGTAATTTGATTAACCACAGGTTGACCCATCCCGCCAGATTTTCGGTTTTATAGCGGCTGACGATCCCGTGGTTTACAAGCTGGGTTTTGTGATGCGAGCCAAGCAGTTTCGCAATCACGTTGACATAATTGGCTCTGTAAATATGGCTCTGAACCATCGTGATTTCATGTTTTTTTAATAATTTCTTTAACCTTATGGCAGATATGAACAGATACAATAATTTCTTAAACAGGCCTTCATCATTGCCGGTTTGGTCTGAAAGGTAATAGACTTTTCCGCTTCTGATGTTGTAAAAATTGTTTTTTTCAAGGCATACGAAAATAACATGGATACCTTTTTGTTTATATTCTTCATAAAGGTCTACTGCCAGCCTTTCCGCGCCACCAAGCGTCAGCGAATTGATCAGCACACATATCTTAAGCACCGTTTTTCCTTGCCTTATCTAAAAGATCGGACACCTGCCCCATATTCAGAGACTGCATGCCGTATTTTTTCTTTAATATTCTGTAATGATTTAATATTTTTTTTAAAAAACAGATACTTTGAACTGTATTGGAGCCGAAATTGTGCGGATGCCACCACAGATGAAAGATGGTCTTCTTTTGCGCAGCATAAGTCATTGCCCTTTTGATTCGCTTCAACCGTAACGGCTCAAAGAATGATAATTTTTTGGAATATGGCCTTAAAAACCGGCTGGAAGGCATGTTGTATGGTTTCTCCCTTGCAACCTCATCGATGGGGTAAGTATGGTGACCGGATAAATTCAGATAAGCATCCAGCAGCCGGAATGACCTTCGGAGAATCGTATTATATTCTCTATTGCCGGCAGACGTATATGACCAGTTTCGCTCATTTCCCCTGTAAGCCGTTATTCCCAGTTCTTTCAAAATCGGAATAATGTCCTTGTTTAGTTGATTTCGCGGGAACACAAAACTTTTCATCTTTAACCCGGTCGATTCTCCCGCCTTTAATGCGGCGGATAAATCCAGCCGAAAAGCGTCCAGGGTGTGTGAATTTTCCAGGCAATGATAATGAGAAAAGGTGTGAGTGCCAATTTCCTGATGGGGACATTCACGGATCCGGTCAATCAGGCCCGGCGCAAAATGATATTGCGCTTCAAGCTTTCGGGATTCATTTATATATTGATAGGGAGATAATGACTGATTCTCATATTGCGGCAGCTTGGCGGGATAGCTTTTTTTTAAACTGTTTTCATCTTTATAAAAAAGAAAACCGACCGTTGCCCATGTTGCATGGATATCATATTCCCGAAAAGCTGCCAGGATTTCTTCAATGGCCTTTCCGGTTCCCTTAAGATTACTTTTGTAATCCCGGATTGTCCGTTTATCTCTGACTCCCCAATAGAGCTCAAAATCAAGAGATACAATAAAAATACTTTCGTCTGGAATCATGTCTCAGTTTCTAAAGGACCACGAATAATTAGCCCACTATACCAATAACCATCTGGCGAACCGGCTTCAAGCAACACGGCGATACACTTCGGCCACCTGTTCGGCGCACTTCCCCCAGGTGAAGGTCCCCGCCCTTTCCAAGCCCCGCCTGCGCAATTCCTCCGCCATAGATTCATTGGTGCATAATGCCTTAAGCGCTTCTGCCATTTCGTCCGCATTATACGGATCAATCAGCAAAGCCGCGTCACCGGCAACTTCAGGCAAGGAATAGACATTCGATGTGATAACCGGGCACCCGGCAGCCATTGCCTCCAGCACCGTCAGACCGAACCCCTCATACAATGACGGATGGATATATAGACTGGCGGAATTATATAAAGCCCGGAGTTGATCATCTGTCACGTAGCCCATCTGATGAACCCGGCCGGCAACCGCCGGATTATTGGTTTCCCTGTAAACCGCATCCATGTCCCAGCCGCTGCCCCCGACCAGAACCAGATGATGAGGGATGATTTCAGCAACTTTTGATAAAGCCTGAATAAGCCGGGCTATATTTTTCCGGGGACTTATTTTTCCTGTAGCTAAAATGAATGGAGTTCCGGGCGCCGGCAAACCCATCAGCGTTGCCAGACAGCCCGTTTGGGTCTTTTCAAAAAAAAACGGCGTCACCCCTTCATGAATTACCTGAATACGATCAGACAAATTCAGACCGGTATAGGATTCGACTTCTTCAGCCGTTGATCTGGAAACACATATGATCGCATCCGCCTTGTCGATGGCCTGCTTCAGGCTTTTTTTCATTATCCAGGGGCGGGTATTTGAAAAAAATTCAGGATGGCTCAATGGACCAATATCGTGAACTGTCACCACATAAGGTTTGCGAGTAGAAATTGGATAACCGAGCGAGACCGCATGAACCACATCCACCGGAGAGCGAAGCCAATATTCGACCGGCGGTCTGTCCAAAAAGGCCCAGGCCAGGGGCGTCCAGCGTCTTCCCCACGGCAGCAGTTGAAGTTCATATGATTCCCGGAGTTGACTGACCTCATCCGCATTACGGCTGCTCCATGCGGCAACCGGGATGACCTTAATCTCCGGCCGGGTTTTACATAAAGAGGCATAAAGCTGATGGGAATACCGGGCCAGACCATGCCCTTCCCGGTCAGCAAACTGGTTTGAAAAGTAGGCTATATGCAACGATACCCCTTCATAATTTTTTGTTTTTATACGAAATAAAAACAAGACCACCCCATTTTCGGCAAAATGCCCGAGTGAAGAATCTGATCGAATGAGCCTTTGAAAGATAAGCCAGCCATCGATTGTTTTTTTTTTCCAATCGATAGGTGACATAATCATCTTCAATGTGGATGCGTGAAACAAAATGCTGGTTAAATGTTTTATTTATTTCATTCATGCTTCGATAGCTGACTGAATCAACCAGCCACTCATTGAAGAATGCTGCCCATTCCCTGACACTTCTTCTTTTCTTTAATCTCCCGAATCCCAATGACCTGAAAAACACCAACCAGTAAAAACGGAATGTTGATCTGGGTATTCTGTGGGCAAAGAGAATCCCGCAATGACCTTCCCGTATGACGTCTTTTGAGGCAAACAGGCATAATAATTGGCCATTATCCTTTAGCACCCTGTTAATTTCAGATAAACATTTATCCAAATCTTTGACATGCTCAAACACTTGGTTTGAAACAATAAAATCAAAATGATGATCCGGGAACGGTATGAAATCCCCTTCCAGCTCTTTTATTTTATTGCCGAGAATCCCTCTTTCCTGCAAATACTCTTTAATTTTTACGCCGCCGCCATACGAAAAGGCCTCAACTCCATAAATGTCTAAACCTTGCCTGATGCCTTCCTCTACGAGGGCTCCTTTTCCACAGCCATAGTCCAGAATTTTTGCCTTGGTGGATATAATAGATAAATATTTTGTTAATATAAATTTATGATTTTCTTTCATAAAAGTACTTTACATGAATCAATTCTAATTGACACCATTTTTACGAACCAAGTACCTGACCACGAGTGCTCGTCCAGTGAACCTATAGATGAGTGTCAAAAACAATTTGAAAAATATATTTTTTGTTCCAAGTTCAACATTCACGTTAATAATTTCAAACCCATTTTTAATCAAAGCACAATTTACTTTATCAAGATTATACATCTTTCTATTACGATATTTCTTGCGGAAATGATTATAAAAAAATCTTATAGATCGATATACTGACTCATCGTACACATCAAAAAAAATCCACCCCCCATTTTTGAGCAACTTTTGCAGTTGAGGCAGCATACTTACGATATTGTTTCCCGGATAATAGGCACAATCATAAAGAGTAATAAACGAATATAACTCTGCTGATTGGAATTCAGTGATTTCCTGCTTATGAAAAATTGTATGTTTTAACAGTCCGGCTTCAGTGAAATGCTTGTGCAAAGAAGAGAGCCTATCGTCAACATCCACAGCTGTTAAAAAAATGTAACCCTTATCTTCAAGAATGCATTCCAGCAGAAATGCTCCTGAGCAAAGGTCTAAAATCCGATCTTCCGGATCTGTATAGGTCGCCACCATTTCGGATAATTCTTCAATTCTTTTGAGTTTTTTATAATAGTTTAAGTCAATTACACCCAACCTGTTTTCCATGACCTGCAACAGCCGGGTTCTTGTTCCTTGGCGCATACTTGATTCTGTCCTTTGATTAATGAGTCTTGATCGCCAGTCTGGTTCTTCCGAATACGCGATTCCATTTCGATCGTATTTTTCGTCTTAATTCAGTGGATAATATCATGCCTATAAACGCTGCATATGAATCAAAATTAAAGGGCCAGACAAGTATGGCCAGCAAATACATTACAAACGCCTTTTTACCTGAAATCCCCCGATGAAAATAAACGCGTCCCCGACGGCGGTACATTGCCGAACGGGCTTGCAGACTCACCCAAAAAGGGAATCCGATCCTCAGAAAAGCATATTTATTAAAAATCGTCTGGTGCGCCTCAATTTCCCGATGTGTTTTTGACCGGACCCTCTCCCCCGGATGATTGCCCTGTTCGACCAGGATTTCCGGAACGCAGCCGATCCTGTATTTTTCTGAAAGCCGGATCCACATATCCCAGTCCTGTCGGGCAGGCAGTGAGACATCAAATTTACCCACTCGGGAAAAACATTCTTTCCTGACTACCCAGGCGGAGGTAGCTTCCGTGACATCATGAATCAAAAGCTGCCGGAGCAGGTCTCCTTCCGGATAGGCGCGGGGGGAGTCCGTTTCTTTTTCTCCAGTTGTCAGGTCAATATTGCGCATTCCGCAATAGACACCACCGATATCCTCATTTTGCTGCAAAATTGGTATTTGCTTTGACAGTTTTTGCGGCAGCCATTGATCATCGCTATCCAGAAAAGCGATAAATTCTCCGCGTGATTCGGCTATTCCCCGGTTTCTGGCGGTATTTGCCCCCTGGTTTGACTGGCCGCATATTAACCGGGCAGTCAATAGTTCAGGATTGTCATGCCTGTTCGCCCATTCATGGAATATCTCTGCCGTATCATCAGTGGACCCGTCATCCACGACCACGATTTCAATGGGACGATATGACTGGTTCCGGATACTCTCCAGAGCATTTATCAAAAGGGCCGAACGGTTATGCGTAGGGACAACGGCAGAAACCCATCCCGGAAGAAAATCCCGTTGACTCAGTATTGTTGAATTGTTTCCCATTTCAGACACAGTAATCCGTTTATGATCCGCATGACTCTCTTTCAAAAAATTTTTATCTTCCGGAATCATTCCCATGATATGTCCACATTTTGTGGAGTTGATTTTCCAAATCAGATCTTTTCAACCGGTTCTGCTCATCCCAGACAAGCGCACAGGCCCGGAACATGGCGCTGCCGGCATGCAAGGCAAACAAAAACCCCGGTGTCCGGTCCCGGTATCCGCGTTTCAGAACCCATTTCCTTAAAAATTCCATCATCGGTAAAAGCAACAAATGATACCATTTCATTCTTATTCCTTTTGCCGCCAAGCGGTTGCCCTGGTTCTGACAATAAACCAGGCTCTTTTCCATTCGTTCTTGATAGGTCTCATCATTTAGGTGCCACATCCGTTCATTCAGCTGCCCTATCGTTCCGGTACCGTTTTTAATAATACAGGCCTCATGAATGGCATTCTCAAAATGATGAAAGTCCCTTCGCGCAAGCTGCGGATTGTTCCAATCCTGAAATCCGCCGGCCTTCATGGGCCTGTGCAGAAAAAAATTCAGACGGCGATAACGGTAGGCATCAAACCGCCCAGCCAAAATAGCCGCAAGGATTTCCGCAGCCAGGGCGGGAGGCACCCGCTCATCAATATCCATATGCAGGAGCCAGTCGGAATGCGCTTCCTTTATACCCCGGTTTCTTTGACCGGCAAAACCGAATTCAGGGTCCATCCGCTGTTCGACACACCTCACTTTCTGACCGGCTTTATTAAGGATACGGATGGTTTGATCGGTTGATCCGTCATCAACCACGACGATTTCATCCACCCATGGCTCCAGATGTGAAATGAACGCCGGCAGGTCCTTTTCCTCATTCCGGCTGATTGCCACGACTCCCAGCGTCAGTCTGATCCCTTCGGCTATTTTATGTATTGCCATTGCGTTCCTATTTCCGGTGAAACAGATTCAACATTACCGGTTTGATGAATTGATCAAAAATTCTTGACTTTGCAAGCCTTAACTTCCCCCGGACATATCGGTTGAGGGTTTGATTTCTTGTCAATCCAGGCTTTGGCGGATTATAGAGGTCTTCTTCCTGATAGCCGAAAATCTTCGCAACACGAGCGACACTGTCATGGAGTTTCAGAGTGTAAGCCGGGTCTGCTATCCATCGGGCAACCGAACCCTTATGGACTTGTCCCCCCAAAGTATCACACTGGTCCACCCCGAGAAACTCACAGACTTCTCCGAACACTGTCTTCGGCCGGTCAATCAAATCCTCATACCGGATAAAATAAAACCGGTCTTTACCGACCATATCCTTTACAGCCAGAATATTACGGTAACAATGGGCCCATCCGAACTGCCTTTCGACCGGGTCCGTTGAAAAAAGTTCAAAGGCAGAATACATTACCGCCATGGGATTTCGAACCAATCCAATAAAGCGGACGTCAAATTCATCCGTTTCCGCCCATTTCATCATTAAATCCAGTGCGGCCCAGTGATGCGGATGCTGGGGTGATTTTTCAAAAAAAACCGGCTTTGCGTACTTCCGGCACATGGCGTTCCACCCTTCAAAAATCAAGGCTTCATCATCACGGGGTATTTCAAAATCAGGCACATTCCCGCGAATACAGTCAATCATATACTGCCGCGCGCCCTTTCGGGACCCATACCCCCGGTATACCCGATTCCCGTAAAAAAGCGGCTTCGGCATGTTCAGCATGCATGCGGCTTTCAGCCAGTGGTGTGTCTCTCGATAGGAATGAGGAGAGTATGCCACATGATTAATATCCGGGTGATTGCAAAGTTCATTCTCAAACATGGTCGACCCGGACCGTTTATCTGACAACAAAATGACGACCATCGCTTTCATCGCAGAGGCACTTCAGCTACCTGATCTGCCAGTAGCTGATCACAAGCCATCATAAAGCCATAATAAAAGAAAAACAGGATCACCCCGCGGGCTTCCCCGATCATGGCATGGCCCGGAAGCCACCAACAAATCAAGCCGACCCATGTCATCAGAAATGCCTGCCAGGTTATTTTGTAAAACGGCACTCCTTTTGGGGGTATCGCCTGCAGGCGCTTCCAAATCAGTTTAAATCCATTCCACATGATTAAAGTGTGAGTGAGCGCCGCCAATAACCCGTAACAATAATAGGCCATGCCAAAGCCTGAATGTTTGGGCAATCCGGCCGCATCATAGAGCTCAGCCACTAAGTCTCCCCGGTTAGAAAGTTTTTGACCGACCCTGCCAGTTCCTGCAATCAGCCAGAGCGGATGTTCCAACAGATGCGAAAATGGTTGGGTGAAGGACAATAATCGTGGTAAAAAGGTTTCATCTCCATAGGGGTCTGCCAAGGTAATCTGCGTTTTATTGACGACGCGATCCACCATAAACAATTCCGATTGCCACCCGAACTTGAAGACCGCAATGAATAAGCCGATCACCAAAATAACGGCATTTCGCCGGCTTTTTACGAAACCAAAAATAAGCGACATGACACCGATAACGATTACTGTAAACCAGGCTGCCCGGCCATAGGTCATCAACATAGCGATCGGTGTAGCAATGGAAGCGATATGCGCCATCGTGCGCCATTTTCCATCAATTCCGGGCCAATTGGCGGCCAAAAACGTAAATGCCCACATGGTTCCCAGAAATCCGGTAGTAATGGTAGACGTGCCAATCAGGGACTGTCCCCGCATCGCATCTGTCAAGCCTCCGTAATACAATGTTTGTTGCGCCAGACTTTCGGCTTCAGGAACCAGAAATTTATAGGACAAGACGGTGTTCATCACAAACAGGCGCGTCGGAGCAAGCGAATACATGATGGTGACAAGGGAACAGCATAACAAGCCTGCTACGATGGCTTTCAGCACTAAGGCTATTGACTCCGCATCCCTCACTATACGGGGGACAATAAAAAACAGAAAAACGCCAAGCGTAAATTCCCCGATCATGTATACAGATTCTGACAACCTTCCGTAAATTATAAATCCCCGAAACTCGCCAATGTAAATAAATATCAGATACAGGGAGACAAGGGTCGGAAATGGTTTTAATACAGACCAATTCACAGGGGGCATCCGGTTTGCTGATAACAGCAAAAGGGCAATGATGCCATCAATGATATATAAGGGCGCAGGCCCAACCATTATTCTCAGTTTGGGTGCTGCCAGCAGAAGAAACACCATACCCCCTAACCACCGAATGGTTCCGGACTTTTTCCGGGACTGCTGCGTCGATCCTGTCCGGGAAAGAGAAGGCCGATCACTTCCGCCCCGCCTCAATGCAAGGTTAGGCATAATAACGATCCGATAAACCAACATAAAACAGGCAATTTTTGATTAGCCGCTTGAGCGATCCCGGAAAGACGGAGAGCCACCGCCTGTAATCCGCAAATGCCGGGTCCGGTCGAAAGGACGACCACGGCACGGGCCCCCATATAGGTGGTGGTGTTCGCATGGCATCCTGAATCAGGCGGGCGTAATCAGCCACAACCCGAGCTTGCGAAAACCGTTCCCGTGCGTCCCTGGCAGCGGCACCGGACATGCTTTGCAGCTTCGAACGATCACCGGCAAACATTGAGATTTTATCGGCAAAGGCGTCACAATCGCCCATCTGGCAAATGACGCCCGTAAGGCCATCTTTAATAATAAAGTCCGTAATGCCTTCGATTAACCAGACCACGGGCACACAGCCAGCCATGATCGCCTCAAGAAGGGCATTGGGGCACCCTTCAAACTGAGACGGGAAGAGATACACATCTAAACCTCCGAGAAAGCCAGGCACCTCGTCTGGAGAAAGAGGCCCCACAAACTCGACGATCCGCTTTTGAATAAGGCCTTTCAGTCCGTCCGCCAAAGCTTTTCCATGCACCCCTTTACCGGCGATTTTGCAGGTAAATTTTACGCCCTGACGATGCAACCGGTTTAAAATGTCCGGCAAAAACAGTACGCCTTTCTGGTTGTGCTCCAGACGCCCCAGAAAACCTAACCGTAAAATCGCATCCTCGCCCCTCCGATTACCTGCGGCTTCCTCAAACAAATCACCATCAATGCCATTCGGAATCATGCATATTCGCGATTCCTGAACATTATAATCGTTAATCAGATCCCGGCCATGGCGCGGTGCGGTGGTGACGATACGCACCAGCCGATCATAGCAGGATGCCGTAATCCTGTATCCATGGTCAAATGCATTGGCGCACCTCGCCATGACTCTAATTTTTTCCGGCAGATGGGGAAGTGCGGATAATATGGCAACCGAGTTAATGGCAAAAACAATATCGATCCCTGTTTTTTCGCACCATTCCGTAAAGACCATCGCCTGTTTCTTTACATCTGTAATGGTTTCCGCCAGAACCACACATCCGTCATCCACAAAGGAAGCTTCAACCAGACCCGCCTCCGCTTTCCCGACCGTAACACATCGCATGTCAATGCCGTGTTCAAGGAGTTTGGGTCTGATGGTCCTGTAAAAGGTATAAGTGCCGCCATCCTTGGGAACAGAACCAAATGCGACCATAATATTGTTTTTCAAATTATTTTGCAAATTATCGATATCATTAAAAAAAATTACATTGCGCTTCCTTCTCAGAACGGCTTTGCCGGCATTACAGTAAAAAATAAAATCCTGCCGCGATAAAATCATATTCATTTCCTGTCCGGAATTCACAATAAGGTCAATTGATCCATATAGCTACAGATCTAAAGCATCAGATGGCGTTTATTTAAGCTTTTTTCTTGACAACACGGGCCGGGTTTCCAAGAACTGTAACATTGTCCGGAAAAGAGGAATACACTACTGTATTTGCACCGATGGTTACATTATTCCCGATTGAGATATCACCCGTTATGACAGCCCCCGGCCCGAGATAAACATTTTCTCCGATTACCGGAGCACCAGACACATTCACACACGAATGCAGGCGGGAATTTGAACCGAAACGGGCTTTCGAGCTGACCACTATGCTGCCCCAGTGCACTAAATACAAACCCGGCCCAAACGTGTTCGGGGAAATGGAAAATCCCAATTTCGCTCCCAGCAGTTTTAGGCGCAACTGATAAATTTTACACAAAAATCGAGTTAAAAACCCATGTTTTACATTTTGCAGATACTCAACCTTTCTCAATAAAACGGTATAATGAACAATTGGTTTTCGTATCTGGTAAAATTTGGGAAGACGCTCTATCCCACGAACCGCCAAATCCATTTTTATAAATCGGAGAAGATCCTTTTTTGACTGAATGATTTCATAATTATTCGACATTGTAATTCTTTCCGGATTTTGAAACGATGGTTTTCCAATTTCCAGTTCTGTGTCGCCGGATATCGGTGTCTAGTTCAAGCATTTTGCAGCCACATTCCGAAATGGTGTCAAATTTGTAAATGTTCCATTGTAAGATACCTTTCACCGGGTTCATAAACGCCAAAACCATGCCGGGTATAAAAGGCCACTGCCCGGTGGTTTTGCCGGTCAACATGGAGAAATGCCCGGCTCCATCTGTCCCCGCCGTCCGGCCTTAATGAGAGGAATCGTTCCATCATCTGGTCGGCCAGACCTTTTCCACGATAATACGGATCAACCGCAAACCGGCTCAGATAAATGGCGCCATCAGGAACCTCCGCAAATCCGGTATTGTAATTTTTCAGATTATTTCGAAATTGTCTGGCCGATGGTCCTGACAGTAACCTTAACAATGCCTGGGCGCCGACAAGACGCGCTCTCTGCAGGTGTTCACTATGAAGAAAAGTAGCTGTGCCTGCGACATTCGTTCCGCAAAAGGCTGCAAAACCTTTCTCGATTTCGCTTCCTGCATGACCGATTAAACCGGCAACTGCGGCAACCATCTCAGCATCATCCATACCGTCTGATCTGTAATAAACCGGCAAGGATTCAATCACCAGATGAGACACCGATAAACGGCTTTTCTCGTCAAGCACACTGATATCGGCGAACCGGATATTATTTGTCATTACCCGCCCTTTTCTATCAGCTGTTAATCCGTATAATTTCTTTAATCAAATCACGCACCGTCATTCTATTGGCGAAATCCATCTTGGCCAAGTCCGCATCCACAGTTGCGCGATCCTCAATATCCATGATCACATCCAGAATACTAAATGAATCAAGAAGTTCCATCAAATCAGTATTCTCATCAACCCCATTAGGATCATTTCCTTCCTGAGACAGTTTGGCGTGAATCACTTCCAATATAATTTCATACAACTCAGAATAACTGCAAGTTTCCATCTATAGTGGCTCCGCGTTTTGATTGATCACATCCCGACAACTGTTATTGACCATTGACCAGCCCGGATAGCTGTCGACGATCGATCTTATCATTATTATTAACCGGTAAACTGGAAATCGCATGGAGAGTGTTCGGTATCATATAGTCCGGCAAAATTGTCGCCATCCTTTCCTTAAACTGAGCTATATCGGGCAGGCGTTTTGTTTCTATAAAGCAGTGCAGCTTTTTATCCATAAATACCGTACATGCATTCCCATATCCCAGCCGATGCACCGCCACATCGATCTCATCCAGTTCAACCCTGTTGCCAAGTATCTTTACCTGAGAATCAATTCTGCCGGCAAAATAAAGCTGGTCCCCTTTTTTGACCACCCAATCTCCCGTGCGATAAACACGCCTGTCTTCCCCCTCAACTTTCATGGAAGTAAAGGCTTTTGACGTTGCATCCTCATTCTTCCAGTATCCGGTCCCAAGCTGTTTCCCAAAAATTCCGAGTTCACCTTCCTCGCTGTTGCCACCCATCAACACAAACCCCATACCTGCTATCGGTGCCCCCAAAGCGACACTGCCGTTACAATAATTGATATAATTACCCGCCTTCAGGCAAACTAAAGTACACGATACGGTCGCTTCTGTCGGTCCATAGGTATTGTGAACCCGCACACGGTCATTGGCAAAAAAAATTGCTTCAAGATGTTTCTCATATAAAGGCTCTCCACAGAATGTCAGCAAACGAAGGGAATCAAAATTTTCCTTTGTAACATGACGCGCCCTCATCATAAGGTCTATCACGCTTGGCACGGAATTCCAGATTGTCAGTTGATTCCGTTTAATGAAGGCGGCGGGGAGCAGTCTGTCTTTTTTTGTGGTAAGCGGATACAACGTCGCACCCCCGGTCAATGCGCCATAGATATCTAAAACGCTCAGGTCAAATGCGATGTTCGGGTGTTGGGACCAGCGGTCCCCGGATGAGACGTCCATGGCGCTCAGGGCCCATCCCGTATAATGGGCGAGCGCCTCTCGTGAAATCATGACCCCTTTTGGCTGCCCTGTCGTACCGGATGTAAAAATAACATAGGCCAGTTCATGCCCTGCAAGAGGCTCGTTCAGGGCACTGGAAGATAAATTATCAATATCAAGCAGTTGACATTCAAGAGAACTTGCTGGTAACGCCTGCAACAGATTCTTTTGACTCACAATGACATGCGGCCGGAATTGATTAATGATCTCGATATGCCGGCTTAATGGGGCTTCCATATTTACCGGTGAATAATACCCGCCTGCCATCATGGTGGCAAACATGGCGGAATAAGCTTGCGCCCCTTTTGGCAGATATATAATGGCTCTGGGGTGTTCCGAAATATTAGCGATGGATGCCGCCATGCGCGCCGTTAATGCCCCCATTTCTCCGTAGCTGATGGTGCCGGATTCCTGGACCACAGCCGGATGATCAGGAATCAATCGCACATTTTCCATAAAGCGCGCAACCGGATCTTTCATCTCTATTTCAACCGCCAAATTTGACAAATGAACATTCCTGAATCGAATTATTTAGACTGATTCAATTTTTCAGATTAAAAATAATTTCCGTCAATTTTCTGGCGGATTCCCTAATGTTGTAATGCGTTTCAACTTTATGCCTTCCAGCCTGTCCCATTTCTTTTCGCATTGCGTTGTCTGATATTAATACAGTCAGTGCATCAATCCAGGCGTCTATCCCATCCGCATGGTACCCGTCTTTGCCATGTTCCACAACATAGGCATTGGCCCCAACCGGGCTGGCCACCACCGGGATTCCCATTGCCATATACTCCAGAGCTTTGAATCCGCACTTATATGAATTAAAGTCTGTTGCCTGAACCGGATAAAGACCGATATCAAAATCCAGCATTGCCGCACTGACTTCAGAAGGATCAGCCCAGTCAATCTCATCTATAAAGATGGTGTCCAAACCCGGAATATTCGAAAACTCCTGATATAGTTCTTTTTGCCCACACGCTCCCACAAGTTTTAGCCGGATTTTATGCCGGGATGCAATTTCCGTTAAGGGCTCTTTTAATATTTTTATCAAATCTTTGTAATAATGAGCGCCGTTACCGATCCATCCCAGACATGCTTTTCCCTTTTGGCTTTGCACCGCAGGCAAATCATAGTTCTCCAGCTTGATGCTGGTGGGCAGAAAAATTGAATTCACCTGATACTGTTTGGCAAATTCCAATAAATTCCGGCTTCCGACTGTAACAGCGGAAGCTTTCTTCATGATGCGCTGAATATTAAATAATGTTGTTGGACTTTTAACACTGGAATACGCGTCATCCATGTCAAAAACGGTTCGTTTGCCCAGAAACCGCGCCACCTGCATAATATAGAAATCCCACCGCGAATACCTCTTCTGAATGAACAACGTATCACACCAGGGCAATTTTATTAAACACCGCAGAAAAGAAACCCGCTCCTCTCCATCTATAATAGAACATTTCATCCCGAACTTTCGAAGCTCCTCCGCGATCCAGAAACCGCGGACCCTGGAGCTTGCTTTTCTTCGGTCACCCAAGAGATAAAACGATACCTTCAATTGTTGCATGGATTTCCTCTTATCGGAACGAAGATATCAGTTCTTGATCGGAAAGACAGGTACCACATTTGTGTCCCAGAAAATAATAAACTGAAGCACCATCCATGGAACCTTTTTTATTGATAAGAAAATAGTCAAAATATTTGATCCAGAATCCCGTAAACAAAGCAATTCGCATCAATACAGCCTTGAGATATTTATGGTCTGAGAAAGAAGATAAAAAAAACACATACGCCCAACATAGAACCGTACCAGGGCCTGCAACAGGTCCGCTTGCGATTTCTGAAAATTGGCGAAAAAGGCGTCGATGCCCTAAATAAGTAAAACGATGGAAATCATACGGTGCATCATGAACTTGCTGCATGAATGGCGTTTCCGCATACACATACCCATTTTCAGGAAGCACCCGTGATATCTCCTTGACACATTGTACCGGATCGAAAACATGCTCCAATACCGCCTGGATTATAACCGCATCGAACGATCTGTTTCTAAACGGCAAGGCATGAGCATCGCAAATCAATGCCGTACGCGGCCCAATCTGAATATCTGTCTCAAGCACCTGAATTGATTTAATATCAAGTAGTTCATGTATCCCGCATCCAAGTATCCGCCCCCCAACAACAAGCACACGAGGTGCATTGTTCTCGACAATGAGTAAATCAGCGAGCTTGCGGAATTGTTTTGCTGATCGCAAATTCAGCGACCTGGAAGGAGTTATTTTTTTTAAAATGCTTTTAAAAACCTTTTTAAGGTGTTCCATCTGCTTTACCCGAATAGATAGTCTTCAGTTTTAGGGTCTAATGCCGAAAATTTATAGACAACTGTACGCAATTCAATGCCATTTACTTAAGCCCCCTTTTTCAAAAAAAATAAGGGGGGAGGGGGTATCTGTAATATCTCTAAATCTCAAACATTGGCTTTCCAGGCCAGTTCACGGAAACCGGACGATGTTTGCACCAATTCTTCAAATTTTCCGACATCTTCGACACAACCTTGGCGTATGAAATAAATGCGATCACAATCCTTGACCGTGCTAAGGCGATGGGCCACCATAATAAGCGTTCGGTCTTTTTTTAAATTTTCAATAGCTTTCATTACGATATCTTCAGTTTTATTGTCTAAAGCAGATGTCGCTTCATCCATCACAAGCACTTCGGGGTTTTGATAGAGCGCCCTGGCAATTCCGATCCGCTGGCGCTGGCCCCCGGAGAGATTGATACCGCGTTCACCCACAATGCTCTCAACGCCATAAGGTTGAGACATAATAAATTCATACAAGCCGGCAGAACGTAATGCCGTCCAGAGTCGTTCCTGATTGATTTCATTTTTTGGGACACCGAAAGCGACGTTTGCCTGAATTGTATCATCAATAAGATAAATCGATTGCTGGATATAGCCGAGCAGGTTTCGCCACCCAAAGGGATCCTGGTAAATATCCGTTCCATTAACAGTAATCTGACCGTGCTGTGGTTCAAGTAATCCAAGAATCAGATTGATAAGTGTGGATTTACCGCAGCCGGTTTCCCCGACAAAAGCAATCGCTTCCCCCCGCTTGAGTTCGAGAGAAATTTCCTGAACAGCCATTGTATCTGTACCTGGATAGGAATAGGATACGGAATCAATGCTGAGCCTGCTAAATTGACCAATTTTTTTTGCAGCCAATCCCCTCATTCGGTTTTTGGATTCAATAACATCAAGTTCGCGCATGTCACTTACTATTCCGGGAATGAATGCACGGGCTGCATTCATATTACTGACAGCGGTTGCGATTTGTGTTGCCAGTTGCTTGAGTCGTATCAATGCCACGCCAAGCAGGCTGATCATCGGTAAAATCGGATCAAGAGATTCCATTGAATGGATGAGAAAAAACAGGATAACCAATAGGCCGAGAATGGCAAATATCTCGATCGAGTAAGGTATTGCCTTATGCATTGTGGAGTGCATTACCTGGGCTTTTGCCAGACGTACCAAACTGTCTCTATGCTCCTTATTAAGATAATTCTCGCAACCAATGATTCGGGCATCAACAAAAGCGCCAAAACCTTGCTGGATCGCCTTGACCGTCTTCTCGTATTCTCGCCGCATCACTTTGCCAATACGCTGAAAACTATTCTGAAAAAATCGGATGACGATAAAAATCCCCACTCCGGTTATCAAAATAGTAATAAAAGCAGAATCCGGCGTATTCAATATCATCGCCGTCATGACAAAAAACGCCATAATGAGACCCATAATCAGATTAAGAAAAGGCATCAACACACCATTCACAATCTGAGCAGTATCATTTTGGATGTTACGCAACAACTCCGAAGAATTTCTCTGGATGTACCACTCATATGGCGCGGATTGATAGGCCCTGAACATGCGATCGCCCAGTCTGACCTGCTGGGAAATGACAATTTTCGACTGAACATAAAAAACCATGGTTAAAAATAGGTTTTTGAAAACTATAAACCCGACGAGTGCGATGGACGCCCAGATGAGGAGGGTGGCAGACGGCTCATCCGAAAAAACAGAAAACCATTTGCCCACCCAGGGATATTCCAATATCGCTGAAGGTTTCGTAATCAGGGTAACAAAAGCCGGTATCGCCCCAATGCCCAAAGCCTCAAGAATCGAACCGATGAACATCAGGAAGAGCAAAGAAACAAGCCGCCATTTATCCTGGCGCGTCAATAAAGAACGCAATTTGGCAAACTCTTTAAAAAGAGCGTACATCTTAATTCGGCCTTAACATATTAAAACAATTATATTTCATGATTATTCAGCTCTCAATGCATCATGTTTACGATTTTACCAGCCATTCCCGCAAGCGGAAATCATTATCCCCTGTTTTGAGACGTGAAACATAGTGACCATCATTTAATGCGCTGACCGCTATGTCATATATCCCTTTGAAAGCCTGAATAATCCGGAAAAAATAGCTGCCAATTAAATTCCGGGAATGCTTTGGCCGCAAATACCGGTTTGCCATAAATTCCCGGGATGGAAGCAACACGCCTAAAATATAACGGATTTTCTCACCAATACCCTTTCGGTTGCGCCACTGAACATAATGCGGGTGCAGGGGGGCGGTTTCGGATGTCACAAAAATTCGTTCTTCCGCCATATCGACCATTCTGTCAATATGGAAATCTTCAAACATTTCATCCGGTATGTCCGCACCCAGCCATTTTTTTGTGAAATAGAGCGTCAATAAAAGGCACCGGCTGGCTCCCCATTGTCTTGAGCGGCGCTGGACTTCCTGCCAGTCGATAATTTTCCCGTAATGTTTGACTGAGATGACGATGTCATAAAGCGCGCCGATGCCAAAAGCAAACAAGTGGTCATAGGCAGCATGCAGGCATAAATGAATGACCAGGTCTTCAGGGGATAAAAGGAATACGTCATTCCCGTTTAAATTTGCATGCTTCGCGGTTTTCCAGAGTTCGGATGCCGGGATGTTAAAAGGAGACCCTCTCTCGGAAAGAAAGCAGTGTATTTCCAGCAAACATTGCGTTTCCGGGTGAATCAGCGGCTGAAAATGTTTGTAATGCTCCGATATATCGTAACAGTAACTCTCACCGGATTTTTCTACTGCATTTTTTTTATCATAAAAAAACCGGTAACCGGCGCCAAAGGCGATCCGGACGGCTTCAGACAGGTGTTCTTCCCGGACCAGGATATCCAGGTCCGACATGGGCCTGAGGGAAATATCCCTGTATACGAACTCCCCCAGGTGAGCGCCTTTTAAAAGGATAACAGGAATCCCGTTATCGTTAAAACGTGCAACCAACTCATTTAACTTTTGAAAAAGCTGGGTATTCCGATAGGCTGCCGCCAGATATTTTTCCCGAAGTTTCCGGACCAGATCCGCCGGCAACATTGACTCTGCTCCGGTTAGTTTAACCTTGCTGTAAAGAAGGGGGGCGATTCGGTGGCGGCTTGCTTCGGCAATAAAAAAGTCCCGATTTTCAGGCGCCAGATTTTCGATGCCCGAAATCTCAAACCGGTCGTTTAACAATGCAAGCTGTATTTTGTGTTCAGGAAACATCTAAATTTATAAATCTTATCCGTACGGAGTCTGTTTAAAGCCCGGTAAATCTCATGCGGCGTTCGGGAACAAGAATCCTGTTTCTCAATGCGCACTTCGTCCCTTTGGGGGGCATCAACAGCCCCTTACCGCGTTTCCGTAAGGCTTGCTTTCATGATTCAGGCCGGATTTTAGCCTGCCTCATGGCATTATTACTGTAAATCTAGCCGGCCGGCTCTACCTGGTCCGCATCAATGGTAACCGAGATGGACTGACAGATAATTTCGACAGAAAGCACCAGCCGGTAATTGCTGTCTTTTCTCACCACCCGGCCCACCACATCTTTTAAGGGGCCGCTCTTGACGCGCACCCATTTCCCTTCACTGATAAAATCGTAAGGATAAACCCGCACTCCCCCGGACAGCACTTTTTCAATCCGGGTCAATTCCTGAACGAGTTTAACTTCATCGCCGACATCGATAACCCGAGCGATATGATTGGAACGCAGGGCTGCATGGCGTCCGTAATCATCGGCCAGAAAGAAAAGATAACCATTAAAAACAGGAATGAAACTGCTGCGAACCCGGTTATTGTTTTTCTGCTGTCTGCAAACCATGGGCAGATAATAACCAATTCCAGCTCCGGCCAGATAGTGGGCCAGGGCTTTTTCACGGCGGCTTTTGGTATGGGCAACACGCCAGCGTCTGCCGGTTGGGTCCGCACTCAAAATATTCTCAGGAAAAAGAGATTCCGGATTCTGGTTAAATGATATCGTCATGGATCTCGGCTAATTCCTGAAAAACTATGGGTCTATTAATATAACTAATTAAAATTTATAAAAAATTACATAAAACATCAGCATAAGCAACTCAAGATTTGATTCAGCGGACATTACACCCATTTATTTGAAAAACAGACCGCGCGGTATCGGTAGGTTAAAAGATTCTCTATAGTTAAGGACGTCCCCTAACCGGTCTCGCCATATCCCGCCGGATTCATGGACTGCCAGCGCCAGGCGTCCGCGCACATCTCATCAATACCCCGAATGGCCCGCCAGTTCAGTTCTTTTTCGGCAAGGGACGGGTCCGCATAATACGCAGGCACGTCACCGGGACGCCGGCCCGATATTTTAACAGGGATGCGTCTGCCTGACGCTTTTTCAAACGCTGCAATGATTTCCCTGACGCTGCACCCTTTTCCGGTTCCCAGATTATAGGTTACCAGCCCGGAACCGGAAATAATTTTTTCCAGCGCCCGCACATGGCCTTCTGCCAGGTCCATGACATGGATATAATCCCGCACGCCCGTTCCGTCAGGCGTCGGGTAATCATCACCAAAAACCATTAGCTCCGGCAGTTTGCCTACCGCCACCTGGCTGATGTACGGCATTAAATTGTTGGGCACACCCGACGGGTCTTCGCCGATCCGCCCACAGGGATGCGCGCCCACCGGGTTGAAATAACGCAGCAGCGCGATATTCCAAGATGAATCAGATTGATGCAGGTCGGTTAATATCTCTTCGATGAACCGCTTGGAGCGGCCATAAGGGTTGAACGGCGCGGTCGGGGCATCTTCTTTAATGGGCACCGTTTCGGGATTGCCGTACACGGTCGCGGACGAGCTGAATACGAGGTTTTTTACGCCATGATGCTTCATGACATCGCACAGCGCCAGGGTGGCGTCAATATTGTTCTGATAATACATCAGCGGCCTTTCCACGGATTCCGCCACACTTTTCAACCCCGCAAAATGGACCACCGCATCAACTGGATGGCGCTCAAAAACCGGCTGCACTCCTGCCCTGTCGCGCAGATCCAGCGGATAAAAAGTCACCGGCTTACCCGTAATTTCTTCCACCCGGGTCAACGATACTGCCCGGCTGTTGCACAAATTATCTATCACAATGACCGCATGCCCCTGCTCCTGGAAGGCCACGCAGGTATGAGTGCCGATATAACCCGCACCGCCGGTCAGCAAAATATTCATGCGCCCCTCCTCCTTCAAAAAATTTCAATTATTGATGCGGTTATGGCATGAAACACCCGGTGGCTGATTTTACCAACCATCGGCTTATTTTATGAATACCGGATGAAGGACAAAGAGTCAAACATTCCCGGCTCTTAAATCCCGGTCTCTTAAATATTGACATGCCCCTGGCTTCTGTTAATATAAAGTTCTTTTACTGAATTAGATTCAATTTAAAAATTAAACTCAAAATTTTTCACATATTCATTTTTCCCGATAGAAGGAGATTCCATGTACCCGTATTTATTCAGCCCCATCACCATCAACAAACTGGAAATCAAAAACCGGATCGGCTATCCGTCCCTGGGGCTCCTGTATTCCTATGACAGCCGCCTTAATGACCGGTACTATCATTTCTTTAAGGAACGGGCCAGGGGCGGAGCCGGGATTGTGACCGTCGGGCCGGTGGGCATCGACGAACTGGGCGCCGGACTTGTGGTTCTGTCCCTGGCCGACGATGCATTCATCCCATCATTTCAGAAACTGACCGGCCTCATTAAAGCCGAAGGCGCGCGGGCATGGATCCAGCTGTTTCATGCCGGGGCCTACGCGTATCCGTTTTTAATCAACAACCAGACGCCCATCTCGGCATCCGCAGTATATTCCCCCTATTCCAAGACCACGCCCAGGGAAATGACGCTTGAGGATATCGACCGGGTCCAGAACGCATTTGCCGATACAGCCCTGCGGGCGAAGGAAGCCGGTTTTGACGGGGTGGAGATCATCGCTTCCGCCGGATACCTGCTCACCCAGTTTCTGTCCCCCCTCACCAACATCCGGACAGACGCCTACGGCGGCAGTTTCGAAAACCGGCTGCGCTTTCCCACGGAAGTCATCCGGCTCGCCCGTAAAAAGCTGGGGCCGGACTTTCCCCTGACCGTCCGCATGGCGGGCAATGATTTTGTTCCGGGCAGCAATACTGACGCGGAAACCGCAAAGATCGCGAAAGCCTATGAAGCCGCTGGCGTGGACGCCATCAGTGTGACCGGCGGATGGCATGTGACCCGGATCCCCCAGCTTCCCATGGAACTGCCTAGGGCCGCGTACGCTTATCTGGCCCTGAATGTCAAAAACGCGGTTTCCGTGCCGGTCATGGCCTCCAACCGCATCACGGACCCGGCCTCGGCGGAAAAAATCATCCGGGACGGATGCGCGGACATGGTCAACCTGGGCAGGGTGCTGATTGCCGACCCGGAGTGGCCGAAAAAAGCCATTGAAGGCCGGGCTGATGAGATCCGGCCCTGCACAGCCTGTTCCCAGGGATGCACGGACCAGGTGTTTAACGGCAATCCGGTGTACTGCATCGGCAATCCCCAGGCCGGTTATGAGGCGGAAAGACCGATCATCCGGACCAATTCCCCGAAAAAAGTCATGATCGTCGGGGCCGGGCCCGCCGGTCTGGAAGCCGCCATCACCGCAACCCGCGCCGGTCACCAGGTGACAGTCTATGAAAAAGATTCGGACATCGGCGGCCAGTTGTGGATTGCCGGCGCGCCGCCCCACAAGCAGGAGCTGCTTGAATTTATACGCTATTACCGCGCCATTATCCGGAAACTGGACATCCCGGTTTTCCTTAACACCGAAGTGGACGAAGCACTGATCACGCAGGTGAAGCCGGACGTGCTGATGGTGGCCCAGGGCGCCAAGGCCCTGCTTCCGCCGATTAACGGCATGGATGATCCGTGCGTCCTGTCCTCATGGGATGTATTAAAAAACAATCCGCCCCTGGGAAAACAGGTGGCCATCATCGGCGGCGGGTCCGTGGGACTTGAAACCGCCCTTTTCGTGGCAGCCAAGGGAACCCTCACCCCTGAGACCCTCCATTTTCTGATGGAATACGACGCCCAGACTCCGGAACGCCTGAAAGAACTTATGCTGAAGGGCACCTCACAGGTCACGATTTTTGAAATGCTGCCCAAGGCCGGCAAGGACATGGGCAAATCCACAAGGTGGGTCGTGCTTGACAAACTCGACCGATTCGGGGTATCCATCCAGACCGACGCCCGTGTGCTGTCCATCAAAAACGGCCGGATCGATTTTGAGAAAGCCGGTGAAAAACAGTCCATGACTTTTGACTCGGTGATCATCGCCGCCGGTTCACAGGCCGACCGGTCCCTGACTGAGAAACTCGGACAGCTCGGCATTCCCTTTATCGCCATCGGCGACTGCAAGGGGCCGGGCAAAATTGATGACGCGATTCACGGCGGGTTTCTGGCGGCCCTTGAAATTGATAAAAAAAATTAAATATGTATGTATTCCTGGAACCTTGAAAAAGAACGGCTGGAGGCCGAAGCCTATCTGATCGGCCCGCGAAATGATTTCGTCACCACCTACATGACCGTGGCGAACCTCCAGTTCATCATCAAGGAACACCCGGATATCATTTCGAAAAATTCAGCAGATGCCCTGTTTTCCGTTCTTTCGGGTACGGAACACGCGTCCCAGAAACAGGTATTTTTTCTGTATAAAAAAGCCGCTGACGGACTGGGGGAAATGATTCAGGCAACCAGAGACCGGACCCTTGCGGAAACCGCCAAAAACGCCCTGATCCATATTCTGACGGAGTTCTCCGGCAAACCTTGCCGGGCGGCGGCAGAAGCTCTGGGCAGTGTGCCGCTGGCAGTCAAAGGCCCCCGGCTGCCAGAAAAGCCGGCGTCCGGCATACCCGGAATTTCATGGGGACAATTGATGAAAACATCCGGATTCCCCGCCCGTCCTTCGCTGCAATGGAAAGGCCGGAATGTCCTTGTTTCGTCTTCAGATACTTCCCGAATCCTGGTGCTGAAAATGGCGCGAACCGGTGAAAATCCCGGAATGCTGGCTGATGAAGGCCTGTGGATGGATTTTCTGAAAGACCACTTGTCCGGTTGTTTCGATGATAGCGGCTGCCCAGCCCCCTCCCGCCGGTTTCAGATTCCTTGCCCCATCCGGATTTCCGGCAGCCATGTCTTCCAAATTGACGATTTCCCTTTTGCCTCCCGAACCTCATCGCAGGCGGCTTCCGGCGAAACTTCGGCCATTGACCCGCGCGCCTGTGCCGTGGGGTTTACTGCACCGCTCGATTATTTCTGCTACCCCAATGAACATGTAAACGGCCGCCCCCTTCCCGAAGCCGCGTTTTTGGATATCATGGGCCGAAACGCATGGCTTCTGGGACGCCTGACCTCCTTCGGCATCGTCCACACCGCGCCCATCCCGCTCTTTCATAACCGGGTGCAACAGGAACGGCGGGAAGACCGGGGGCTTTATGAATGGCCCCGGGCCGGGCGGCTCGACCGGTGGCTCTCTTCCTGCCGGTTTCCCAATATCGGCAAAACCGGCATCCGGGATTTCGAGCATTTCATCTCTTTTTCCGGGTCTTCGCGCAAACTCTACCAGCACATCGGCTCCCACGTGCTGAGCCTGGTGCTGGTGGCCGGGTCCTATTTCCGGAACCTTGAGGCCGGACTTGTGGGATTTGACGATGGCGGCAACCCGGTGGACGCCCGCCACCTGTTTGATAAGCGTCTTTTCGCTGAAACCGTTCACAATATTTTTTTGAATTATTACAATGGGTTTACAGGAACCACGTTTTGCGGCCCTCTGCCCGTGAACCTCGACGCCTTTGTCTGCCGACTCATCAATGAAATGGGGGTGGACCGGCATATGGAAGAAATTCTGCGGGTGGCGGAGCAGTCCGCCATGACGGATGCGGCGTTTTCTGATTTTCTGCAAAGCCGTGGGTTTAGCGAGGGTCAAATCCGGGAATTTGAAAAAGGTAAGGCTGACATCCCCATCCTCACCGGCCCCCATCTCGGCGGGTTCAATCAGCCCATTTCCGTGCCGGAGCTCATTGAATTCACAGGTGCGGCCTCAGCCCTGTGCGTGGCCGACCGGTATTTTCAGGAAAAATTCGCGAATAAAACAGTCAATTGATCGGGGATGGCGCACCCGATAATCCACCTGATATTTGCACTCACTGCAACCTGCCGGGATCTAAAAAGAAAGGCCTCACTCTTCAGGCGGTTTTTTTTGCTACTTTTCTTTTTAAATAAAAGTAAGAATTACGGTTAGTTATGTTAGATAGAAATTGAGATTAAAAACTCATTGCGTTTGCGTTTGGACACGCAACCGTTTCCAGATAAGGAGGCACTTTTCTTCCGCCTCACCTCAGAAGTACCACCAAATCACAACCTGTGAGCCGATCACTTAGCGGTGTAGCTTTTCTCGAATTGATCAATGAGAGTTCTCAACTGAGTGCAGAGTTCCAGGTCTGTCGTCTGTTTTGCTTTCATGGACACAACGAGGATCTGGTGGAGGAGAGTGATTTTGTTGACGTATTTAGCATAATCAGCCTTCATGTCCTCTGGCACCGGTTTCACTCTCTGGGCCATGAAGTAAAAAGTGACGATCTCTGCCAGCTCATCCGCGTGTGAGTCCTTGTTCATGACCCACCGGACGAGCTGATTGTTGTCCGGCTTGCTTTCCTTGCCGATCCGATCGATTTCTTTGATGGATTTCTCAATTGTCGCGACATGCTCACGCATCAGCGTAAAACGCGTTTCGTCTCCGTAGATCCCGCAGGGGATCTGACAATGCGCAAACGCCGTTGCGGCAGCGCCCAGCAGAACCAGAGATATGGCCAATACTTTCTTCAGTTGTTCATTCATGCTGTCCTCCTTTTATATTCTTGAGTGTTAGCTTGACCCTAGCGAATCTTCAGGAACTTGATATAACTTTTTTGATTCTTGATAAACTCGTAAACGGAACCATCATTCTTGAAGTTCATTGATTATCGATTTGGAGACATCATCATTTTCGCTGTTGAAAAAAATCCTGAAAAAAGACCAATTATAATGGCTACATCAAAATCAACAATTAATAACGAAATCGATCCCAAAGTTATACCAGCAGCATAACCAAATAATAGTCTGTATCGAAAATTTTCGAGTTTTATAGTTCCCCATAGAACTGCCACCGTATACAAAATTAATATCACATAAAATATCTTCATTCGTAGTGTTTTTTTGTTGAGTTATAAATTTATTATGAGAATACGGAGCAACTGCGGGCGCCAAGCGCACCGTTTAGGCTTGCGTTTAGGCTTGTCGAACCAAGCTATCATATTGAATTTTAATAATAAAGATCCCAAAAAAAGCTGTTTTCCGATCTTAGCGCACACTTTTCAGGGGTAAAAAGAGGGTTGTAAGGAATTTGGAATTCGCGGAGTTCATAATCCCCATTATCCTCCACTGATTTCCGGCCAATGGCCTTTGCGCCCAGCTTTGTCTTGACCTCCGAGACAAATTCCTTATCACCGGCTGCTATGCTTTCGCTCCATTTCGCGTCCCGCTTGTTTGAACCGTTTTTCAAAATCTCCTCGACCCATTGCCGATGAGACTCTCGCAGTTGAGCATCATCTTTCACCCCAAGCAAACCGCTTAGTACCTGGCGATTGATGAGGGAATACCGTTGCTTCGGATTCTGGATCTCATTATATCCGCCATGCATCCATTCCGAGGGATGTTGAACCACACCGGCCCGGACCATATTCAAGTCGATGTATGCAAGGCACCGGATTAAATGATCATCCGTATTGACTGCGGTTGCATGATACCGGTCCTCCCAGAACGCCCCCTTCCGGCTTTTTCTTAGATTATATTCTCTTCCCGTTCTGCCGGCGATGAGTTGCATCGATTTGGGAATAACATTTTCCTTGCCGTCAATTACAAGCAAATGGATGTGGTTGGAAGTGACAGCATAATTCAGAACAGCGAGTCCAAAACGCTTTTTCGCCTCGAACAGCCACTTCATCCACCGGTTTTTGTCTTTTTCGAATTTCAGGAGAAATTCTTTCTTATGGCATCGATGAGTGATGTGCCACACATAACCGGGAAGATGATGTCTATTCGCACGAGCCATTTGTAATGCCGTAATGCCGATTGATTTGATTGAGGAATGCCGGGTTTGATGGTTGAACTTGCTTAAAACCACTTTTTTACCGTCAAAAAGTGGTGGCTAAGACCTTAAATGACCCCTTTTTTAACATTCATTGCATTAATTTTCAATTAGTTAATTTGGTCCGACAAGAGTTAGTAGTAATTTTTGACACATCTAATTTATATGTACCATCTCCGACAAAATCGTACCCTGAACCAATACCCGGAGCCATTAAACAGTCAAATTTAATGCCAACATTATCCGAATAATTTTCAGGGTTTTCAGTCATTACATAAGAATCACCAGTTTCCTCGAAGAGTTGAGTTTCAAATTTACGAAAGTTTTCCTCGAAATCGGCATCAATGAAGTAGATAACTCCGGTATCAACATCTATAACATCTATTCCCGAAGATTGTTCAGAATCACTTGCTTTTATTATACTTTCCAGTGGTATCTTATAGATCCCTGGTTCAAAATCAGATATTTTATATTTTACACCTTCAGCTGGCAAATCGAAAGCGAGAAGATAAGGAGACTTTAATTCAACCGTCGCACACAACTTTTCAGGGGGTTGATAATGATGATGGATTTGTGACTCAATCTTATTTTTCCTACCAAAAAGTTTTGATAATAGCCCCATTCCCCCTCCTATTTTAAATGCTCATCACTTTATCTTGATTATAACGATAAGGGTGTGCAGACCGGTCCGATATCTTGGATATCTCGACACCGGCCCTACCGGTCTGCACGACCCGCAGGTTATACACTTTGAAATATTTTTCTCATTTCTAAGAACTCTTCCACCGAATTTTCAGCAGTGGGATAAGCTGATAGCAGCCTACTTAACCGAGTTGGAAAACCAAAACTGGTATTATGAGGACATGGATATACCCTCCAAGATTTGTTCAGACATTCAGTAGCCTTTTCGATTTTATTGCGGCGAAGATACATAATACCTAAATCAGTGTAAACATTCGTTAGGGAACAAGCATAATGGCAAACGCTTAAATGATTAAATTTAAGTCGCTTTTCAGTAATCCAAAATGCCAACTTATGCAAATTAAGAACAATAGAAATCTTACAAAAAATCGATAGATAGATATGAAGAAAAACTCCAAAAAATACTTTGAAAGTATTGTTTTCTAAATCTTTCTCCAATAATTCCAACTCTATTGGATAATTATTTCTGGGATCAGGTCCATTTCTCCAATTATGATAAATAGACAAAAGATTAAATACCTCGTCCCGAGATAATTCTTTTTTTAGATATTTCATATTATCCATTTTGTTTTCATTTGTGTATAACCATTTATTCACAGATTTTTTTTCTCTGATAACTTGAAAAACAGGCTGTTATCATGTAATATTTCCTTGATAATTTTTAGCTGGGGAGACAACCTGTGTCAAGCTCTAAAGATAAAAAGCTGCTTGATGAAGTCCGGGATTACATGAGGCTGAAACATTATTCCATCCACACGGAGAAGACGTATTCTGACTGGATAAAACAATTCGTCCTTTTTCACCGGATGACTTCAAGAGATGCGGTCTGCGTATAATGGAAGCGGTCAGGCTTCGGGTTCAGGATGTTGATCACAAAATGAAAACGGTCATTGTCCGCTCGGGGAAAGGCGCAAAAGACAGGATTACGACCTTTCCGGGGATCATTGCCCCTCTTTTACAAAATCATCTGGCCAAAGTTCAAATTATTTATAATCAGGATATCGCTCAGGGATTCGGAGAGGTTTATTTACCCTATGCCCTTGCAAGAAAGTATCCCAATGCAAACAGAGAATAGATGATTTATAATTGAAGACCCTGTCAATAACCCACTGATTAAAAGGATACGCCCATGACCGAAACGCTTCCGCCGGATGCCCCCGACGCCGCAATGATCGATGAAGCCGTTCAGTATATCAATGAGCGGGTTGCCGCCCATGTTTACCGAGGCTCTCTGGAAATCGGGGAATACGTTCTGGAGAGATTCTTCGGCAATGACATCCAGCTTGCGGGATCAAAAAGCAGATATAAACCGGTTAGTTATCGCAAATTATGCGATCATCCGGATTTGGCTGTTTCTCGTTTCACCTTGATGAACATGGTGAAAACAGCCGTCCAGGTTCAATTTCTGATTTCAGGCGGCATACCGGTGGACCGGTTGAACTACAGTCAGCAGGTGTTTTTGGCCCGCCTGGAAAACAATGAGGAAAAACTGGCCCTGGCCCGGGAATGCATTGACGCGGGAATTCTCGCGGAGGACCTGAAAGCAAGGGTCCGGGAAATCTGCGACCAATCCGGGAGTCTCTCCCCGGTGGCTGCGGTGAGAAAATACCTGGACCGCATTAATCGATGGATGCTCAGAATGAGCGTTCCGGAAGGAATGACAGACAGGACCGTTATCGCTGGCGCGGACCCGGCCGAAAGGGAAAAGATTCTGGATGCGGCGGGTGGCATTCTTGAGGACATGTCCGTTATCACCAACCGGATCCGGGATCTGGTGACGACTTTAACCGAAACGCCCGCCGAGCCGGAAATTCCGCCGCTTCCGGAAGAGCCTGCTTGATTTTTCAGTGGTGGCACATGCCACCACTGAACTCCGGATGCCGGGACTTTCACTGGTTGATATAAACTTCAAGATTTTATTATAATATTTGGCAACTGCGGGCGCCAAGCGCACCGGGCATGTCGCCCTTATCCATCCTGTCCAGCGGATCAAATCATTATCACGCCTTCCATATACAAGGACGCTTTGCCTGAAATCTTCACCCGCTCCCCGGCAAGCCTGCAGAACACTTCCCCGCCCCTCCCGGAAACCTGAAACGCATGGAGATCGTTTTTGCCGAGCACGCCCGCCCAGTAAGGGATCAACACACAGTGGGCCGAGCCCGTGACCGGGTCTTCCGGGATGCCCACACGGGGGGCGAAAAACCGGGATACAAAATCAGACCGGTCGCCTCTGGCGGTGATGATGACGCCGCGGCATGCAACCCGTTCCAGCGCCCCAAAATCGGGGCGGACCTCCCGGACGGTTGTTTCACTGTCCAGCACCACCAGCAAGTCTTCCGCTGAACCCAGAATTTCCTCAGGCGCAACCCCCAGCGCTTCTTTAAGTCCGACCGGGTGCGCTATGGCATGGGCGGGCCGGGAAGGGAAATCCATCTCAAGCAGCTCCCCCCTTTTCGAAACAGCCAGTTCCCCGCTCATGCGGGTCCGGAAACGGATAGTCTCCTCCGGCCAGTTCAGGCAGGCGAACAGCACAAAAGCACTCGCCAAAGTGGCATGTCCGCAAAGCGCGACCTCGGTGGCCGGGGTGAACCACCGGAGGTCAAAACCCGCATTATTTTTCACAAGAAATGCTGTCTCCGACAAATTGTTCTCGGCGGCAATGGATTGGAGTCGCCGGTCGTCAATCCACGAATCCAGCAGGCAAACCGCCGCCGGATTACCGGAGAAAACATCAACAGCAAAGGCATCCACCTGGTAGATGGGGATTTTCATTCTGGATTTCCTTTAGAATTTATCGCAATTCCTCAATAACGTTCAAAATGCCTGGAATTTCGGAACCAGTTTCTGTTTAATTCCGGAATTCGTCGATCCACCCGAAACTGATTTTCTCCGGATTGCCTTCAAGCATTTCTTTGGGCACGGCGATCATGACGGCTTCGTCGCTTTGGCCCATCGAGACCTCCAGCGTTCCGTCAGGGGTGTTGGCCGGGGAGGCCGCTGGTTCTCCGGCGCGGTCTACCCGCCAGTAGGGGCTTTTACCAGAAGTTCTGATGGACGTATGGAAACGAATGATACCGTTTTCCATGTCGAAGGATTCCAGATTTTTAAGATTAAGGCGGATGGTGATGCGATCCGGCCATTTCTTCCCGGTCCGGACCATTACCGCGCCACCGATCCCACTCCCGCTGGTGATGCTGATGGCTGCTGAATTGCGGCTGGACGTCATCAACACCTGGTCTCCCGCCTTCTGGAGATCCACCCAAAACGTCGGGCCGGGGGCAACCGCGCCGACAGCCGCCGCAAACCAAAGAACGATCGTCATAAACCATTGCATTTTGCCTGCCTCCAGCAGCCAGGGGATCTGGCCGTCCGTTTTTAAATCACACCGTCAGTTGATGTATGCCAGGACAAATATGCCGGATTTGAAAGAAAAAGGCAACAAAGCGGTTGCAGGGAAGAGCACCACGGCTATTTTCAAAGGGGAGATGGCAATGCTTTCATCATTTACCTGTAATTACTGGTAAAAAGCGGCAATTCCGTCATGCTGCTCAGAATATCGCATTCACCGGGGCACAAGGATATATTCGTCAACGGGGTGGGGATGACCGCGCAACGCACACCGGCGGAGATGGCTGCGGCGGCTCCGCGGGGCGAGTCCTCAACCGCTAGGCATTCCTTCGGGTTCACCGAGAGAACATGCATGGCCTTCTGGTAACATTGGGGGCTGGGTTTGGGCTCGTCATAATCATCAGCCGTAATAATGACCTCGAAAAAATCCATAAGTTCGGTTGCCGCATGCACACCCTCAAAGTGGGACCGGGAAGCGCCCGTCACCACCGCCAGACGGAAATTTCCGGAAAGATGGTTCAAGGTCTCCCGAACGCCGGGAAGCAGCGAAACCCCGGCCTCCACTTTGGCCCAGAACAATTGGTCCCTATGTTTGATGACTGCTTCCACCTGAGAGTCTGGAATACCCAGCAGCCCGGCTACCTCCCGGGAACGCCGGCTCTCCGCCAGATACCAGACGGCCCACTGGTCCGGTGGGATGACCGCCCCGAAACCTGCGAACACCTCCTGGGTGGCCTCGAAAAAAAGGCGCTCCGTATCCACCAGAACGCCGTCACTGTCAAATAGGATGGTTTGGATCATTATTCGTAATTCGTCCACATTACCATTCAGGTTCCTGAGAGCATTCGTCAAGTTCCTGTTTTATGCCTTCCCGTATCGACTCTCTCATGCCGGGAACTGATAAAAGATAGAGGGTTGCATTAACGGCGTTCCAGTCTTCTTCGGACAAGAGTATGGCGTTGCGTCTTTTTCCTGTGATAACGATTGGCTGGTGTGTCTCGGCGGTCTCATCAATCAGGTTGCAAAGCATAGCGCTTGCTTCCGTGGTGTTTAATGTCGTCATGTCCGTATCTCCCATAAAAAAACGCGCACCATGTCAACCTGATTTCTAATCACGCAATGCCCAGCCTTCGCCATAAGGCGTCAGTCTTTCAAAATTACATTTTGTGCTCAGAAAGGTCTGTTCACATTGGCGGATAAAGGCGAAGGTTTTGTGTTGGATTGTCAGTCCAAGTTAATGCATTTGTTGGACTTCCCGCTTGTATCTCATGCGTTGCCAAATATTGAAATAATAGCCTGCAAAATACCATTCACAACTCTTGCCATCTTTGAATAATTTAGCCTATCCCAGGTATCGTCTCCTGTATGATAATATCTGTAACGAAACGGCGCAGTATCTGTAATCATTATGGCATCATAATCTGCTTCCCAAAAAGACCATTGATCTGACCAACCAATTCCGGAAATCCATTGTGGTGCCGCAATACCCTCGGATGGGAAAGCGGTATTCTCTCTAAATGATTTAATCATTTGAAACATTAATTTTTTTGAACTCAGATTCCCAACAAAACCAATAAAATTACCCGCATCGGGATAAAATAGATTAAAAGGAGGAGGGTATTTTTGACTTCCCTTATCATCTGAATAATGCCCAATGGTTTCCAATGAAACCATGGCAACAATATTCTCTCCCCGCTGCCGGGCTCTATTTGCATATTGCCAACTTCCCATATTTTCTGTCTGGAAGTATGGCGGTTCCTCATTGACGAACGCCACAAATTTAATTGTTCTGGGAAACGATCGGTTGGCAAACTGTTCAGCCATTACAAGAAGTGCAGCAATACCGGAAGCATTATCATTGGCGCCCGGACAATAAGGGAATGAATCATAATGCGCGCCTATCACGATTATTTCATTTGGTATTGAATCCCCGGTAATTTCGACCTCAATGTTATCTACAATTTTTGATTCAACTTCATAGCTTTGTATTAAAGGATTATAGCCATATCTTTTAAATTCATTGGAAATATATTCTGATGTTTCCTTGAGTTTTACATAACCTTCATCGGAAAACAAATTTCTGTCACCAATAGTATCAGAAATCATTACAACGTGTTTTTTGAGACTATCACCTATTTTTTCTTCTTCATGTGATAATGCCTTAAAAGACCCTGAATAAGACTCCCCTGGTGCGCTGGTGACATAAAAAATGGCCCACCCTGAAAACATTAGAATTATAGCCCATCTTAAAGCAAAAAATTTCCATTGGGATTTACCTTGAGGAATGACCTTTATAAATTTCATCGGATTTCCAATTGAAATTATCGTTTGAGTTAAAGGACTTATAAGTCTAACGCCAGCATCAGAAATCAAACGGTGTCAAACTTTCAAACCCGTCTTCGGTGATCAGAAAGGTCTGTTCATACTGGGCGGAAAGTTTCCCGTCGGATGTGATGGCTGTCCAGTTGTCATCAGCCACGTACAGATTCGCTTTTCCGAGGTTGATCATGGGTTCCACGGTAAAGACCATGCCGGGCACCAGGATAATGCCGTCGCCTTTTTTGCCGTAATGGGGCACATGGGGCGGTTCGTGGAAATCAAATCCCACACCGTGGCCCACAAACTCCCGCACCACCGAGCAACCCTGGCTTTCCGCATATCGCTGAATGGCCCAGCCGATGTCTCCGACGGTGTTGCCCGGTGCCAGCATACGCATTCCCGCTTTCAGACATTCGGCGGCCACGGACACGATTTTTTTCGCCTCCGGTCCGGGGGTTCCCACAAAAACCATTTTACTGGCATCCGCATAGTAGCCGTTTAAAATATGGGTAACGTCCACGTTGATGATGTCCCCGTTTTTGAGCTGCCGGTCTTCGGGGATGCCGTGGCAGATCACGTCATTCACCGACGTGCAGATGCTTTTGGGAAATCCCCGGTAATTCAGTGGCGCAGGTGTGGCATTATTTTTTACCGCAAACTCGTGGGCAATGGTGTTGAGTTCGTTGGTGGTGACGCCGATGGCTATATGTTTCTCCAATAAATCAAGGGTTTCAACGACCAGCCGCCCGGCCGCCCGGATCCCTTCCACGTCCTGGGGGTGTTTTAACCGGATCTCATATTTCTGGAGATACAGTTTTTCCAGGTTCACGGGTTTGGGGGCTGCGGCGTTCATGCAGCAGCGTTTGTATTTTTTCCCGCTGCCGCAGGGACAGAGGTCATTGCGCCCGACCTTGAGGGCTTTTCCTTTAAGCATCATGCTGATGTCATTGCCTTTAATTTCTATTTTTCCAAAAAAATTTTCCGGTTTTATGGCCCTGCCATCAATATCAATACGGCCAGTGCAGATAAGCACTATAAAAATATGCGCCGGGAGTGTCAAGGAATGGATTGCGTATCACAGGGTGATTTGATATAGGAATCGGAGCTTTTTGCAAGAGATTTCCCGGAAGGGAAGCGCCAACACACACGCCGGAAGGAGAAGGACATGAGTTCCAAAAATGATGAGATGATCTTAAAAACCGCCAAGGAAATCGTGGTGAAATTCATTGAAGTGGGCAATATTTCGCCCACCAGCTTTCACGATCATTTCCGGAATATTTATGCGACCGTTGAAACCGCCGTGAATGAGGCAGCGGAAAGAGCCGGCGGGCAGGCAAAAACGGAGAAGTAAGAGATTTCTGAACAAAGATACCTGTTTACGGGGAGCATTCTTTTTTTCTATTTCTCCCGCAGAGGCGCTGGGACGCAGAGGAGAGTATACTTTGGGGGCATTATCCTCTGCGCCTTTGCGTCTCTGCGGGAATAATTTTTTTTAACCGCTATTCAGTATATTAATTTTTCGGTGCTCCCTAAGATTAATGGGCGTCGGCCCAGTCCTTCCCTTCCGACACACTCACCTTCAGCGGCACCTTAAGATCCCAGACATTCTCCATAATGTCCGCCGCCAGCTTTTTGACCGTGTCCATTTCCTCGGGCGGCACTTCAAACACCAGCTCATCGTGCACGGACAGCAGCATGGCGGATTTCAGTCCGTTTTTCATTAATGCCTCATCCACCCGGACCATGGCCAGCTTGATCAGGTCGGCGGCCGTGCCCTGGATTTTGGTGTTCACGGCATTGCGTTCGGCAAACCCGCGCATATTGGCGTTCTGGCTGTTGATATCCGGCAGAAACCGTATCCGCCCGAGTTCCGTTGAAGTCATCCCGGTCTGGCGTGAGGCCTCAATGGTGGCATCAATGAACTGCCGTACCCCGCTGTACCGGCTGAAATAATTATCAATATAGGTTTTCGCCATCTTCTGGCTGATGCGGAGTTCCTTGGACAGACTGAAGGCGCTCATGCCGTACATAATGCCGAAATTGATCACTTTGGCCTGCTGCCGCAGGTCGTTGGTGATCATGCCGGGCAGGGCCTGAAACACTTCCGCAGCGGTCCGGGTGTGAATGTCCTCATCCTTTTGAAACGCATCGATGAGAATCTCGTCACCTGAATAATGGGCCAGGAGCCGCAGTTCGATCTGGGAATAATCCATGGACACAAACGACCAGCCGTCTTTGGGGATAAACGCCCGCCGGACTTCCCGGCCCTCTTCGGTGCGGATGGGGATGTTCTGGAGGTTCGGATTGGAGCTGCTGAGGCGGCCGGTGGCGGTGATGGTCTGGTTGAATGACGTATGCACCCTGCCTGTTTCCGGGTTGACCAGTTCAAACAGCGCGTCCACATAGGTGGATTTGAGTTTGGAGAGCGTCCGGTGCCTAAGCACCAGGGCCGGCATTTCGTGAAGGTCCGCCAGCGTGGTCAGCACATCCACATCCGTGGAATAGGCGGTTTTCTTTTTGGTTTTTTTCTGCACCGGGAGTTTCAGTTTGTCAAACAGGATGACGCCCATCTGCTGGGGAGACTGGATATTGAATTCCTCGCCCGCCACCGAGTATATCTGCTGCTCGATTTGTTCCAGCTGCTGGGAAAGGTGTTTGGATGTCTCAAAAAGCCGGTCCTTGTCCACCCGGATGCCGGTCATCTCCATGCGCATCAGCACCGGGACCAGCGGCATTTCAACGGTTTCAAACAAACGGGTCAGATTCTGGGCGGCCAGCAGGGGGGTGAATTTTTCGCTCGCCATGAGGGTGATGTCCGCGTCTTCGCAGGAATAAGGAACAGCCCGTTCAATCTCCACCTGACTGAAATTCTGCTTTTTCCCGTCCTCGCCGGTCACCGCCTGCTCATAGGAAATCATGTGATGGTCCAAAAAATCCCGTGCGATCTGGTCCAGGTTATGGGCCCGCTTTTCCGGGTTGATGAGGTAAGAGGCGATCATGGTATCAAAAGCGACCCCTTTCAGATCCGCCCCATGCCGCCGCAGCACGGCCCAGTCATATTTGATGTTCTGGCCGATCTTATGGATTTCCGGATTTTCCAGCACAGGTTTTAAGCGCTTCAGCACATCCGCCGTGTCCATTTGGGCGGGCGCTCCCGCATAATCATGGCCGCAGGGAATGTAAAACGCTTCATGGGGTTTGACGGCAAACGACAGCCCGACAAGCGTCGCTGTCATGGGATCAACGGAAGTTGTCTCCGTATCCACGGCAAACGCCGTTGCCTCCGAAAGAGTGCGGATCAGGCCCGACAGGGAGGCTTCATCCAGAACCGCGTGATACTGTTTTCCGGACAAATCGCTCTCCACCGGAAAATCTTTTTGCAGTTGCCTAAATTCCAGTTCCTGGAAAATTTTCGCCAGTCTGGCGTTGTCCGGGCCGGTCACCCGAAAGGACGGCACATCAATATCGATGGGCGAATGCGTGTTGATGGTGGCCAGTTCCCTGCTCAAAATCGCCTGGTCTTTATGGGCCAGCAACTTTTCCTTCTGAGCTTTGGACGTGATCCGGTCGATGTTCTCATAAATCCCGTCCATGCTGCCAAAAGTTTGCAGCAGGGCCATCGCTGTTTTCGGCCCGATGCCCGGAACGCCGGGGATATTGTCCGATGCGTCACCGGCCAATCCCAGCACATCCAGCATTTGCAAAGGCTCCAGTCCGTGTTTGGCCAAAACCGTCCCCCGGTTGATGGCCTCGTCCTTCATGGGGTCCCAGATGGTGATCCGGTCGGTGATGAGCTGCATGAAATCCTTGTCCCCGGTCACCATGACCACATCAAACCCTTCCGCCGCAGACCGCTTCGCCACCGTACCGATGAGATCATCAGCCTCATATCCGGGCAGTTCAAAAATCGGGATATTGAACCCGGCGGTCAGTTCCTTGATATAGGGGATCTGCACCGCCATATCCTCATTCATGGGCGGCCGGTTGGCTTTATAGTCGGGGTAGATGTCATGACGAAAGGTGGGGCCGCGGGAGTCGAAAAACATGGCGACAAATTCAGGGGATTTGTCATCCATCAATTTAATCAGCATACGGGCGAACCCGAACACCGCGTTCGAGGGGAAGCCTTTGGAAGTGGCGAGACTCCGGATGGCGTGATAGGCCCGGTGAATATAAGCCGTGCCGTCGATGAGATAGACTGTTTTGGGGGAATTTGTCGGCTCGGGCATAAGAACGGATTTCCGGTGGGTTGGGGGTTAAAGAGGGATAATCTCCTCAATTTCTTTTAATCTCCGGATGTGATAGTCTCCGGAAAGGTTCGGGTTGTCATAGGCCACCAGCCGGACGCCCGCCGCTTTGGCTGCCTTCTCGTCAAGCTCTGAATCGCCGATAAAAAGCGCCTCATCCGCAGACACATGAAAAAAATCCAGTACCCGCAGCAATTGGTCCGGCCAGGGTTTTGGCCGGGCCACATCCCTGGCCGTGACCACCAGCTCAAAATAGGATTCAAGGCCGTTGATGGCCAGCACCTTGTGCATGGTATCGGTCCGGTTGGTGGCAACGGCAAACCTCAGCCGGCCCGCGTATTTATCCATCAGGGGTTTCAGGTCCGGTTCGATTTCCATATACTTTAAATAAGGGCCGTATCCGGTCTTCCGGCGCAAGGCATGGGCAGCCTGCAATTCCTCGGGATCGGGAAAGAGGCTTTCCAGGGATTCGTCCACGGTATGCATCTGGGCATAAAAAAACTGATCGGGCGTCATGGGAGGACGCCCGAAATGATTTAATATATCATTATAATAGGCTTGATTGGCTTTCCTGGTGTCAAACATCACCCCGTCACAGTCAAAAGCCAGAACTTTAATGTCGTTCATAATTCATTTTCGGCATTGCTTCACATCATTTGGGTGCGGGCGCTGTTTCAGGAACGGGCGGATTTTCTGTCGGGGCTCCTGCTTCCCCCGGAGCCGGTTCAGAAACAGCCGCTCCGGTACCCGGTTTTCTCAATTCACCGGACACAATAAGGGTCAACGGCTGATGGTCGCTCTGGTCGGTCAGGATAATCAGCTTATCATAATACCGGCCTTCCGTTTCCTTTTTATTCACGACCGTCAGTTCATAGGCTTTTTTCCCTTTGATTTCGGTCTCTTTAAGGGTATGCGTAAATTCTGTGCCCTTCATTGCGTTGACCTGCAAAATGTTAAATGGAGGCTCAGTTTCCGGAATAATCGTTACGGTCTGGGAAACGGTCTCGCCCAAAACACCCTGCAAATTCACACGGCTGGGTTCAACGGTTGCAAACAGTTTCACTTGTCCCTTGAGATGAAGCTCAATGATGGCATTTTTGGGATCATTGGTGTGCACGCGAATGGTCTTTTGCATTTCACGTCCGCCATATCCTTTGGTCGCCAGTTTAAATCGGATGATATCCTCGCCGCCGGGAGGAATTGGTTTCTCTGGTTTAGAAACCGTAGAGCAGCCTCACCCGGCCTTGACTTCCACAATTGTAAGGTCCGCATCCCCCGTATTTTTTATGACAAAATCATGAACCACATCCGTGCCGTCAAATTGCGGTGGAAACTCAAAAGAAGCCTGCTCCACCACAGCAACGGGCACGCCCTCTGCAGCAACCACCGGCGCCAGCAGACAGATGACACAAAGTGACACCAACAGCGCCGGCAAACAGAATCGCTTAAACATACAACACTCCTTTATTATTGACAATAATGGATTAACAGATGTCCCTTCGACATACTGAATTTATACTGACATTTAGTTGATATCATTGATCATGTCAAGGGATATGTACCTTTTCATTGCCGAGTCAGCGCCTTTCCGGAGCATATAAAGGCCATACGTTAGATACAAGCCGTAAACTATCCTGCGAGACGGTATTGCCCATTGCCGTTGTTTCTGCTAATTTATAGGTCAACCGTTTCTTGTATACAGGTCCTTAATTACCCGCAACCAGGCAGAGCAGCCATTTTTATTATGCGAAAGACGTCCGTAAAGCCCATTCTCAGCATCCAGTACTTCCTGTATTTCGGGGTGCTGGGCCTGTTTCTGCCGTATTTTAACCTGTATTGCTATCATCTCGGGTTTTCCGGATTTGAAATCGGGGTCCTGTCTTCGGTGCGCACCCTGACCACCGCGCTGTTTCCCCTGCTTTGGGGCGCTCTTGCAGACAAACTATTTATCCGGCGGCCCATCTACGTGCTGTGCAGCTTTATCAGCACCGCCATTTGGGCGCTGTATCTGCTGACCACGGATTTCTGGGCCATGTTCGCCATTACGGTCTTCTACGGCATTTTCTACGCGCCGATCATTGCGTTTCTGGAATCATTTTCCATGGACCTCCTGGGAAAGGAAAAAAACCGCTACGGCCAGCTGCGGGCCTGGGGGTCTTTTGGGTTTATTCTGATTGTGGTTGTCTCGGGCCGGCTGATTGACGCCCTTTCAACGGAAATTATCATTGTGATGATTCTGGCCGGTTCCCTGCTCCACGCATTGCTCTCCACAGCCATCCCGCAGGCAAACGGCACCCGGATGGAGGGCTTTTCCGCTAACGCCCGGACGCTGTATAACCGGCGCGTATTGGTTTTTCTGTTTTGCGCGTTTTTGATGCTGGTCAGCCATGGGACCTATTACGGGTTTCTTTCCATCCATCTTGAAAATATGGGATTTTCCGGCTCCTTTATCGGCATTGCCTGGGCCCTTGCTTCAACGGCTGAAATTCTGGTGATGGTGAATTCCGAACGACTGCTTCGGCGGTTTTCCCATGAAAAGCTGCTGATAATTTCCTTTGGGGCCGCCGTTATCCGGTGGGCCCTGTTGTATTATGCAACATCGGCTTCCCTGATCCTTTTTTCCCAGGTTCTTCACGCCCTGACCTACGGCGCGTTCCACGTGGCCAGTATCCTGTATATGGACAAACTGACCCCGGCGAGCGCAAAAACCATCGGCCAGTCTGTCAACAATGCGGTGACCTACGGGTTCGGAATTATGGCGGGTTTTCTATTTAACGGATATTTCTTTGAAATTATCGGCGCGCCGGCGCTGTTTGCCATCAGCGCCCTGATGGCCGGTATCGGCGGACTGCTGATGGCGCTCAGCAGCCGGACTGCCGATCAATAGCAGAAGGGGCTGATGACGAAGATGGTCTTTTCCCCGATGAACAGGGCCGCCGGATCGATGACGACCACGATTTCCTCATCATCTGGTTTGCAAAACAGTGTCGAGCAGCGGGGAGGACGATGCGGCAAAGGGATTCACCACGGTAACGCCTCTCCAGATGAAACCGCTTTGCAAATCCTCAGTCAAAAGCAGGCGGCAACGATTTTCCGCCGCCACCGCCATAATCAGCGCGTCCCAAATTTGAAGCCCGTGATCAATCGTCAGATCCATTGCAGCCTGGAAAGCCGACCAGGATGAGTCTGCAACTTCAAAACTGTCGGCCCAGGTCATAATCGCCACACGTGTAAGCCCTGCCTCCCGCTTTGCCTTCCCGGTAAGAACCCGAAAAAGCTCTCCAAGGGTTTGTGCGGGGAGCAAGACCAGTTCAGCCGGCAATTTTTCGATCAGCTTTATGGCGAGGGCACAGCGGGGCGCATCTCCGACCCCTTCGGCATAGGCCAGTATATTCGTATCCAAGGCGACACGCATCATAATTCCCCGTATAGTTCATCACGGGACCAGTTTCGAGAGCCGGTTACGCCTTCGGTTTTCAACCGGGACAACAGCAGTTTTTTCATTGCATTTTTTTGCAGGGCCGCTGAACTCACGGAAGTGATTTTTGCCACAGGTGTCCCTCTTGACAATATCGTAATTTCTTCACCCTTACGAACGTCCCGAAGTAATTTTGAAAATTCGCGATTCGCGTTTGCGGCCGTGATGATTTTCATAATCCATTCTCCTCAAAAAGTAGTTTACAACACTACTTTAATTCGATTGGTGCTTGATGTCAAGTTTGAAAAATCAGGCTTTTTTAATTATCGCGCAGAGACGCGGGTCGCAGAGAAAAATAAGGGCACACGCTTTCGGCGGGGGTTTTTGCCCATCGCAATGGGCTCCACATCGGCGAAAGACTGTTGCCTTTCTCCAGACCGTCAGCGCAGGCGGATTGTCCCAGGAATTTGTAAAACGTCCTTCTATCCGCCCTTCAGCCAAAAAACCCGACAAGCTGAACCTCAGGCATAAATCAAATTACAGTGAATCGGTGCCCAGTCCCAGGCGCCGATTCTGGGGAGGATCTGCTGGGATGCAACTGTCAGCCAGTAAGGCTCGGAAACGAGTTCCCGCAATTTTCCGCTTTCCGGCGGCTGGGCGTGGGTGGTGCGCGCATAGTTGGCCTTGAAAATAAATACCCCGCTTTTACCTTCACCTACGATCATATAGTGTTTTTTCAGCCGCGACACCGGCATGTTCCTGGATTCCGCGATATGAAGCATCTCCTTGTCAGTAAGCTTGATGAGAACGGATTTGGACACCCCGTGCTCCGTCGACCGGATGAGCGCTCTGGACTCACTGCTGGCAACGTAAATGGTCGAGATACAGGGAACCCGCTTTAAATATTGCGCAGCCACCACACCGGCGGTGCGGCGCCCCCCGACCATTTCCGGCAAGCAATAATACTCAAAAAATTTTCGCTGGACATCTTCCGCATACTTCTCCCCTTTTTCATACAGATCTTTGGAAATATAGCGAAGATCGCGAGCCATATCTTCAGCCGCCTCCGTGATGGGCCAGTCAATCCGGACATGAAAATGGGTGATGCCATACCGGTCCTGCCCGCCCGGCTGCCGGGAAGGGTCCCGTTGAATCAGCAATGCATAATCCACAGGCAGCAGCTCATCAAACACATCCATAAAATGAGCGGAATCCAGATATTTCTGGGTCCGGTCAAAACCGGAATCCATGGGAAGGGTTTTGGACTTTAACAGGTTGGTCTTGGTGGTCCGGTTGGAATCAAAAAAACGGATATATTTTTTATGTTCCGGTGGAATGATGTCTTCCATAAAAATCACCAGAAATGAATTCTGGCATTCATATTCCACTTTTGGAATCCGGGCCCGGGGCTTGAGTTCCCGGCGTTCCACAAACGGATAGGGCGTCTTTCGGGCGGCAAACTGTTGATAGGACTGGGTCAACGCTCTTTCCAGCAGGAATTGGTTGATTTCATCCCGTAACAGTTCATAATATGATCGTCTTAATCGTTCGGAAAGGCTTAATTCATCTCTGATTTTCCAATACACTACCTGCCCCCGTCAATTGATAAAAAATCATGAACCGGCAAAGGTTTAATTTATAGCATTACGGCGAAGAATAGTAAACTGATATACCAGACTATTTTTTATTATTCGCCTCTGCCCAGCGGTATAACACATTACGATATTTAACGGCGATCACCACAACCATCAGACTGACCAATACGACACCGGCCAGCAGACCGTATTTTTTCGCCGACAGAAACTCTCCCTGCACACTGAGCATAAGGGTTCCCGGCATCCTGCCAAACCCGGCCAGCAGAATAAACAGTTTAAATGGCAGGGCGGTGGCTCCCAGGAAAAGGCTGAGATAATCCTTGGGAAATCCAGGAAACAGAAACATGCTCAAAAGCACAATGACCCCTTGATGTGTAAAAAACCGGTCAAACTTTTCCAATTTTTCCGGGGGTATGATTTTCCTGATAAAACGGAATCCCAGAGCCCGGCCAATCCCGAAATTAATGGCGGAACCCGCCGCAAGACCGACGCTGGAATAAATGAACCCCCAGGTGGCGCCGAAAACATATCCGCCGACAAATCCGCTGATCTCACCGGGAACAGGTGCAAAAATCACCTGGGCGATCTGGATCCCGATAAAAACCAGAGGCGCGGCAGCCCCCCAGGACTGAAGATACGCTTTAATCGCCTCCCTGTCGGTTAAGCGGTAATACCAGTCAAGGAGCGGCTCTTTAAATACAATGAGCGCGGCAACAGCGCAAACTGCCAGCAGTATATGGAATTTATATTTACCGGTAACCTGTTTGATCGGGACCTTCTATTTTACATTGTCCAGTGCCGCCACACCCGGCAAGACTTTCCCTTCCATGAGATGCAAGAATGCGCCGCCGCCGGTTGAAATATAGGAAATACGATCGCTCTGGCCCATGGAATGGACTGCGACATCCGTATCGCCGCCGCCGACAATGGTGAGCGCATGGGCATTAACCACGCTGTGCACCATGGAAGCCGTCCCCTGGCTGAAAGCGTCCATTTCAAACATCCCCATCGGCCCGTTCCAGACAATGGTTTTCGCATCATCTAAGGCTTCCGCAAACAGACGCGACGATGCCGGACCGATATCCAGTGCGATCCAGTCTTCGGGAATTTCCTGAATGGGAACAATTTTAGACACGGCCTTGGCATCGATTTGAGCCGCCACCACCGCATCCACCGGCAGATAGAATTTCACTCCCTGCTGGCCGGCCTTCCGCATAATTTCAGCGGCTTCCGGGATCAGGTCTTCTTCCACCAGAGATTTCCCCACCTGGAACCCCTGACTTTTCAAAAACGTATTGGCCATGGCCCCGCCGATAATCAGTTTATCGACCCGGTTCAGCATGTTTTTTAACGCACCCAGTTTGCTGGATACTTTTGCCCCGCCCACAACCGCCGCCAGGGGTCGCCGGGGATTTTCCATGGCCGCATGAAAGTATTCCAGCTCGGTGATCAGCAGAAATCCGGCCACGGATTGCGGAGCGTACTTGGTGATGGCGGATACGGATGCGTGGGCCCGGTGGGAAACGGCAAACGCGTTATTGACATAGATATCACACAGGGAAGCCAATTCCCCGGCAAAGGCGTCATCATTTTTCTCTTCGTCAGGATAAAAGCGGAGGTTTTCCAGGAGAAGAATATCGCCGGTAACCAGCGCGTCCACCATTTTTTTAACTTCCGGGCCGATACAGTCCGGCGCCATTTTCACATGGCCCTTATAGATTCCGTTAAGATATTCGGCCACCGGCGACAGGGTGAATTCCGGATTTTTTTTGCCCTTGGGTCTGCCCAGATGAGACATGAGAATCAAAATACCGTTGTTATCCATCACATATTGCAATGTGGGCAACACCTCTCGGATTCGGATGTCATCCGCGATATTTCCATTTTCATCAAACGGAACATTAAAATCAACCCGCACCAGTACTTTTTTTCCTGAAACATCAATATCTTTAATTGATCGCATGACTCTTTCCCCCCTAGGATGGAATACTTTTTTCTTTTTTAATTTTGTCTAAATACTTTCTTTTGGACCACCGCTCGATAAAACTGATGGTTCTGGATTCATATGCCCGGTCCACCAGTTCTTCCTGAACCGCCACACCGGCAGGCTGGCGGATGGCTGTTCCCAGACATTCCGTTTTGTAATCACACGCCATGCAATGCCGGGGCGAATGACGCAGGCCGTCTTCGGTCATGGGAAAAACCCTGTCCATTATCCCGAAACAGTCGGGTTTCTGCTTTTCTGGTTCCATGTTTACCCCAATCCGTCCGTCAGGCTTTTTTCTGAAACTCATGATTCATCTGGGTGATATGCCCCTGATCGGCAAAGCTGTAATACCGGTTGTTGCCAATAACAATATGTTCATGAACCGTAATGCCCATTGTCTGGCAGGCGAATACCAGTTGACGGGTAATGGAAAAATCAGCCGGTGACGGTTCCGGATCACCGGAAGGATGGTTGTGGGCGAAAATAACGGCCGCAGCAGACCGGTCAAGGGCCGCACGCACCACTTCCCGCGGATACACCGAACTGGCGGTCAGGGTTCCTGTAAAAAGCGTTTCCACCGAAGTCACCCTGTTTTTTGCGTCCAGAAAAAGGGCTTTGAAACTTTCCCGGTCTTTGGAGCCCATCGTGTGATACAGATAATCAAACAGCGCCTTTGAATTGCTCAAAGGGTCCGTCATGATCACCTTTTTTTCCAGATACCGGCCCGCCACTGCCTGAATCAGTTTGATCCCGAATGCATTTCCGGGCCCGATGCCTTTGACAGCAGTCAAATCACTCACCGATGCTTCCATCACGCCCTGAAGGGTCGCAAATTTTTCAAGCGCCGCTTTGGCGGCATCCTTGCAGTCTTTTCGGGGCGTTCCAAGGGTCAGGAGCAGCTCCACCACTTCATAATCATGGAATCCGGCAAGACCGGCGTCCATGAATTTGTCCCTTAACCGCCGCCGGTGTCCTTCGCCCTTATGTTTTTCTGCGGGATTCGCCATATGGATGTAGTTTAATTAAAATATGCAGTCATCAGCGGATATCATCCAGCTCGTCTTTCAGATCCCGCGTCATCAATTGATACACTGCCTGCCCGGGAGACAAATCCTCGTAAAGCACCCCGTATACGGCATGGGAAATCGGCATGTCCACCCGGACGCGCAGGGAAAGGTTGCGTACCGATTTGGCGGTTTTGACTCCTTCGGCCACCATCTTCATTTGCCCGAGGATGTCATCCAGCTTTTTGCCTTCACCAATGAGCTTGCCTACGGTATGGTTCCGGCTGAGGGCTCCCGTGCAGGTCAGCACCAGATCCCCCATGCCCGCAAGCCCTGAAAACGTGAGCGGATTGGCCCCCAGGCGGACCCCCAGACGGCTGATTTCCGTCAGCCCCCGGGTGATCAAGGCAGCCCGGGTATTTAACCCAAGCCCCATGCCGTCAATAATCCCCGATGCGATGGCGATGACGTTTTTGACCGCCCCTCCCAATTCCACACCCATCACATCATCATGGGTATACACCCGGAAAAACGGAGTGGAAAAAACGTTCTGAACAAAAACGGCAACCTCCGCGCTTGTCGACGCGGCGGTCACAGCGGTCGGCACTTTTTGCGCCACTTCCCGGCCAAAACTAGGGCCGGACAATACGGCCAGTTGGTGTTTAAATATTTCCGGAAGCGTCTGTTCCAGTACGCCCGTCATGGTCAAATGGGTTTTATTTTCAATACCTTTGGATGCGGAAACAATAACGGAGCGGTCCGACAGAAACCCGGCAAAACGCTCAGCCGTCTCCCGCATCACATGGGAAGGCACCACCACCAGCACCAGGTCTTTGTCCGCCGTTACTTTTTCCAGGTCCGTTGACGGGGAAATATTTTCCGAAAGCTGTACCCCCGGCAAAAACACTTTGTTTTCATGGATTTCGGCAATGCTGTCCCGGACTTCGGACTCATAAGCCCACAAATCCACTGCATATCCTTTCATGCCCAGCAGGCTGGCCAATGCTGTGCCCCAGCTCCCGGCGCCCACCACCCCTATTTTTGCGGAAACTGCATCCATCTGATTTTGTCCTTCTCTCTCACACATTTCATTCTTCGTTTTCGTTCCCGTTTCCGTTTCCGTCTTCGTTTCCATTTTCCTCTTCATCTTTCTCCGCAAGGCGGGCTGCACCCACCAGCCGCTCCTCAGGCTCCATGACCATGAGCCTGACACCCTGGGTGTTCCGGCTGATAACCGAGATACCGGCGATCTGCAGCCGGATAATTTTTCCAATATCAGTGATCAGCATAATTTCATCTTCTTCACTCACCACCAGGATGGTCAGAACCCGACCATTGCGTTCACTGGTTTTAATGGTAATCACGCCCTTGCCGCCCCGCTTCTGCACCGGATATTCATCAATCAACGTACGCTTTCCATATCCGTTTTCCGTTGCCGTAAAGAGGGTCTGGCCGTGAGACAATACTTCCATGCCTACCAGATGGTCATCCTCAGCGATCCGCATCCCCAGAACGCCGCTGGCGCTGCGTCCTGTGGGGCGAACATCAGATTCATGGAACCGGATGGATTTACCCATGGATGAGCACAAAAACACGTTCTGGGTCCCGTCCGTTATGCGCACGGCAATCAGTTCATCATCTTCCTTGAGGTTCACCGCAATAATCCCTCCGGCCCTCGGCCGGCTGTAAGACATGATATCGGTTTTTTTCACCATTCCTTTACGGGTAGCGGTGATGATATAACTACCGGGCGCGAACTCCGGCACTGCCAGAACTGTGGCCAGCCGTTCCTCCGGACCGAAATTGAGTAAATTCACAATGGCTTTGCCACGGCTGGTCCGGCTGCTCTGGGGGATTTCATAGACTTTCAGCCAAAACACCCTTCCCAAGTTGGTGAAAAACATAAATGTATGATGGGTGGAAGCAACGAACAAATGCTCCACAAAATCCTCTTCCTTGGTGCCCATACCGGTTTTGCCCTTGCCGCCGCGATGCTGCTGCTGATACATGGTAATGGGATTGCGTTTGATGTACCCGCTGTTGGAAATCGTGACCACCATATCTTCCTCGGCGATCATGTCCTCCATGCTGATTTCCTTTGACTCCGCAATAATCTGGGACCGCCGCGCATCGCCGAAGCTCTCCTTCATTTCCGAGAGTTCATCTTTGATAATACCCAGCACAATCCGCTCGCTGGACAGAATCTCCTCAAACCGGGCAATATCTTTCAGGACTTCCACATGTTCGGTTTTGATTTTATCCCGCTCCAGGCCAGTCAGGCGTTGCAATCGCATATCCAGAATAGCCTGGGCCTGAATTTCACTCAAGGCAAACCGTGTCATCAACCCCTCTTTGGCTTCCGCCGGGGATTTGGAAGCGCGGATCAGGCTCACCACTTCATCCAGGTTGTCCAGAGCAACAATCAGCCCTTCCAGAATGTGGGCCCGGGCTTCGGCTTTTCGCAGGTCAAAGCGGGTCCTCCGGATAATAATTTCTTTCCGGTGGATGACAAAATGCTCCAGTATCTCCTTTAAGGTCATAATCTGGGGCTGTTTTTTGACCACTGCAAGAAAGATGATGCCAAACGTACTTTCAAGAGCAGTGTGCTTATAAAGCTGGTTCAATATAACGTCGGGTATCTGGTCCTTCTTTAATGCAATGGCAACGCGGATACCGTCCTTGTCCGATTCATCACGGACATAACGGACCCCTTCCAGCTGTTTGTCCTTGATCAGCTCCGCAATCTTCTGGACAAGGTTTGCCTTATTCACCTGATAGGGAATTTCACGGACAATGAGGGTTTCCGACTTGTTCTTCACATCCTGCTCAACATCCACCGTCGCACGAATCCGGACCTTTCCCCGGCCGGTCCGATAGGCGTCAATAATCCCCTGGTTTCCGTAAATAATACCGCCCGTCGGAAAATCAGGACCGGGCAAATGGGTCATCAACTCCTCGAACGTGATTTCCGGGTTATCAATCAGGGCTTTAATGGCGTCAATCAGTTCGGACAGGTTATGCGGCGGGATATTGGTCGCCATGCCCACTGCAATACCGGAAGAGCCGTTGAGCAGAAGCGAGGGGAGTTTGGATGGCATCACTTCCGGTTCTTTGAGCGTCTCATCATAGTTGACGGTAAATTCCACCGTTTCCTTTTCGATGTCCGCAAGCATTTCATGGGCCAGGCGCATCATCCGGACTTCCGTATACCGCATGGCTGCCGGGGGATCGCCGTCCACCGACCCGAAGTTTCCCTGGCCGTGAACCATGGGATACCTCAGAGAAAACGTCTGGGCCATCCGAACCAGCGCATCATAAACAGCCGAGTCGCCATGGGGATGGTATTTACCAATCACATCACCGACGATTCTGGCGGACTTCTTGTAGGGTTTGTTCCAGTCATTGTTCAGCTCAGACATGGCAAACAGAATCCGGCGATGCACCGGTTTTAAGCCGTCCCGCACATCCGGCAGGGCCCGTCCGATGATGACGCTCATGGCGTAATCCAGATAGGACTGCTTCATCTCTTTTTCGATGCTGATCGATTCTTTTACCCCTTCAATCTCACTCATACCTTCACCTGCTCCAACCATCCCTCAAAACACCACTTCTGTTATCCGCGGGCACTGACGATAATGTCGCGGCGCATCAATTTTTCCAGACCGACAGGATTTGCCCGTTATTTGCTGATAAATCCGAGAGCTGTAAATCCCAGCAAAACTTCATAAACGATCAACGCCGTATAATTTCCAAACGCATAATAGACAAGACCGCCGCCGACGATGGCCGGCACGCCCATAAGCACCATGGTGCCCAGTTTTCTGCTGATGACAGACATGTTCATAGTTTTAATTCCTTAAAAATAATGTTCAATCAAATTATGCTTCGATGATCATGGCTAGCCCCATCCCGCCGCCGATGCACATGGAAATCAGGCCGGTTTTCAAGCCCCGGGTTTTCATCAGGTTCAGACAGGTCACCATCTGCCGCGCACCGGTGCATCCAATGGGATGCCCCAGGGAGATGCCGCTGCCCAACTGGTTGGGTTTGTCCACCGGAATACCCAGCTCCTTCATGCAGGCGATGGCCTGGGCCGCAAACGCTTCATTCAGCTCGATCACGTCAATGTCACTGATGTTCATGCCGGTTTTTTTCAAGACCTTCCGGATGGCCGGAATCGGGCCGAGTCCCATATAGGCCGGGTCCATACCGCCGCCCGCAAATCCCTTGATGGTGGCCAACGGGGTGAGTCCCAGCGCCTTTGCTTTTGCAGCGCTCATGACCACCACTGCCGCGGCACCGTCATTAATGCCGCTTGCATTCCCGGCCGTGACGCTGCCGTCTTTTTTAAACACCGGCTTTAATTTGGCCATTTTTTCAATGCTCGTTTCCATGGGCCGTTCATCCGTATCCACCACCACGTCGCCTTTGGGGCCGCGAATCACAACCGGCACGATTTCCCTGGCAAAGGTGCCGTCCTTGATGGCGGCCAAGGCCCTGGCATGGCTGAGCACGGACAATTCATCCTGCTCCTGCCGGGTGATACCGTATTTTTCAACGATATTTTCAGCGGTGAGTCCCATGTGATAGCCGTAGAAAATTTCATACAGGCCGTCAAAAACCATTAAATCAAGGATTTCTCCCTTGCCGGTGACTTCCATGCGATGTCCCCACCGGGCTTTGGGAAGGGCCATGGGCGCAAGGCTCATGTTCTCCTGCCCACCGGCGATCACCACCTCTGCTTCGCCGCACATAATGGACGACGCCGCCAGGGCAATGGCTTTGAGACCCGAGGCGCACACTTTATTGATGGTAAAAGCAGGTGTTTCTTTGGGGATTCCGGCGCGGATCATGGCCTGACGGGCCGGATTCTGACCCTGACCAGCGATCAACACATTGCCCATAATCACTTCATCCACCACCACCGGTTTCGCAGCCCCATCCCAATCTTTTAACTTGCTTTCAAGATCAATGGGCCCCTGGTCCTTGAGCTTGTCCGGGGCAACCGCTTGCATTTCATCGCTGACCACCGGCCGCAATCCTGCCCGTTTAAGGGCCTCATGAATGGCCAATGAACCCAGTTCCACTGCTGAAACACTTTTTAATACACCGCCGAATGACCCGACCGGGGTCCTGGCTCCGCTAACAATGACTGCCTCTTGCATATAAATGTCCTCCCTGATAAATACTTAAAACTGAGAAATAAGTAAGACTGATAAATAAATTGAATAAATATATGAAAATCAATTTGCCGGCACAGAGAATCGACTCTTTTCCGTTGATTTTTAATAAACTAATTTTGTAACAAACCCCTTCATAAAAAACAAGAACAAACCTTTTTCGGCAATGAATCCATAAAAGAAGAATGCAACGCTATGTGCTTGATTGTTATCGCCATCCAAAGCCACCCGGACTATCCGCTGGTCATTGCGGCCAATCGGGATGAATTTTACCATCGGCCGACCGCGCCCCTGTCATTCTGGGAAGATTCCCCGGATCTGCTGGCCGGACGCGACCTCCAGGGTCACGGCACCTGGCTGGGGGTGACGACGGGCGGCCGGCTTGCCGCCATTACCAATTTCAGAGATCCGAAGGCCATTGACCCGCGCGCCATTTCCCGAGGACTTCTGGTCAGTAATTTTCTGGCATCCGATATATCGCCGGAAGCCTACCTCAAAACAATTGCCCACTCCCGTGAAACATATAGCGGCTTCAACCTGGTTGCCGGAAATATCCTCAATTTAAACAGGGATTTGAAACAACGATTGTCGCCGGAGTTATGGTGGTATTCCAATAAAAAAAAAAACGATATATTACCTGTCAATCCCGGCATTCACGCCATCAGCAACCACTTGATCGACACCCCGTGGCCGAAAACCCGAAAAGCCACAGACGGCATCCGAAAAATCCTTGCTTCCCGAAAACCCGTTGACCCGGAACATATTTTCAACCTGCTTGCCGACACCCGCCGTCCACAGGACACGGAACTGCCGGATACGGGCGTGGGACTGGAATGGGAACGGCTGTTATCTCCGGTCTTTGTCATCAGTCCCGCATACGGCACCCGGTCATCGGCCGTGATTCTGGTGGACCGGTCCGGGCGGTTGACTTTTTTCGAGCGGACATTTTCATCCGGTGTTCAGCCGCCGGATGCGGGAACAACACGGGAATTTGAAATCCGGTTATAGGTGAATGATGAGTGATAAATGATGAATGATGAAGGTGGCAAGACTTTGCCGAACAGCGCAATTAAAAACTTCTTTTTCCCCAAACTGAACCGGAAAGTGATCATCCGGATCGCCCTCGTCGGCATCATTGCCTTTATTTTTTTCAAATACATTCTGATTCCTTTCAGAATCAGCGGCCACAGCATGGACCCGACCTACCGGAACGGGGATGTTAATTTTTGTTTCACCTTTCGGTATCTGCTCTCCCGGCCGAAAGCATTTGACGTGGTGACCGTGCGGTTGTCCGGGCGTCATGTTATGCTGTTAAAACGAATCATTGCCACTGAAGGCCAGACAGTTGAATTCCGGAAAGGACAGGTTCTGGTAAACGGCAACATCCTCCGGGAACCTTATGTCGCCGGCCGTTTTTCATGGGACCTGCCCGTCCGGACTGTCAAAAAAGGGCATGTGTACGTGGTGGGTGACAACCGGAATGTCCCCATCGAAACCCACGATTTCGGGCAAACGCCCATCAACCGAATCATTGGAGCGCCTTTATGGTAAAACCCCAACATCTTCTCGCAGCCACAGGGATAACGGCCGCCGCAATCATCGCTTTTTTCATTTTCTTTCAAAGCGATACGGCAAAAATCAAGAAATGTTTCAGCACCCTGTCCGCGCAGGCGGAAAAATCAGGGGATGAACATGATCTGGCGGCTGCGGTCACGGCGCGGAAAATAGAATCCCTGTTTGCCGAAACCGTCCGGATTGAAATCCCCTCCTACGATATCGATCAAACCCTGCCCCACAGTGAAATATCCTCCCATGTACTTTATGCCAGATCCCAGTACCGGGATATCTCTTTGAAATTCTACGATTTTCAGATTGAATTTCCGGAAGAAGGCGCGGCCCGTGTCACCCTGACAGGGATTTTAAAAGCAACCACCCGCGCCGGAGAACGGGTTGAGGAAACCCATGAAGCGGAGTGCGAATTGAAAAAAGTTGAAGACACCTGGCTTCTGACCGGGGTCAAAGGAGTGGATGTGCTGGAAAAATAAACCCCTCCCCTGTTCTCAAGAAATACCCACACCAGAACCAGCGCTCCGGTCAGGGGCATGACGCCGATCAGACCGGCCATGGATGGGAATCTTCTGGCAACAGCGGTTGCCAGAAGGATGATCCCGACACTGATTGTTATTTTGATAATAATTTACATAAATTCAATTATTTATGACAGAGAACATCTGACAAAAGGATCGGCATCAGGCTATCCCGCCACAAAGGAACAGCAGTAATCCGTTATTGTTTTGACCTTCAGCCCGAATTTCGATTTGGCGGGGACTTCAAAGGCTTCTCCGCCTTTAAATGGTTTCCAGCCTTCCACTCCCGGCAAGGACACATCCAGGTCGCCGGAAAGGATCTCCATGATTTCTTTTGCGTCCGTATTGAATTCATATTCCCCGGGAAGCATAATGCCGAGGGTCTTGCGGGAACCATCCGGAAAAACAACCGTGCGGCTGGTAACCTTTCCATCAAAATAAATATTGGCTTTTTTAACGATCGCCACACCCTTAAATTCCGTCATGAAATACTCCTGTTGTTTAAATTGTATTTTTTCTTACGGCCCATAAGTTTTGGCCAGATAATCCACAAGCACCTTTTTCTCGGCATCGTTTAATTTGGCGCCTTTACCGATCATGCGGGTCACGATTTTTTCCCACTGTTCGTGGGTTTCTTTTTCATGTTTGGGTTTGTCGGCGCTGTGGCAGGCAGAACATCTTGTATCCAGCAGCGTCGCACCGTCCAGGGCAGGCATCTCCGCCGGGGCGGTCGTTATTGACTCCGGAACCTGAGTCGGCTGAGACGAACCGGAGTTGCAGGGAACCAAAACCGCAATCATCACCAACCAGGCCAGAACCAGCATCACATTTGTCCTGTTTAAACGGCATCCGGGCGTTGCTTTTATCTGGCCCGCCAATGGTGTGTCAAAAACCGAATTGACTGTACTTTTTCTGTTCATGGTGTTTTCTCCTCTTGCTAAATGGGTAGGCATTAATGGGGAAGCCGCAAAGAACCTGTCCGCGACCTTCCCGGTATAGATTCATAAGGTATCCCGGAAATTCCCGGAAGAAAGACATCTTGGGTATGCGATTTGTAGCATTTTTCCGGTTAAAAGACTATTGATATCTCGATGGTACCGTCGTCAGCTTTCAATGCCGGTCCGGGCCATGACCCCGCTGTTATAATAATGACGGATTTCGCGCATCTCGGTAATCAGGTCCGCAGCCGCCATCACGGTTTCGGACACACCCCGGCCGGTGATCACCAGCTCAACGGCTTCGGGTTTCTCACGGATGATGTCAAGCAATGCGTCTGTTGAAATAACGCCGAATTTTTCCGCGACCCCCGCCTCTTCCATAACCACCAGATCATACGCGCCGGATGAAAAGGCCTTTCGAACAGCAGCCAGTCCTTTTTGACCTGAGGCCATATGTTCGGCGTCCGGTTCTCCCCTTACGAATTTGCCCGTGCCGAATTGTTCGATGGTGACACAATCTGCAAACCGCTCCAGGGCCTTCAGCTCACTGTATGCGCCCTGCTTTAAAAACTGGGCGATGTACACCTTTAATCCCGCGCCCGCCGCCCGGAGTGTCAAGCCCAGGGCAGCGGTTGTTTTTCCCTTGCCATTGCCCGTATATATCTGCACATATCCTTTTTCCATGTTCCCTCCTGTGATAATGATAAATGACAGCCGGATTACCCGGACATAACACTTTTCTCTTGACAGGGGCAACCGGTTAAGTGATTTTTCGGGGTATTAATTATATATGATGGCTAATGATTTCATAAGAAATGACTCTAAATACATAAGGGGATTAAAGATGAGAGACCCATTGTTTCAACCCATTAAAATCAATGCGCTGGATGTTAAAAACCGGATCTATATGCCGGCCATGCATCTGGGAATGGCGAACAATTATGAAGTCACGGACCAGATCATCGAATTTTACGCGGAGCGCGCCAGAGGCGGTGCCGGCATGATCTGTGTCGGCTACGCCACAGTGGATGAATTATCCGGCAACTCCTTAAACATCGGCGCCCACAAGGATGAATTCATCCCCGGGCTTTCCCGACTTTCAAAAGCCATCACGGCGGCCGGTGCCCGCTCCTGTGTTCAGATCAACCACGCCGGCCGGTACAATATGTCGTTTTTCCTGAACGGCAAACAGCCCGTAGCCCCGTCTGCCATTGCGTCTCGCATGACCCGGGAAGTTCCCAAAGCCATGGACATGGATGACATCCGTCAAACCATCGACAACTTCGCCCAGGCCGCGCTGAGGATAAAGAAAGCCGGATATGACGCAGTGGAAGTCCTGAGCGGCACCGGGTACCTCATCAGTGAATTCCTTTCACCGCTCACCAACCAGCGCACCGATGAATACGGCGGATCGCTGGAAAACCGGATGCGGTTCGGCCTTGACATTATGCGGGCCATCCGGGGTCTGGTGGGCAAAGATTTCCCGGTCATGGTCCGCATGAACGGCAACGATTTCATGCCCGGCGGCCAGGGAAGCGGGGAACTCAAACTTTACGCAAGGGCGCTGGTGGAAGAAGCGGGCGTGGATGCCCTGTGCATCAATGTGGGCTGGCACGAAGCCCGGGTGCCCCAGATCACGGCGGCTGTTCCCAGAGGCGCGTTTGCCTATCTTTCCCGGGGGATTAAAGAAGTCGTGAATGTGCCGGTGATTGCCAGCCACCGCATCAATGATCCGGACACAGCCAGAGAGATGATCGCCGACGGCATGTGCGACATGGTGGCCATGGGCCGGGGCCTGATCGCCGACCCGTATCTGCCGGAAAAAGCGGAAGACGGACGGGAAGAAGAAATTCTCCATTGCATTGCCTGCGCCCAGGGGTGCTTTGACAACCTGTTTAAATTAAAACACGTGGAATGCCTGTGTAATCCAAAGGCGGGGTATGAATGTGAAGGGGCCTGCACCGTTTCGGAAACCCCAAAAAAAGTCATGGTGATCGGCGGCGGTGCGGCCGGGATGAACGCGGCGATTGCGGCATCCGACCGGGGCCACCAGGTGACTCTCTATGAAAAAGGCGACGAACTGGGCGGGCAGCTTTATCTGGCGGCGGCGCCTCCGGGCCGGGAGGAATTCGCGGAACTGGCCTATGACCTGGAAACCCAGATATACACCCGTGACATTGACATCTGCCTGGGGCAGACCGTTGACGCGGCCCTTATTGAGAAGGAAAAACCCGACCATATCATTCTGGCAACCGGCGCAACGCCCATGACGCCGCCCATTCCGGGCATGGAACTCCCCCATGTGGTTCAGGCGTGGGATGTGCTGGCCGACAAAGTATATACCGGAAAACGCGTGGTCATTATCGGCGGCGGGGCCGTTGGCGTTGAAACCGCCCTCCTCCTGGCGGAAAAAGGAACGATTTCCGGCGAAACATTAAAATTTCTCCTTGTAAACAAGGCGGAAACCCCGGAAGTGCTTTATGAAATGGCCACCAGAGGCACCAAACAGATCACCATTATAGAGATGATCGGCCAGATCGGAAAAGATTTCGGCAAAAGCACCCGCTGGGGCATGCTTCAGGATGTGGACCGGTATGGAGTTCAATCCCGGCTGGCGGCCAAAGCGCTTGAAATCACGCCCACCGGCGTCAAAGTCGAAACCCCGGACGGTATATCGGAAATACCCGCAGATAGCGTGGTGCTGGCGGCCGGGTCCCGGTCCGAGAGCCGCCTTGCGGAAGTGATCAAACAAACAAGCATCCCCTTTGATATCATCGGAGACGCCAAGGCCATCGGCATGGCCTTTGACGCCATTCATCAGGGATATCGGGCGGGGATGGGAATTTAAAATGATATCAGCATATCTCACCCACAAGGCCGAACGCGAAGCCATCGGCATTCCCCCGAAACCATTGACCGCCGACCAGACCGAAGCCCTGGTGGATCTGCTTTGTCGGCCTGAAGGTCCGGACGCGGACTTGCTCCTGGACCTGATCACCCATCGGGTGCCGGCAGGCGTGGATGAAGCTGCCCAGGTAAAGGCGGCGTTTCTGGAGCAAATCGCCAGAGGCGAAAAAATTACCTCCCTTATTTCACCTGAACAGGCGGTGTTTCTCCTCTCCACCATGGGCGGGGGATATAACATCAATCCGCTTATCCGATTGCTGGACCATGACTCCCTGGCGTCTCATGCCGCTCAGGGACTCTCCGGCGCCATTCTGATTTTTGACGCGTTTGATGAAGTTTTCGCCAAATCCAAAACCAATCCGTTTGCCCGGAAAGTGATCGACGCCTGGGCGAGTGCTAAATGGTTTACCGAAAAACCACGTCTCCCCGAAGAACTCACCGTCACTGTGTTTAAGGTGAACGGTGAAATCAATACCGATGATTTTTCTCCTGCCGGAGAAGCCTGGAGCCGACCGGACATCCCCCTGCATGCCCTGTGCATGCTCAAAAGCCGGGTTCCTGACTCTCCCGTGAAAGCCATCGCGCAATTAAAGCAAAAAAATCATCCCATCGCCTTTGTCGGCGATGTGGTGGGCACCGGATCATCGCGGAAATCCGCGTCCAATTCGGTGATCTGGCATATCGGAGAGGACATCCCTTATATTCCCAATAAACGGCGGGGCGGGGTCGTTCTGGGAAACGCCATTGCCCCGATTTTTTTCAATTCTTTGGAAGACGCGGGCGCGCTGCCCATTGAGTGCGATGTCAGCAACATCCAAAGCGGAGAGGTCATCCGGGTTTACCCCTATGAAGGACGAATCGTTCACGCAGACACGGGTGAGGAACTGGCCCGGTTTCAATTAAAAACAGACATTATTTTAGATGAAGTCCGGGCCGGAGGCCGGATTCCCCTGATCATCGGCCGGACCCTCACCGAAAGAGCGAGAACCGCTCTGGGGCTTGAACCGTCGGAAGTGTTCGGATGCCCCGCATGCCAGATGAAAGACGCTCATGGCTTTACCCTGGCCCAGAAAGTCGTGGGCCGGGCCTGCGGCCTGCCCGGCGTTCATCCAGGCGTTTACTGCGAACCCAGAACCACGACCGTGGGCTCCCAGGACACCACCGGCCCCATGACCCGGGACGAAATCAAGGAACTGGCCTGCCTCAAATTTTCCGCGGATCTCGTCATGCAGTCCTTTTGCCACACTGCCGCCTATCCGAAAGCCGTGGACATTACCATGCAGAATTCCCTGCATGATTTTATCAAGTCAAGGGGCGGCGTGGCGCTGCTGCCGGGGGACGGGATCATTCACGCATGGCTGAACCGAATGCTCCTGCCGGACACGGTGGGCACGGGCGGGGATTCCCATACCCGGTTTCCCATCGGCATCAGCTTTCCGGCAGGTTCGGGGCTCATCGCCTTTGCCGCAGCCCTGGGTTTCATGCCGCTCGACATGCCGGAATCCGTTCTGGTGAAATTTGAGGGAACCCTTCAACCCGGCATCACCCTTCGCGATGTGGTCAATGCCGTTCCCTTTGCGGCCATTCAAAACGGGCTGTTGACCGTTGAAAAAAAAGGCAAAAAAAATATTTTCTCCGGCCGGATCATGGAATTTGAAGGGTTGCAGAGTCTCACAGCAGCAGAGGCATACGAACTGGCCAATTCATCCGCTGAACGGTCGGCGGCTGCCGCCGCCATTTCCCTGTCGGTTGACGCAGTGGCAGACTTTCTGAAAACCAATATCGGAATTTTAAAAGAATTAATCGCCCAGAATTACGGGGATGCGGACACCATCCATCGCCGCATTGGGGCAATGGAAAGCTGGCTTGCCAAACCGGAACTGCTAAAGCGGGATCCGGACGCTCAGTATGCGGCAACATTAAAAATTGATCTTTCCGCCATCACCGAACCCATCCTGGCCTGTCCGAATGACCCGGACGATGTCCGCCTCCTCAGCCAGGTGGCGGGAACGCCCATTCATGAGGTGTTTATCGGCTCCTGCATGACGAACATCGACCATTTTTACAAGGCTGCCGGAATTCTGAAAGGGAAAAAACACCTGCCCGGTCGGCTCTGGATCACGCCGCCCACCCGGCTGGATGCCCGAAGTCTCAAAGAAGACGGAATATTCAGTGTTTTCGGGGACGCCGGCGCACGGATTGAAACGCCGGGGTGTTCTCTGTGCATGGGCAATCAGGCGAGGGTCGGGAAAGGAACAACAGTGATGTCCACATCCACCCGGAATTTTCCTCACCGGATGGGGGATGACACGATAGTGTTCTTAGGCTCGGCGGAGCTTGCCGCTGTATGCGCAATTTTAGGCCGGATTCCTACGAAAGATGAATATCTGGAGTTTATGTGATTGCCTGGATTTTTAGGCTGGAGGGGCGGACTGGAGGAGGGTCTGAATATTTTTTTTATAAAAAGCCCATTCCGGCTGTCCTGTCAGCCTCCAACCTTCCGCCAATCTGCCTGATCCGTCGAAAAACTGGAAAAATTTTCACCGTAAAGTTCTTCCTTACAATCTTTACAGAGTCCATGGGAGAACTCGACTTCAGAATGGCGTTGAATATATGATTCCACCGTTTCCCACTTCCCCTGCCCGTTTCTTATGTCTTTGCAATTCGCACAAATCGTCAGCATGCCCTTCAACGTCTTGATTTCAGACATTGATTTTTCAAGCGCGGCAGTCCTTGATGTCACGCGGTTTTCAAGTGTGTCATTGGCGGTTTTCAGCTGGGCCTGGACCTGGACGAGGTGATTGATTTGCGATTTCATCAGCATGAAAACAAAAAAGAAGGGAACAAATACATACAAAAAACCCATAAAGGATTGAAATGCTGTCGCAGGAATGGTGAGAGTTGTCGAAAATGCCGACGACGCATCAAAAACAGATAAGGGCAGGATCCAGCATATAACGTAAATCATCGACACGATTACAGATAAAAAAAAAGCTGAATTTTTTATTTTTGAAGCCATCTGAGCCCCTTTATGTTTTCGTTAAAAACGATGATTGAAACGCAACTTTCAATAAAAAGCTTGTTATCACTCTAAAGGAATAATATTGTTTACGTAATCAGCAGAGGAATGATTTTTTTGTAGGATTTGATCGTACTGCCATGTCAGAATTATCCTACTTTTATAAACCCGGCTTCATGAAAACACAAAAACAGGCCTAAATTTGCTTACGCTGAACCGGCACTCGACATCTTATATTTAACCAATAAAACAGCATCTTATTTAAAAATGGATTCATGCTCATGATTAGAATAATGATTGCAGATGACCATTCGATTGTTCGTGAAGGACTCAAACAGATTATTGCCGATACCCGTGACATGGTGGTATGTGAGGAAGCCTCCAATGGCGATGAAGTCATTCAAAAAGCCCTGACCGTTAAATACGATGTTCTGGTTCTGGACGTCTCCATGCCCGGCGCCAATGTTCTGGATATTTTAAAAATTCTGAAAACGACAAAACCACTTATCAAGATTCTGGTTCTGAGCATGCATCCCGAAGAACAATATGCGGCCCGTGTATTAAAAGCTGGTGCGTCCGGATATCTGACCAAGGAAAGCGCTCCGGATGAACTGGTCAAAGCCATTCGAAAAGTATCCCTTGGCAGAAAATATATCAGCACCTGGTTTGCTGAGAACCTTGCGAACAACCTGTCGACAGACCAGCCGGAAAAAGCGCTGCACGAGACCCTGTCCAACCGCGAGTATCAGGTGATGATGAAGATGGCCGGAGGACAGACATCCAGTGGTATCGCCGAAGATCTCTGCCTCAGCAACAAAACCGTCAGCACCTACCGTTCCCGGATCCTTCAGAAACTGAATTTGAACAACAACGCGGAACTCATTCATTACGCCATTAAACACAATCTGGTGGAATGTAAACTCACTTGATTTGTGGATTTCCGGGGAATTACCAGGGAGGAACAATGTCTTGACGCCGCACACCGGCGGCGTCAAGACAACCAGAGGCCCCAATGAAAGAATTTCATCAGTTGCAAAGAGCGTACACCAAAGAAGGGGGCATAAGATAGCCGATATTGCCCTATTTTTTTGTAGGTTTTTGACTTGCCGCCTTGTCAGCATTTTACCTACAAATCAATTGCCGCAAAATGAATAGCCAATTAAAAGCTCATAAATACAAAATATTATAAGCCACGCTCAAATGATCGCAGCATAACAAACCCGTTGGTTTTACTTTTTTACAGACCGCACAAAATCCGCGAACGCGCTCCTTGTATCATATTTAAACGTATATCCGGTTTCCCGCTTTAATTTTTCTGAACTGGCAATCCACGGGGTGACCATCAGCCGCATGGCTGGAGACGGGAATTGGGTTATAAAACCAAGACGTAAAAACCAGGCGAGATTGTTTAACGGATAAATAACCGGCCAGGGTAAAGGAATCCGGATGTTCCCCAGCATTTTCGTCATCTCGGAAAACGTCATGATCCCGTCGCCCGTGACATTGAATATGCCGCCGATACGCTTTTCCAGCAGCAATAACGTCACGTTGGTCACGTCATCTTCATGAACATACTGAAATTGTTTGCCGTTAGAAGGCAGCAGAACGAGTTTTTTCTTTAAATGCTCGGCCAAAGGGTTCTTAAACCCAGGGCCCACCACAAAACAGGGCCGGAGAATCGACACAATAATATCCGGGTGCTCTTTCATAAATTGCGCCATGATGGCTTCGATTTCTTTTTTATTCTTTGCATAGGTCATATCATCGTTGCCTCTCAAAGGGCTTTCTTCAGTGAGCGGCTGGTCATTATCCGGATAAAAACCATATGCAGTGGTTGAACTGGTATACAAAATCTGTTTCACACCCGCTTTTGCCGATGCTTTTAAAACATTCTTCGTTCCGCCTCTATTGATATCTTCCATCAGATTTTTGTTGTGAATGGGGGGCAGCACATAGGCAGCATGAACCACGGTGTCGATACTATCAGTTTTAAAAATATCATCCATGGACTCTCGGATATCCCGAATTTCAAATGTGTACTTCAGATGTTTAAAGCCATGATCATTGATATCCATACCCACAACGCTATCCACCCATTTTTTATCGCAAAGGTGTTTCACAATTTCCCCGCCAACGTATCCGGCAGCACCGGTGACCAGAATTTTCATTATTAATTAACCTCAACTTTTGGCATGGTAAGTAATTTCAAGGCGAATCTTTTGCTAAACGGCAGTAGCCAGAATTGCAAAACCATTAACCCGGTTAACCCGATATTCCAGTGCAGTTTATTTTGATGAGCGGCCTTCCAAATCGTTTTGGTGACTTTTCCCGCAGAGAGCTGACCACCGAGAAAATTCATTACTTTCATGCTTTTCACATTCCTGCCGGGTGAAAGCATAGGGGTGTTCACATAGGGGGGCTTGATATCGCAGACCTTTATTCCGTAAGGCTCCAGTTCAAGATCAAGGGCCTCGGTCATTGCAGACAATGCGTGTTTGGTTGCCGAATAAACCGCCAGTTCCGGCACACCGTACAAGGACGAAATAGATGATAGATTGATGATCCGGGCGCCGGCTGTTTTTTTCAGGTATGGCAGACACGCATAAATACAGTTCAAACATCCCTTCAGATTCACATCCACCACCTGCAAGTGATGCTTAAGACCAACATTTTCAAAAAGACCGAAATTCAAGATACCGGCGTTATTCAGTAGCACATCCAGTTTGCCGCCGGTTTTTAACGTAAATGCGTTAACCACCGTTTGAACATTCTCTGTATCAGTAACGTCCATGAAACCGGAAAAACAGTTGGAAACACCGATTTCCGCTTCAAGCGTTTTTAACCCTGCTTCATTGACATCAAAAATTCCCACAAACCAGTCTTTTCGGGCAAAAAACAAGGCGGTCTCCCGCCCGATTCCGGAAGCCGCCCCGGTGATCAGAATCGATTTCTTAATCATTCGTTAAACTCCTTTTTTGCATCTCATCAGAATTTCAATAGAGAGAATCGCAAACCAGATCCACAAAACCGGCACCCAACAGAATAAACCTTCTATACAATCCAGACAGCCATCTCATGCGCCCGATGAAGAACCTTCATGCTGACCCGCCCCATCAGGAAATCCTTAATTACCGACAACCCCCTCCGTCCGGTAACGATAGTCCCGTAACCTTCAATTTCCGCTGTTTTTGCAATGGCCACCGCCCGGCTGACTTTGCCCTCCAATAATTCCTGAACAATCAGGTCCGGATCAAAACCCGCGGCCATCAGCCGGTTCGCTGCTTCCTGCATCCGTTCCCTGATCTGCTGTCTGCTCTGTGCCGCCAAAGCCTTTTCCTGATCATCACTTAAGACTTTCTTCTCCCCCGGCAAACTGGTCATCCGCTGCGCCACATGACACAGCATCACCTTACGCCCATGTTTCGGCATTAATGAACAGGCGCAATCCACTGCCTTAAAAGCATTTTCCGATCCGTCAAACCCGATCAACACATGTTTCGGGTCCGGCTTATCGCCCACCACCACAACCGGCAGATGCTGGATACCGCTCATCATCCGATAAGCAGTGGCCCCCACGATAATATCTTTGGGATTGCCTGCACCCCGGCGGCCGATAAAAATCGCATCATATCCCTTTTCCGATTCAGAGATAATATCCTTTGCCACCCCTGCCGAACGCTTTAGAATTTTAATTTCAATGGCCTTTTGATCGTATCCGGATTCTGTCAGCCGCTTTTCCGCCGATATCATCATCCGTTCAACATTCTCGGTCATCCTTGAATGGCATTGATCAGATGCAATATCCAGAGCACCGGTCGTTTCGAAGTGTTTCAGGTCTTCAAGCGCTTCGGGTAAATCCGCCATCACATGGATCAGCGTAATTGCGGTTTTAAGCGGATCATGAAACGAGCTGACATATTCCACCGCATCCATTGAACTTTCGGAGCCATCCACTGCAATCAGTATTTTATGAGTTTCTGCCATTGCCGTACCTCAACTTTTATTTTTTATTTACCTTTTTCCATGTTTTTCACGAGTTGGAGCGATTCAGGAACAAGGCATTTCAGCCTGAAGAACTAGTGCTTTACTTCAATGGCTGAATAACGCAGTTCCTGGGTTGCTCCGGCTCGTGTTACAAAACGCGGGCTTCTTCCTTCAGCGCCTTGATGAGTTCCGCCACATCCGCCACAATCCGGCCGCTTTTCCGCCGGGGCGGTTCCGACAGGCGGGTGACAACCACCTTGGGAGTTATATCCACGCCCAGATCAGAGGGCGTCACTTTTTTGATCTCTTTTTTCTTGGCCTTCATGATGGCCGGTAAAGCAGGATAACGGGGCTCATTGAGCCGCAAATCCGCACTGATCACGCCGGGCAAGTCCATATCCACCACTTCAATCCCGCCGTCCACCTCACGTTCCACCCGGGCGGTATTTCCACTGATTTCCACCTTTGAAGCAAAGCAGGCCTGCCCCCAGCCGAGATACTCCGCCAGGAGCTGTGCCACCTGGTTGTCGTCCACATCAATGGCCTGCTTGCCCAGGATGACCAGATCAGGGGTTTCCATTTCAGCCAGTTTGGCCAGAATCCGGGCCACTGCGTCCGAATCCGGATCACTGCCGGCATTCACATGAATGCCCCGGTCCGCTCCCATGGAAAGCCCGTAACGGATTTCGGTCTGCGCCTTATCCGAACCGACGCCGACCACAATCACTTCCCCGCCTTTGTCTTCCTTTATGCGGAGCGCTTCCTCAATGGCGATTTCATCAAAAGGATTCACCTTAAAACTTAAGGAAGACATTTCAATGCCCGACCCGTCTTCCTTGATTTTGATTTTCATTTCCGGGTCCGTGACCCGTTTGGCTGTAACCAGAATTTTCATGAAACTCTCCCTCAAATTGTTATAAAAATAACCAACTCAGCAGATGGATTTGTTGACGGCACCATCACGCTTCAACGGAGGCAAGCATTAACTGCGCCAGATCCAAAACCTCAAAATCCGCTTCCACTCCCTTTTCTTTCATGGCATCATCGAGCATGATCATGCAGTAAGGGCACGCCGTGGCAATGGTCTTCGCCCCGGTGGCGGAGAGCTGTTCAAACCGTTCCGTGTTAATCCGTTTCCCGATCTTTTCCTCCATCCACATACGGCCGCCCCCGGCACCGCAGCAGAAACTGGTGCGCTCCCGCCGCTCCGCTTCCACCAGTTTCAGGCCGGGGACAAAGCGGGCAATATTCCGGGGGATATCGTAAAGATCATTATAACGTCCCAGGTAACACGAATCATGATAGACCACCGGGCCTTTTCCGGAAAATTTCTTGCCGCCCTTAAACACGCCTTTTCTGGTGAGTTCCCGGATCATCTCTGTATGATGAATGACTTCAAATTGTTTCCCGAACTGGGGATATTCGTTCTTAAAAGTGTTAAAACAATGGGGACAGGCAGTGATGATCTTTTTAACGCCGACGGTGTCAAACATCTCCAGGTTAAAATTGATCATGTGCTGGGCCAGATATTCGTTGCCCAGCCGCCGCGCCGTCTCGCCGCAGCACATTTCGTTATCACCCAGACAGACAAAATTGACCCCGGCTTTTTGCAACAGCCGGGTCAGGGCGGTGGTCACTTTTTTATAACGGTCGTCAAATGAACCGGCGCACCCCACATAAAACAAATATTCAAAATCCGGATTCTCTTCAGGCGTCTGCACACCAAGCTCTTTAAACCAGTCGCCCCGGGTATTGGACGCCAGGTTCCAGGGATTGGAAAGGTTCTCAAAACCTTTGAAACATTGCTTCAATTCCTTGGGGAAGCGGCTCTCCACCTGAACCAGGTGACGCCGCATATCAATAATATTGTCCACATGCTCGATCATGAGCGGGCAGTTTGAAACACAATGCCCGCATGTGGTGCATGACCAGATGGTTTCTTCTGAGATAACATCTCCGACCAAACTTTCGCCGCTCCATTGCTCAAGCGTTTCCTGGATTTTTTCCGGTTCTTTTTTTAATTTATGCAACGCTGCCAGACACATCAGGTTTGTCTTTTGTTTGAGGTGTTCTCTTTCGTCCATAATCACTGCCATGGGAGACAGCGGTTTGTCCGTCAGATACGCCGGGCAGTTGGCCCGGCACCTGCCGCATTCTGCGCAGGAATACATATCCATTCCCCGTTTCCAGGAGAATTCCTCAATTTTCCCCACGCCGAAAATAGCATCTTCATCTTCCAGATTCTGCGGGTTCAGTTCCCCCTTTTTTTTCAAGCTCCGCATATAAAGAGACGGCAGGGAAGTGACCTCATGGAATTGTTTGCAGTACGGCAGATAGTTTAAAAATGACAAACCCAGTACCAGGTGTCCCCAGGAGCCTACGGCATGGAGTTGTGATGTTACCGGCGAATCGGCTGTCAGCCCCATACCTGCCAGGATGTTTTTTCCAAACACCCCCAAAAATGCCGCCTTTGTTTCCGGATGGTCCGGTGTCATGACAAAAAGCGTGGACTCATACAGCAGATCCATGCCCATCATCCAGAATATCCAGTTCAAAATAATCAGGGCTTCCAGGGAAAGAATCATTCTGGGCGGCCTGAAAACCACCCGGTTGATAAAAGCAATGGTACACCCGGCCATAATAGACAGGGAAAACAGGTCTTTAAAAAAGATATAGGCCAGCCCCAAACCGGTATTGCCGAAACCCGGCAAATGAAAATCCGGTGAAAAACCGCGCCCGGCCATCTGGATGGTGGAAAGTGTTACGACAACCGCGCCCCAGAAAATCATGACATGCGCAATCCCGTGGATCCGTTCAAAGGGCCTCAGGAATCTGAGCTGGCCGAAAAAATACTTGAGTATCCCGATGGCTCTTTCTTTGGGGTTGTCCCAGCGGACATCCGGCTGCATGACAAACAAAGGCAGAAAGCGGCGGGCTAGGCTGAATGTAAACCCGGCAAGGGATACCAGAAGCAACAAACCCATGGCAGCAGGATTCATGACTTTTCCTTTTCCAAAAGTTCACTCATTTCAGGGATGACTTTAAAAAGGTCCGCGACAATACCAAAATCAGCAATTTCAAAAATCGGCGCTTCTTCATCCTTGTTGATGGCCACAATCACCTTGCTGTTTTTCATCCCGGCCTGGTGTTGAATGGAACCGGACAGTCCGGCCGCAACATATAAGTCCGGGGCCACCATCTTTCCGGTCTGACCGATTTGGAGGTCATTGGGCACCCAGCCCGCGTCAACCGCGGCCCGCGTCGCCCCAACAGCACCGCCTAAAATATCCGCGAGTCTTTCAATAATTTTAAAATTATCTGCGCCGTTGACCCCGCGCCCTCCGGTTATCACCACACTGGCTTCCGTTGGGTCAGGGCGCTGGCTGACGGTTTCACGCATTTCCACAAAACGGGTTTTCGCTTGAGGAAGGCTGATTTCAATCCGTTCAACCGAAATTTCTCCTCCGGCAGGCCCAGCCGCCGCAAATGCCGTTGCCTGAATGGTCACGACTTTAACCGGGGTCATGATCTCAATGGTTGCCAGCGCGTTACCGGCCCACATGCCGCGGGTAAAAAACGCACCGTCAAAACCGACCACATCCGATCCCATACCGGCATTCAGTTTAACGGCCACCCGGGGCATCATGTCCTTGCCGGTGGTTCCCGATGCCATGCCGACCAGAACCGCATCGCATTTTTTTGCCGCTTCCGCAGCCACATACCCCCAGCCTTCCGCGGTATAGTTTTCAAGTAAAGGGTCGTCCCCAACCATCACTTTGCTTACGCCGTAACTTTTCAATTCATCGGCAACACCGGAAATATGATGCCCCATCACAATAATACAAAGTTCGGCACCCATCTTTTGGGCCGCATCTTTTCCGAACGTAATGGCGTTTAAGGTTGATTTTTTGAGTTTTCCGTTCTGGTGCTCTGCGATTATACAGACACTTGGCATTTGTTTGTCTCCTGAAATCTCTTTCGAAATTCTTTTTCACCACGGAGCGCACAGAGTACACAGAGAAAAAATTATTTATAATTTTCTCCTCTGTGATCTCAGTGCTCTCCGTGGTAATCTTTATTTTTTTGAAGCCTTTGTTATACTTTCTCCAGAATATGAATGCACATAGCCGCTTCCTCCACACCGATATTGCCGCCACCGTTTTCAGCGAGTCCCAGCCTTGCCCCTTCCACCTGGCGCTTGCCGGCCTCCCCCCTCAACTGAACGCCGATTTCATAAATCTGGGCCAGCCCGGATGCGCCGATAGGATGACCGCGGCATTCCAGCCCGCCGCTGGTATTCACCGGCTGTTTTCCGCCGAGTTTGGTGGCGCCGGATTCCGCATAGGGGCCGCCGCCGCCCATGGGACAAAATCCCATGGCCTCGGTCTGATGCAGTTCCCCATAGGCTGTGGCATCATGCAGTTCCGCCAAACTGATATCAGAAGGCCCGACACCTGCCATATCATAAGCCTGCTTCACCAGACGCTCGCCAATGTCTTCTCCGTCAAAATCACGGTCGGTTCCTGATCCGTGAACCGAAGCTCTGATTTTTACCGGCCGCGCATTGGTCAATTTTTTAAGGAAGCTTTCCGAGCAAACAATGGCCGCTGCCGCACCATCGCCCACCGGCGCACACATGGCGCGGGTCAGCGGGTATGCAATCGGCCGATCTCCCAGCACATCGTCAACAGACATATCCATCTGATACTGGGCCATGGGATTTAATGATCCGTGAAAATGATTCTTTGCACAAATGGTCGCTAACTGTTTCTGGGTGGAACCAAATCTTTTCATGTGCCATTTTGCGCCCATGGCATATGCATCCATGAAAATACTCCGCCCCTCTCCCGGCGGGGTCTGGCCTTCAGGGACGTCAACCTGAAACATTTCATTGGCCTTTTCCATCATTTTGAGCTGCTCACCAAAATTATCCACATCCATGCAGGCGGCATAGGCGGTCAGCGACTTCATTTTATCCGGATCCGTGATCTTTTCAGATCCGACAGCCAGGGCCACATCATACATGCCTGCACGAACGCCGGTATATGCCAGATGCAGGGCGGTAGACGCCCCGGCGCAGGCATTTTCCACATTGGTCACCGGAATGGCGCCGATGCCCATGGACCGCATCACCACCTGCCCCCGGATGGAGTGCTGGTTGGCGAACATCCCCCAAAAAGTGTTGGCAAAAAACGCAGATTGAAGGTCATTGCCTGACAACCCTGAATCTGCAAGGGCCAGCCGGATCACTTCATGGGCCATGTCCCGGACATTCCGGTACGGGTATTTATTGAACCGGATCATCCCCAGCCCGATGATATAAACATTTGGCATAAACAACTTCTCCTTATTTTCCCCAAAAAGACTATTTAGGGATGAATCTATCCGTCCATCCGCGGATACGTTTCTATCACTTTATGACCGCCGCCAATCGCCAATGTATCATTGCTGCCGTCTTCAATCAGCATGGCCCGGGAATCCCTGAACAATTTTTCAATGAGATATTCTTTTGTCAGACCGTTGCCGCCGAAAATCTGAATGGCGTCATTGCAGACATCAAATGCCGACTGACATCCATAAACCTTTGCAACATTTGAATATTCTTCAGCAGGCGTTGTTGTATTCTGGTTATAAATATAGGCTGCCCGGGCAATCAGACGGGTAGTTTCCACTTTTGAAAACATGTGAAATATTTTCTGCTGGACATTGGGATAATCGATGAGCTTCTTTCCACCCTGCACCCGGTTTTTGGCGTATTCCAGTGTTTCATCAAGCGCAGCCCTGGCAATCCCGGCTGCAAAAATGCCCATCATGGCGGTGGTGGTGGACAACGTAATATCCAGCATCGCTTCATAGGCTTCAGGACCGACAATCAAATTTTCTTTGGGCACCCGGACATTATCAAAAAAGATTTCTCCCTGGTTCAGATCCCGCTGTCCGAGCTTATTCAGCGGCGCCCCTTTGCTGACACCCGGCAGATCCAGCGGTATGGCGAAAATACCTCCGCCGGCCATTCCCATGGATTGATCCATCTGACAAAAAAGCGCGCAATGCGTGGCGATGGTGCCGCAGGATACCCAGGCGGATTTCTGGCCGGAAATAACATAGTCATCCCCGTCCGCTTTTGCCCGGCACTGGGCCTTGATGTTCGGATCACTGAAAATAGGGTGAAACGGCAGCAGCGTATCCGATCCGTGATCCGGCTCCGTAATCCCCCAGCAGCCAATGATACTGGCATCTTTGCACGCACAAAACGGTTCGATAATTTTCTCAATCAATACTTCTTCCGCCACCAGAGACGCGCCGAAAGACGGAAAGGCCGCAACACCGAGAGCGACTGTCAGCCCAACGCTGCCCCAGGCCAGCTCTTCATAAATAATGGCCTGCTGCTTGGATGTCAGGTCCATCCCGCCGTATGGTTCCGGAATGAGTATGGTGTGATAGCCCAGTGCATACGCTTTTCGCATGAAATCCCAGAATGGGGAATCTTTGGCAATCACTTCTTCCGGTGTCATTTCATCCAGTTTCTTGGCAATCGGCCGCATCACTTCTTTGGCAAAACGATGGGCCGCTTTCTTCAGTTCGATATCTTCCTCGGTTAAAGTGAGGTCAAGGTCCAGATAATTCATTTGTAACCCCTTTATCTTTTATTTGTTTTTATTCTTATACCGTTCGGCAATTTTATCCGCATGCTTGACAACCATTTCCGGCACCTGTTCAAAAAGCACCTGCTGGTAAGCTTCCATCACCTGCTCGGAGTATCCGACGCCCATGAACTCCGGCGGCGCCCACCAGTCGTCTTTGGTTTTATACATGGGTTTTCCGCCACCCGGAAAACAGGTAAACATATTCGGCACACAGCTGACCATATCCTGTTTATCCAGCTCATAAGACATGCTCTTGTGCATTTCTTCACGATTATAATAGACCATATCCCTGGGCGGTCCCAGCGCCAGTCCAAGCTGGGCATCCATGTTCGGCATAAAGCCAAGCGCGTTTGTTGCAAATCCGACAGAACCCATGATCCGGTTGTCCACCCGGTACTGCCAGGCGGATGCACAGGCCCAGTCACAGGCCATGGCCCAGTCAAGAACTTTCCAGTTGCAGCTTGGGCCGCCAAGTTGTCCGCCGCCCTTATTCTCCTTGCTGTATGCGTTAAACTCCTTGCATGTGGAAAACCCGCAGGCCCCGCAGTTCCAGTTCAGGTTCGAAGAAGCGATCTTGCCACCGATGAGGATAATGACCGGCGATTCCCCTTTGTCATAACAATTTTTTATGGTTTCATAATCCCACTGCACATACCGCATGACCTTGGCCACCGGCCCCATGACTTCGATGATGGGCAATATGTCTTCACCCCAGATAATTTCCGCCTCAATCTTTGTTTTTCCGGTAATCTGTGGCGCTTTATGAATGGCCAGCACAATACTTTTTGCCACCTCAATAAGATGTTCCAGGCAATATTCTTTTCCGATTAAATGTCCCATTTTTTTAATCCTCCCCGTCTGTTTTTTGCGGTTTTGGAATCCATTTGCGATAATCAAACCCCCGGATAATGCGTGTTGTCTGATAGATTTTACGCGTATTATCCAGCACCTTATCCATGTTGATAAGGTGGTAATCCACATTCACATCAACGAAAGGATTTTTCGCCTTGGCTGCAACGGGGACACCGACCACCATACCGGATTTGGGACAATATCCCAGTTTCTGACCGGCCATGCCGACACTGGCAAAAGGCCGGGCGTCCACCATCAAGGTTGCGGCTGTCCAGAGGGCGCTTCCCACCGCATACCCCAAATCCCCGACTCTTGCGGAGCACAAGGGGCCGTCGATCATTTTATCCGATGACCGGTCGGTAATATCCACCAGGCCGTATTTGTGAGTTTTTTTGTCATAAAAATAACCGCAGTCCAGAGTGCCGCCGCACATCCCGCACCCGGCATCCAGGGGGGTTTCATGACAGCGGGTATTGCCCAGAAAAATGATCACATCCGAGTCCCGGACCATGACCGCTTCATATAAAAACGGTTCTTTCCATGACTCATTGGTATGGGCGATTTCCTCAATTTTTCGGGCAATGGCCTCCAGTTCTTCCTGCCCATAAACAATATGGGCTTCCAAAGACGGCACTCCGCCGGCAAACGGCGCTGTAAAGGCGGAATCAACCATGAGACGCGCCGCTTCCAGCAGGCATTTTTTGCGGCGGATATCCTGGGGGGACCAGGGCGTCCATTCGCCGATGTATTCTTCGCCCTGGAAATTTAGATCTTCCACATATTTTTTCATTGGCTCCACTCCTTATTATCCTTCGGTTACCCCGAAATTTAAATATAATCGGTCAATGCAAAGATATTGCCGGCATCTTTTGAAAAATCATCTTTCAGCAACCGGTCCAGATTTTTTTCCGATGCGGATTTTGGAATCGCATCCACCACCTGAAGATATGAGGGTATGGCGTTTCCGTCCAGCTTCTCCCGGCAATGCGCAAAGACGGATTTGGGGTCAATCACCTGACCGTCCATAGCGACAAGGGCCGCAACCAGGTCACTTTCACCCGGCGCACCGGATGCCGCCGGAATGCCGTAAACACAAACATCACTGACATCCGGATGAATGGCGATTCCGGCTTCCACGTACTGGGGCTGGATGAAATCACCGGCCCTGCGCAATCCGCCGCCGGCCCGGTAATCAAAGAAAAACCAGCCGGCAGCATCTGTATGCCCCATATCACCGGTTCGCAGCCAGCCACCGCGGGTTTTCTTTTCCGAGGCTTCTTTCTTCCCCAGATATTCAACTTCTGTCGCCTGCCCCACCATTCTGAAAATGATTTCTCCGGTTTCACCCGGCGGGCAGTCATTGCCTTTCTCATCCACAACCTTCATTTCCATGAGCCCTTCTAAAGGCTTGCCAAAAGAACCAATCGGACCGACTCCGGGCGGTTTATGGGCAAACCCGCCTTCCACAGCTCCATACCATTCATGAATCATCACATTATACCGACTTTCAAAGTCCTCCCAAATCGCACGCGGTGTTCCGGCGCTTAAAACCAGACGCACCGGATTATCCGCATCATCTGGCTTTGGCGGCTCGCTGTAAATTCCCATCATCATGCCGCCCAGCAGAGAAAAAGCAGTGCAGCCGTATTTCCTGCAGATGTCCCAGATCCGGCTTTTGGTGAATTTCGAGCTGATCACCGATGGTATCGACAGCATGATCGACGGCAATAAGGTGACCGCCTGGGCATTCCCATGGGTCAGGGACAAGCCCGTATAGAGCTTGTCGTCTGTTGTATACTGCCAGACGAACTGGGCGAGCATTGAAAACGGCGCAAGGCGGGAACCTTTAAGAACCACCCCCTTGGGATCACCGGTGGTGCCGGATGTATAAATTATTTCAAGGGGGATCGCGATTTCATCGTTTCGGTTGTCCGGAGGGGAGACTTCTGCGCCCTCATAAATCTCATTTAAAGAAGGATACTGATCATTGACCGCAATATTCATTCCTTCTTTGTAAGAAACACCCAGCACTTTGACTGCCGGCAGGTCGGAAATGACGGCCTTTACATTTTCCAGAAATTCACTGGTAAAAATAATCCCTTTTGCCTTTGAATCTTTGAGCACAAATTTTAAGCGATCGCCTTTAACACGCGGATCGATCGGCACCATCACCGCACCGATCATTGTTGCGGCATACAATGCATATAAAAATTCCGGGTGATTCCGCATCAGCAGCGCAAATTTATCCCCTTTTCCGATGCCGGCTGAAATCAGTAAACCTGCCAGTTTCCGGCCCTGGGAGACTATGCCTGCATAGCTCAATGCCTCTTCCGCAAAATCACCGTTTTCAAATGTCACAATATTTAAATCCGGCGTATTTTCCGCCTTGAAGTCCAGCTCATATGCAATGTGTCCGGGAATTTTGCATTCAGCCATTTTCCTTCCCCTTTCAAATTCTGATAATTTTTTCTTTTCAAAAAGCAATGCTGTTCGGCTTAATTCAGGGGAACGTTATGTTTTTGGCAGTATTGCGGAAAAATCTCAAATACCGGTTTTAACGCGGGCAGCATCTTTAAAACTTTGGGAATCGGTCCCCTGGATTTAATCTTGCGGGTAGCCAGCGCCACCGGCAGAGACAACTGTTTTGTCCAGAACTTGATCACGGTATCGCCGGAAAGCTCCATGGTGATCACCGCATCTTTATTCGCCGCTTCGCCGGTGATCACGTTGTCCGGATCCACAAAAAGATAGCCGTCCGGTTCGGAGAGAACATATTTATAGGTCACCCCGTATTCTCTCATTTTTTCACCCAGACCGGCTTCAAATACAATATACTTCCAGAGGTCTTCCAGGAATTCGTACATGTGATTGGTGTCTTTAAATAAGCTCATCGGTTCCTCCTTTTTTGGGTTACTCGTGGATTAAAAAACCTTGATTCCAGGTAGCAGTGACCAAGCGTTCATTTCATAAACACCGGTCACCTGCATTAACTATGATTGCAAATCGTGTGCCAACTCGTTAATCAACATAACTAATTGATTTATAATATAATAAATTTTAAAGCAGCCCTGCTGTGTCCGTATAAGGACAAATAAATGTCCCTATACGGACATTTGTATTGACAACCAGGATGCTGTTTTTTAAGATTTCATAAAAAAAAGGAAAAACACATGCCCCCTGCAAAATCCCGATCCAAAAACAGTATCGGTGAAGAGGCCCTTCAAATTGAAAAGAACCTTGCCCAAAACGCACTTTCATCCGGAGACAGGGATTCCGCCTGGCAGATTCTATACAGTATAACTGACAGGCTGATTTCTTTTCCTGCATCCCCGGAACGGGATGCGCTATTCGTTTCCACCGCGATTGAACTGGCCAACCTCAGCTTTGTTCTGGGAAAAGGGTTCATGGAACTGACCGGCACCCTGCAAAGTGCTTTGCTTGCCGCTGAAAGAATCGGTGACCAGCGCTCCATGGCCATGACCAACCTGCATCTGGGACGGCTATTCTATTTTGCCGAACAGCGCGACACCGCCATGTCGGTTTTTGAAGTGGGGAAATTCGAGGCTGAAGCACTGGGCGATGAAGATATTTTAACCCAGGCAGCGGAATTTATCGGCCTGTATTATTTTATTCAGGGCCGGTTTCAGGAAGCCATCGGATATTTTGAAAGGGCGGCCCATAGCTTTGAATCAGAAAAACTTGGGCGTATCATCAATCCTTCCGGGCCCTTATGGCTGAGTTACTGCGCCGCATTTCTGGGACAGTTTCACCGGGCCATCGGCACCCTGGACTACTATCGCCGGGTGGCCATTGAAGGGGGCGATCACGGTCTGGCGACAACGCTCCGTGCGGTTCTCGGCATTATTCTGCTGGGCATCAAAAAAAACAAGGAAGCCCACTTTCATCTGTCCGGCGCATTCCAGGAAGCCCGCCGGACAAAAAACATGCTGGCCGGCTATTTTGCCAAAGGCGGCCTGGCGTTCCATCACTATCTGGAAGGCCGGCTGAATGAGGCCTGGGATTGGGTTGTGAAGACTTCAGAAGAAGCTGAATCCGGCCTCATCCGCCAATATGCCTCCCCCCTGGTCCTAGAGACGCTGTTTGAACTCCATCAAAAAGGAATCAATAAAGACCGGCATTTAAATTATCCGGATGAATTCAAGCGCATTATGCATGAACCCAACATCCACCTGCGCGGTGTGGCCCTCCGGCTAAAGGCCCTGGAACAGATCGGGAGCCATACGGAAATATCCGCCATTGAATCCAACCTGAACCAGAGCGAAATGTATTTACTGCAATCCGGAGATCCGGTCCAGACAGGAAAAACCCGGGTTGAAATGGCCCGATTGCAATTACGGGAAGGGAACCAGCAAGGCGCACGAGCCCTGGCGGAAAAAGCCCGCAAGGATTTTGGCAGTTATATGGATGTCTTTTTCCCGGATGATTTACGCCCGCTGCTGGCTGTCAGAAGCGATTTAAATCATTCCGCCGGGTCAGAGGACCAGCTGCTCGGCATGTTTGCCGATGTCATTGCCGAATTATCGCCCAGTGCGGACTTTGAGTTCCTTCTTGCCAACACGGTAAAATCCACCAACCGCTATTTCGGGGCCGAACGCGGCGGCATTTTCTGGTTCCGGCGCAACGAGCCCAAAAAAGGACCGATCCTGAGGGGCCCGTGCAATTTATCTGCGGCCGATATTTCCTCAACAGACTTCAGGGACAACCTGACCCTTGTTTTTAAAGCATTTCATGAAAACCGCCCCCAGATGGTTCGCCGGGAAGAATTCGGACTCAACCCGAGCCGTGTCAAGGCCATGATCTGCGTCCCCTTTGAAGTCGGCGGCCATGTTCGCGGCGTTCTTTACCATGACAATTCCTATGTGCGGGATTGCTTTGATAATTTTACCAAATCCCAGCTCCTCCAGATGGCCCGGTGGCTGACCAGCTATATTGATCATCTATTTGAATTTTCCCGGCAGATGGAACAAAAAAGCTCCGATCAGACGGGCCAGATGGAGCAGACGGACAGCTTAACCATTATCACCCGTAGTCCGGCCATGCTCGGCATCCTCAACCAAACCGACCGGATTGCGGCAACAGACAGCACCGTACTGATCCTGGGCGAAACCGGTGTAGGCAAAGAACTGCTTGCACGGCGCATTCACCAGATGAGCCGCAGGAAAAACAATCCCATGATCGTTGTCGATCCCACGGTAATCCCAGAAAACCTTGTGGAAAGTGAGTTATTCGGCCATGAAAAAGGGGCTTTCACCGGCGCAGACCGCCAGAAAAAAGGCCGAATGGAACTGGCCAACAAAGGAACATTATTCATTGATGAAGTGGGTGAGATCCCGAAATCCATCCAGGTGAAACTGCTGCGGGCCATCCAGGAAAAAACCATGACCCGCATCGGCGGCACCCAGATTATTCATTCCGATTTCCGGCTGATTGCCGCGACCAACCGGGATCTGGCCGAGGAAGTGGCGACCGGCCGGTTCAGGGAAGATCTTTATTACCGCTTAAATGTCATCCCGGTAACTCTGCCGTCTCTTCGGAATCGGGTGGAGGATATTCCGCTGCTGGCCAGGCACTTTCTCCGTCGATTTGCCGCCAGATACCATCAGCCGGGCTTTGAGATAGCCATTGACATATCCAGAGAACAGGAAGCCATGCTGGCCGCTTATGACTGGCCGGGGAATATCCGGGAACTGCAAAACGTGATGGAACGGGCGACCCTGATGTCCACCGACGGACACCTGCATCTGGACCTGCCGGATGCCGCCCGAAAAACCACCGGCCATCCGTTTGACGACCTGCCCACCCTGGATGATCTTCAGCGCCACTATATTCAGTATGTGCTGGACAAAACCGAAGGAAAACTCAGCGGACCCGGCGGAGCGGCCGGCATTCTGGGCATGAAACGGACGAGTCTTTATAACCGGATGAGCAAGCTGGGGTTAAGGTGAAAACATTCACCAACTCAAAAATAATTTAACTCCATCTTTAAGATAATAAAAAGGGGGACGAATGAACATAATTATAAAATTATTCGGTTGGGGCAATATACGCACTATAACCCAAACGTTGTCAGGCAGAAACAGGGACCGGCACCAACCGGAATTAGGACGCATTACCAAAGGAGATATCCATCTGATATTAGAAGACATCTGGAAAAACTATACCACTTTGAAAGCGAATGCACCTTATGAAAAAACATTAGGCGCTCGAATAATGGTAAGAAACGGAATCTTGAGCCTTGCGTTATATCGGGCAGTAGGGAAAATCGTTACCGGGGAAGACTATGTGACAGAGCTATGCACTGATATCTTATGGAAATTTTATATTAAGCAGATAAGAATACAAAAATTTATCACACGAATTTTCTACCGTGAACCACATCAACAGATGAACATGCTGCAACAAATATTTCTATGGTTTCCTTTAGCCAAGCCTGGATATGATTGGAAGATAAATGAAATGGGCAAAGTCTTTTCATACGATATAGTCAGATGTCCGGTTTATGATTATTTCAAAACACAGGGCCGGGCAGAACTTGAATTTTTTCAAAATTCCTGGTGTACCCTGGATTTTCCCTTAGCTGAACATCTGGTGAGAGGGGGAAAGTATGAAAGGACTCATACCCTCTCAACCGGAGATGACAAGTGTGATATGTGTTGGAAAGTTAGTTGCTAAGACTGAGGCTGATTGATCCAATGCGCAAAAATTCCGGCGTATCGTTTTATTGCTATCAACAAAATATCACCGAGAATCATGTCAATATTTTGTTGATAGCCTGACAAAAAAGAGCCGCTTATGCCAACCATCAGGCAGCAGATCATGGATTTGCTGGAACAAAAGGAGTGGGATGCCAGATCCTTATCTCAACGCCTGGGCATCCGGGAAAGAGAGGTGTACTCCCATATCCCCCACATCCTCCGGTCAGCTGAGTCGGCGGGCAAAAAGCTGGTTATTTCCGGCCCCGAATGCATGAGCTGCGGATTTAGGTTTGAGGGCCGGAAAAAGGACCGGGAAAAAATAGGGAAACCCGGCCGGTGCCCGGACTGCAAGGCCGAGCGCATTGCGCCCCCGCGATTCACGATTATTTCAAACTGATTGTGAAATCTCGGCCACGGTGATTTTTTCCACCACCGCATTCCCGATGGCCGTCAGCAGCACAAAATGGATGCCGTCTCCTTCGCGTTTTTTATCGCGGGCAAGGGCGTCCAAAATTTTTTCCCTGTCCGAATCCATCCGGGTCGGCAGATGAAAGCATGACAACAGTTGAATTATCCGGTCAACATCATCCGGCATCAGCATACCCCTGGCCGCAGATAATTTCGCGGCCACCACCATGCCGATGCTCACCGCTTCACCGTGGGGCAGGCCGGTTGTTTTTTCCACCGCATGACCGAAGGTATGGCCGAAATTGAGTTTCCGGCGCTCCCCTTTTTCGGTTTCATCCCGGTTGACGACCCCGGCCTTAATGGCCACGGAATCATAAATAATCCGTTCCAGAACTTCCGGGTCCAGGGCCAGGGCGTTTGCGACGTTTTTTTCCAGGTAAGTGAAATAGGCAGCGTCGCTGATGGCCGCATGTTTGACGATTTCCGCAAACCCGCTGCACAATTCCCGCTCGGGCAGGGTTTTCAATACCATTGGGTCGCAGACCACAAATTCCGGCTGACTGAATACGCCCGCCATGTTTTTATACCCGTCCACATTCACACCGGTTTTTCCGCCCACACTGGCATCCACCTGGGCCAGCAGGGTGGTGGGCGCATACCCGAACCGAACCCCCCGTAAGTATGTGGAGGCCACAAATCCCGTGACATCACAGACGATTCCGCCGCCGATGCCTAAGAGAAACGCGGACCGGTCCGCTTCAAGCCGGATCAATTCCCGGTAGATGCCGGCAACGGTGTCAAGGGTTTTGATGCCTTCTCCGAAACCGATTTTGATCACCGGGACCGAAGGGAAATTCTTTTCATAAAGGCCCGCTACGGTGTCATCGGTGATAATCACCACGGGCGTGTCCGGCAGATAGAAACGCACATTTTCCAGATGTTCGCCCACCACAATTTTTGATCGGCCAGTAACGCCTTGAATTTCAAATTGTTTCAAAACATGCCCCTTTTTGGCCGGTCATTATAGTGGATATTCAGCATCCCGCCGCCCGGACGCGCTGATCGCCGCCCTATTCCTTTAAAATCCCCTCAATGGCCCGGACCTGCCGGCACAGGATTTCAAACTGATTGGGGTACAGGGACTGGGCGCCATCGCTCGTGGCTTTATCCGGCTCATTATGGACTTCAATCATAAGGCCATGGGCATTGACCGCCGCGGCTGCCCGGGCCAGGGGAATCACCTGGTCCCGATATCCTGCGGCATGGCTCGGGTCCACCATGACCGGCAAATGACTTTCCCGCTGCACTACGGGCACAGCGGACAGGTCCAGGGTATTGCGGCTGTGCCGGACAAAGGTCCTCACCCCCCGCTCGCACAAAACCACATTGGGATTGCCTTCAGACAGGATATATTCGGCGGCCATCAGCCATTCCTCCACTGTCGCGGACATGCCGCGTTTCAGAAACACCGGTTTCCTGGATTCCCCGGCCCGGCGCAGCAGGCTGAAATTCTGCATATTCCGGGTACCGATCTGAACCACATCCGCATAATCTTCCACCATGTCGAAACAGGCCAGGTCCGTGACTTCGGTCACTATCGGCAATCCAAAGGTCTCACGGACTTTGGCGAGAATTTTCAGCCCCTCTTCGCCCATTCCCTGAAAAGAATACGGGGAGGTTCTGGGCTTGAACGCCCCGCCCCGGAACATATCCCCCCCGGACCGTTTCACGCATTCCGCAATGGTCATGGCCTGGGTTTCGCTCTCAATGGCACAGGGGCCGGCGATAATCACCAGCCGACCGCCGCCGATACTCACGGGCCCCACCTGAATCACCGTGTCCTGGGGCTTTGTTTCCCGGCCGACAAGCTTATAGGGACGAGTGACGGCAATCGTCTGCTTGACTCCCGGCATGTCCTCAAACCATGACTCATTGACGGCACCCTGGTTAAACAGCACGGCGATGGACACCCGGTCCCCGCCCGGAATGGGCCGGGCCTTGCATCCTCTGAATTTAACCGCCTGCATCACTGCGTCGATCTGTTGTTGGCTCGCATCCTTCCGCATGACGATCAGCATGACGACCTTCTCCTTTTAATAATTCATTTTCAGCCGTTATTATGATAAAAAAAACTCTCTGTCAATTAACGACTGTCACTTCGGAAAAAACATTCCATTGTTTGCTTGACACAGATTGCCCGTTTTTATAATTGTTAGCAACAGGTTATGCTGGCTGGATCAGGGGGACGGCATCAACCGGACATCTGAAACACATAAGCGGAGGAAGCTATGCCGGAAAGCACCGATATGGATCTGGATTCTTTTTTAGAAAATCCGGAAGTACAGGCCGTTACAACATCCAATACCACTGATCTTCAGGCGCGGCTGGGATTTCAGCCACCGGTATGCGACGTCTTTAATCACCCGTTTTCCACCCTCAAAGAGGAGCTTCAATATGAATTTCACATTCACCCGGCAGCCCGGGAACAACTGCCCAAAATAATTAACAACAAAGTACAGAAGATAACCGGAGCCGAGGCTTTGGATTCCCGTCATGCATCGGATTTTACAAAACCGCGCAATATCGGAATTGTTTTTTCCGGAGGGCCTGCTCCCGGCGGTCATAATGTGATCGGCGGCCTGTATGACGCCATGAAAAAAGTCAATCCGGAAAGCCGGCTGTTTGGGTTTATTCTGGGACCGGACGGAATCCTGGAATCTGATGTGGTGGAACTTTCTCAGGAAATAATCGATGCCCACCGGAATCTGGGCGGTTTTTCCATGATCAAGACCGGCCGCACCAAAATCGATTCCCAAAGCAAGATCTCGCTGGCCAGGGAAAACTGCAAACGGTTGAATCTCGACGCGCTGGTTGTTGTGGGAGGGGATGACTCCAACACCAATGCGGCATTTCTGGCCCAGGAGCTTTATGATGACGGCATTCAGGTCATCGGGGTGCCCAAAACCATCGACGGGGATATTCAGGTGAAAGACAAACATGGCGAAACCTTATGCGCCATGTCCTTCGGTTTCCACACCGCAGCGCGGGCGTTTGCACGTAATATCAGCAATTTATGCACCGACAGCAGCTCGGATGTCAAATACTGGCATGTTTGCAAGGTCATGGGCCGCGTGGCTAGCCATCTGGCCCTCGAAGTCGCGCTTCAGGTCCACCCGAACCTCTGCATGATCGGTGAAGAAATGGCCGACTACATCGATTCGGAAAGGATCGCAAAAGCCAATGCTTCCGGAAGCATTGACTATACAGCCTACGGCATGACCCTTCGGCATCTGTCACGCGTCATCTGCAACGCCATTGTGCGGCGGGCCGAGGTGGGCAAAAATTACGGGGTGATTGTCATACCCGAGGGCATACTTGAATTTATTAATGAAATTCAAGTCTTTATAATTAAACTCAACACCATTATCGCTGAATACAACCAGACTCACGATACGGATTTTCATACCCATTTCGTGACGCTGACGGAAAAACTGGACTATCTCCGACGGCTGGCGCGCTTTTCCCGAGAGGGCCACGACCTGTTCGTGTGGAATACCCGGGATGACGACCTGTTCAACGATATACCGGCGTTTTTTCAGGAAGGACTGCTGACCGAACGCGACAGCCACGGCAATTTCCAGTTTTCTCAGGTGGAAACGGAAAAAGTAATCCTGGAACTGGTCAAAGACTACCTGAAAATCCGCCAGGAAGGCGGACGGTATAAGGTGGGCATTAAACCGGAATGGTACGAAAAAACCATTCGGAGGGGCGGATTTGATCCAGGTGCATTAGGCCCGGTTCTGTTTAAAAATTATAATACCGGCGCGCCTTTTCTGCTGGCAAAGGATTCACTGACTTCCATTAAAAAACTCAACCTCGAGCTGGTTCGGGAAAAAATCATTGGAAAAAATGATGACATTCCCCAGCTGATTCAAAAGGTATTCATGGAGACCGTGCCTAAATTTAAAACTCAGGTCCATTTTTATGGGTATGACGGACGCGGCAATGACCCCACCTGGTTTGACAGCACCTATACCTATAACCTGGGACGCACCGTATTTGCGTTGATCGCCAACCGTGCCACCGGACAAATGGCAGCCATTAAAAACCTTGGGAAGGATTTTTCAGAATGGGAGCCCATCGGGATACCCATCGGGCCGCTCATGCATCTTGAGGAAAGAAAAGGAAAGCTGGCGCTGGTCCTTGAAAGAACGGTGGTGGACACAGAATCCCCGGCCTTCAGGGTCGTCAAGGCCTTGCGAGAAAAATGGCTGGCGGCTGCCCCGGGCCCGGATGACTATCGCAAACCCGGCCCCATTCGGTTCGCAGGGGTCAGTATCGAGAGCAAGCCGCTTATTCTGACCCTGAATAACCTGGGCCAGACAACAACCCCTTGAGCGGTCAGCTCGGGGCTCATTCAAAATTAAAAAGCGCCGGTGATGGGCATGCTGCCCCATCACCGGCGCTTTTTTTGATTTTCCTGCCGCTTTTTTTATGAATTCAGCAGCGAGAGCACCTTATCTGCGATTTCCCCCAGAGCCACGGCACCGGCGGCCGCCTTGTTATTGTCCTGATAGGACACACCCGTATCACCGGCATGAACAATCTTGGGATCAAAGGGGACTCTTCCCAGAAACGCAATTCCGAATTTAGCAGCAAGGGATTCCCCGCCCCCGGAACCAAACAGGTCGGCGGTTTCTCCGCAATGCGGACATACATATCCGCTCATGTTTTCCACCATGCCCAAAATGGGTTTGTTTATTTTTTTGCAAAAATTGATGGATTTACGGACGTCCGACAATGCCACTTCCTGAGGAGTGGTGACAATGATCGCTTTGGCGTCCGGAATGGTCTGGGCCACGCTTAACGGTTCATCCCCAGTGCCTGGCGGTGAATCCACAATGAGAAAATCTAAATTACCCCAGTCGATTTCCGTTATAAACTGATTGATGGCCGAATGTTTCAACGGTCCGCGCCAGATGACCGCATCGTCTTTGTTGGACATGAAGCATTCCATGGAAATGGCGCTGATATTCTCCGAATACGTCATGGGTTCAATTTTATTGTTGGCGCCAGCCGACACCATACCCTGAAGCCCAAGCATGCGGGGCACATCCGGTCCATGCAGGTCCACATCCATGATGCCGACCTTAAACCCTCTGGCTCCCAAAGCGATGGCAAGGTTCACCGATACGCTGGTTTTGCCCACCCCCCCTTTGCCGCTCATGACGATTAATTTATGCTTGATCTTCCCTAATGCGTCCTTAACATCCTGTTCCTGCTTTTGTTTTTCCTGTCCCTGACTACCGCCGCAGGACCCGCTCTGACAATTTCCCATAAAAACAGTTCTCCTTTACCAACCAGACTGATCTGGTAACAATAATAATGAAATTTCCCGCCCGGAATTCGCCTTCGCCAGCCATAACAGAGCGCTGGTTCTATTCTTTTTTTCCGGATGGAACCCGGTGTATGCCCGGGTGTCGGCAGGAAGGGCATGCTTTCGGCCGCCCGGTGCCGCAATCTTCGTGCCACTCATAATCGCACTTTTCACATACGAAAAGGCGTTCCGTGCAGCTGATCTCGTAATTGCCGCCTTCAATGCTGATGGCTTTGCCGTTGATCAAGGCATCGGAAACGGTTTTCCGGGCCTGCTCAATAATTCTCCCGAAGGTCGCCCGGGATACCCCCATTAAGCGGCCGCCATCTTCATGGGACAGTCCCTCAAGATCCGCGAGCCGCAATGCTTCCCGCTCATCGATGGTCAGACGGATTTCTTCGAGTTCCAGCATTGGAATTCCTCTGGGTTTGAAATAACAGACCCCCGGATTAAATGCGACAAACCGTTTTTTGTGTGGTCGACCCATAATTTACCTTAATTTTGAGTATATTCTCATGTTGACAAAGATTAATGCCTGTCATCTTCCCTGTCAAGTTCAATCCCAACGATTTCCCTGCAATTCATCAATCCGGCATTCGTCTCACATTCACAGATCCGGCATGCGCCCCAAGCCCTTCCACATTGGCCAGACACATGATATCTGCCGCCTCGCGATGGAAGGCCTGACGGGAATAATGCAGCAAACTGGTCTGCTTCAGAAATACATCAACGGACAATGCCGATGAAAACCGGGCCGTGCCCCCGGTGGGCAGGACATGGTTGGGCCCCGCCACATAATCCCCCACCGGCTCCGGCGTATACTCACCGACGAATACCGCCCCGGCGTTCCGGATAAGCCCCAGATATTCAAAAGGTTCCCTCACCTGGATTTCCAGATGTTCCGGCGCTATCCTGTTGGACAAGGCAACCGCCGTCTCAATGTCGGGGACAATCAGTATCGCACCAAAATCACGAAGGGATTTTTCAGCGATCGCCTTCCGGTCGAGATGCGCCAACTGGTCCCTGACAGCGTTTAATACCTTTTCAGCGGTTTTGGACGAATTGGTAATCAGGATTGAAGACGCCAGCGGATCATGCTCCGCCTGAGACAAAAGATCTGCGGCGATATATCGGGCATTGGCCGAATCGTCCGCAATCACCAGAATCTCGCTGGGGCCGGCGATCATGTCAATGCCGACAGTTCCCGAAACCATTTTTTTGGCCAGCGTGACATAAATATTGCCCGGCCCCACAATCACATCCACTTTTTTAATGGTCTGGGTGCCGTATGCCAGCGCTGCCACAGCCCAGGCGCTGCCGGCCTTGTAAATCACGTCCACCCCTACTTTGCGGGCGGCTACCAGCAAATGGGGGTTTACGGTTCCCGGTTTTGTGGGCGGCGTAACCATGGCGACATGTCCAACCCCGGCAATTTTGGCCGGAATTGCGCCCATCAGCACTGATGAAACCAAGGGCGTTAGTCCGCCTCTGGCGCCGGGCACATAAATACCTGCGGCATCCACAGGGTTAATCAACTGCCCCAGCATCACCCCCGGCCGGGGAGTGGTAATCCATGAATTGCGGAGCTGTTTTTTGTGAAACGCTTCAATCTGGCCGACAGCCCTGTCCAGAGCTGCGCGGAAATCATCAGACACCTGTTTTTCCGCTGAAACGATTTCCGCTTCAGAGACGACCACATCTTCAATGGTTAAATCCGGCGCATCAAACCGATTGGTATAATCCGTTACCGCCGCATCTCCACGGGCCTTCACATCGGAAAGGATTTTTGACACCGCCTCAACATCCTCCGTGCGCATTTCAAGACTGCGCCCGGTGATGGCTGTAATTTTTTTTTCAGCTTCCGCTGACGGATAAGCAATGATTTCCATAACAAGTCCTTATGGATGGTTTTTATTTCAAATAGATAAAGATGAATATCCTTATGACAAACTGCCCGGCTTGTCAATGGCCGGATATGTCTTAAATAATATGCCGGCTGCCTGAAAAAATCCAATGAAATATCGAGGATATGCTCAACTCAACAGTTGACATCCATCAATTAAATTGCCATTGTTCAATTTTTATTTAGTCATCAAATAATCATTTGGTCATCAAAAAATACAAATTGAATAATGGAGGTTACAACCAATGGCGGAAAACAGAATTTTCAATTTTAATGCAGGACCGGCCGTTCTGCCCCTGCCGGTGCTTGAAGAAATTCAGGCGTCTTTTTTAAATTTCAAAGGAAGCGGCATGTCCATTACAGAAGTCAGCCACCGGTCGGTGTGGTTTGACGATGTCATTAACGACGCGGTGGCAAGAACCAAAAGGCTGCTGGGTCTGGATGACAAATTTCATGTGCTGTTTCTCCAGGGCGGCGCCAGCATGCAGTTCGCCATGGTCCCCATGAATTTTCTGCCGGAAGGCAAATCAGCAGATTACGTCAATACCGGCACCTGGTCGACAAAAGCCATCAAGGAAGCCAAAATCTTAAAAAAAGCCCATCGTGTGGCGGCGACATCAGAGGACCGGAACTTCGCCTACATTCCCAAAAACATCCCGTTTGATAAGGATGCGGTCTACGTCCATCTCACATCCAACAACACCATCAAAGGCACCCAGTGGGCGGAATTTCCGGATACCGGCGGCGTTCCCATTGTTGCGGACATGTCTTCAGACATCATGTCCAGACCGCTGGATGTTGAAAAATTCGGCGTCATCTATGCCGGAGCCCAGAAAAATATCGGTCCGGCGGGGGTCTGTATGGTGATCGTCCGGGATGACATGCTCAAAACGATACCGGACAATCTGCCGTCCATGCTGAACTACAAAACATTCACGGAATCCAATTCCATGTACAACACGCCACCCTGCTTCTCCATTTATACGATCCAACTCGTTATGAAATGGCTGGAAGAAACCGTCGGCGGCCTGGCTGCCATGGAAAAAATCAACCAGGAAAAGGCCGGCCTTCTTTATGATTTTATGGACTCCACAGACTTTTACAATGCCACCGCCGACAAAGACAGCCGGTCCCTGATGAATGTCACCTTCCGCCTGCCCTCCGAAGACCTGGAAAAACTGTTGATCAAGGAAGCAACCGCTGCCGGAATGGGCGGGCTCAAAGGCCATCGTTCAGTGGGCGGGTGTCGTGCATCCATATACAACGCCATGCCTGTGGAAGGCGTCCAGACTCTGGTGGATTTTATGAAAGCATTTGAGAAGAAAAACGGCTGAAGCCAGCGATCACATCCTTAAAAAATTAGAAAGTCGCCTTTGTGGCGGCTTTCCAATTTTTTAATAATCAACATTCGCAAAAAACCTCATGATTCTTGACCAGCGCAACCGAAAAAGCATTCTGGCCGTCCACGTCGGGCTAACGGCGAACTGTATGCTTGCTGCGGTTAAAACAATCATCGGAATAGTGGGGCACAGCCCTGCCCTGCTGGCCGATGGCATCAATTCAACCTCCGATGTCGCCTACGGCATCGTTGTCTCTATATTCATGCGCCTTTCCGGTAAACCCCCGGATGACGACCACCCTTACGGCCACAGCCAGATGGAAACCATTGCCGCCGTGGTCGTGGGTGCCTTTGTCATCACCACGGCCATTGCCATTTTCTGGAATTCAGTGGACGGCGTTTATGAATTAATGTCAGGGAAAAGCGATTTCAGCGGCGCGGGAGTGGCCGCTTTATGGGTCGCATTAATGACCGTGGCCATTAAGATAGCGTTGACTGTCTGGACATTCGATGTGGGCCGCAGAACCCAAAACCCGGCGGTGCTGGCTCTCGGATCTGACCACCGCAATGATATTTTCTCGGCCCTGGCCGCGACCATCGGCATCACCTTCGGCCGCATGGGGTACCTCTGGGTTGACCCTCTGGCCGGTGCGGTCGTATCTTTGATTATTCTCTATACGGGAATTGAGATTTTACGCGAATCCACTGCCAACCTCATGGATACCCTTCCGGGAAAACAATTAGCTATGCAAATCATGGATCTGACGAAAAGCGTGGAAGGGGTCAGACACATCGAAGAAATCCATGCCCACCGGTTCGGGCCTTTTCTGGTGGCCAACGTCACGGTCTGCGTGGACGGCTTTCTGAGCGTGACCGAAGGAGATGCCATTGCCACAAAAGTGGAAAACATCCTGATCGACAACATTGAATTTATGCGAAATGTGCACGTCCATTATCACCCGGCAGAAAATCCGGCGGTCTGTCATACTCCCCGCACCGCCGACATGACGACAGGAACAAAGCGAGAACCGAAGAAAAAAAGGCAGTTTTAATCCGGATTTCTTTACCAGTGATTCATCATTTCGATTCCCCTGCTTCGAGCCACTTCATCCTGATATTGCACGAACTGCCTTCCCACGGCCTCCATCAAAAAAGACATCACATGGAAACCGATGGCAAAATCGTCTTCAAAAATACGGCGAAGATCAATTCTGTTCAATCGAATGAGACTGCACCACCTGGAGTCGCAATATCCGGAAAGCCTGTATTGATAGGGGGGCACAAAACAGGTCCAGCCGAATGCATGGGCCTGGGACATAAAGGACATCAACGGCCCGCCATTTAATCCCTCATTTTCGATTGTTTCTGCCTGAAGCCTCACCTCTCCCTCGCGAACGATCCAGACATGGGTAGCACTGTCTCCCTGAGCAAAAATACGATCATCTTTTTTAAAATCTATCACATCTGCATTTTTACGAATAGAAGACAACTGCGCGTCGGTGAGGCTCTTAAACACGTCCGTCTGTTCCAAAAATTCGTGGCTTACCATCACTTCTCTGGTGCCAGCGGGGATACCGTAAGTCGTTGTCCGGGCATTTGTTTTATCCAGAACTGGAGAGGTCTCCCCCGCAGACTCCTGCAGCCGTTCAAACCGTCTTCCCACCACCCTCAGCATGGCTGAAAACACCTGATAACCTGTTTTCGGATTTTCTTTCAGATATGCAAGCAGCTTTTGCGCATCGATCATCAACATCCCGCATTGAAGAGAATCACAGTAGGCGGAAAGCTTGTAATGATAAGGCGGTATGAGACTCGACCAACCGATGATGTTGTTTTTGGTTACGGAAGAAAGGGTGCTTTCCGGCGATGTCTCGCGCCCCGGAAGATCAAACCGCAAATCGATAACCCCTTCCATGACTACCCATAAATGAACCGCCGCGTCGCCCTCCTTAAACAGGCGTTCCCCATGCTGAAGTTGCCTGTGGCTGCAAAATGTTTCAATCACCGACAACGCCTCATCTGTTAAAAGATGAAACGCTTCAGCCTGCTTCAATAATTCCAGATAGGCCATTGGCGTCTCCTTTGCTTTTTTTTGGGTGGTTGGATACGATTTGTTTAAGGGCAAAAAACATCATTCTGTTACCGGAAATTAGCAGAAGTGAATAAACCAGGTGGAAAAACTGTATCAGTGATTCATAAATTATAATAAATTCAATGAACCGTCAATGCCATTTAAAGGCAAGAAACGTTTGATCTCCATTAAAAAAACACGGCACTTTTTCTGAGCGGCCTCAGCATTTTAGGGCAACGACCGTTAAAATCACAATAAGAAAGGCCGCCCCATGGGCGGCCTTTTTTATTCGGTCTTATGTTTTAAAAAAACAGATTATTCACACAGCTCAAAAATTGCTGCAGCACCCATACCGCCGCCGATACACATGGACTCAACGCCGTATTTTGCACCTTTTTCCTGCATGCCGGTCATCAGCTGAGCACAGAGTTTTGCGCCGGTGCATCCCAGGGGATGACCCAGAGCGATCGCGCCGCCGTTGATATTAATGATGCGTTTATCGCTGTCTGAAACCCACAGTTCTTTTTTGTCATACAGGCCCAGTTGCTGCATGGCGTAAATACACTGCGATGCAAAAGCTTCATTGAGTTCCCAAAGCCCGATGTCTTCCACTTTCAATCCGGCCATGGCCAAAGCCTTGGGAACTGCATAGGCAGGGCCAACGCCCATTTCATCCGCACGGCATCCGGCAACCGCATAAGCGATCACTTTTGCAATCGGTTTTACACCATACTTTTTCACTGCGTCGCCGCTCATCAGCAGGGTGGCCGCCGCACCGTCAGTGGTCTGGGATGAGTTACCGGCAGTTACGGAGCCGGTAGCGGAAAAAACCGGCCGAAGTTTGGCCAAGCCTTCGATGGTTGTGGTGTCTCGGACACCATCATCAAACGTCTGGGTAAATGTTTCTTTCACCCAGGTGCTGCCTTTTTCAACATACCGGGCAGCCTGCGTCGGGACGATTTCTTTAAAAAGTCCGTTTTTCGTGGCATTGGCAGCTTTCATATGTGAATGATAAGCAAATTCATCCTGCATTTCGCGGGTGACTTTGTAGCGGGTTGCCACATTTTCTGCAGTCACACCCATGGACATATACACATCCGGACATTCTTTTGCCCATTCCGGATGAGGGCGCGGCATATTGCCGCCCATGGGAACGATGGACATGGATTCAAGCCCGGATCCGATGGCGACCTCACACCATCCGGCTTTAATCCGCATGGCCTGTAGCGAAATGGCTTCCAGACCGGCAGAGCAGAAACGATTGACGGTGGCGCCACAGGCACTGTCCGGAAACTTTGCCATTTGAGCAGCCACACGGCCGATATTGAGGCCTTGTTCCGCTTCCGGAAAAGCACAGCCGGTCATCACATCTTCAACAGCTTCTTTTCCGACACCTGCCCGCTCCATGACACCATTGAGCGCCTGAACCAGAAGTTCTTCCGGCCGTGTCTGGCCAAAAGCGCCTTTTCCTCTCCGGCAGCCGGGAGTTCTGACTGAACTTACGATATATGCTTCTTTCATAGAGATTTCCTCCTGGAATTTTCTATTACAGTATTAATTAAAGAAATAACGGCTTGCCTGTCTTCATAATGTTTTCAGCCATCTTCTGGGTATTTTCCGTCCGCCACAGATCCACAAAGGCTTCTCTTTCAAGCGTCATCAGATGCTCTTCAGACACGAGCGTGCCCTGAGGCACATCACCGCCGGCCATGCAGACGGCGATTTTTTTAGCGATAAATTCCATGTGCGGGGTTATGTATCCGCCGGATTTCATGTTCAGCATTTCCGCCCAGATCATGCCAAGGGCTTCTCGTCCGAATACCGCTGTCTTTGTCTTTCTGGGGGGTGCATATCCGTCATCCACCATTTTTAAGACTTCTTTTTTCGCTTCGCCGATCAGGTTGTCTTTATTGGCGACAATCCGGTCGGTGGGTCGGAGGAAGCCGTTATTGCGGGCATCAGCCGCTGATGAGGAAACTTTTGCCTGGGCAACACTCATGAAGGCCTGGATAAAGAAACCAGCCAGGTCCGTAATTTTACCAACCCCGGGTTTGGATTCAATAAAGTTTCTCCACAGATGAATCATGCCGCCGCCGCCGGGAACCAGACCGGCACCGATTTCAACCAGACCCATGAAAAGATCCGCGTGGGCAACAATTCTGTCTGCTGACAGACAGATTTCACATCCGCCGCCCAATGCCAGACCATAAGGTGCAGCCACAACCGGATACGGTGCATATTTGGTGCCCATGATACCTTCATGAACGCCCTTAATAAAGGTATCAATTTCGTCGAACTTGCCGGCTTTTGCCAAACCCAGCATGTATGACAGATCTCCGCCCGCAGAGAATGCGCCGGGCATGCCGCCTGCCTGATTACCAATCACCATTCCAACGCCGTTTTCTTTAACATACTCACCGGCTTCTTTCATAAAATCAAGCATTTCGCCATTGAGCGCGTTCATCTTGGAGTGGAATTCAATGCAGTATACGCCGTCGCCCAGATCAATCAATGAGCAGGAAGGTACGGATTTGACCACTTTGCCAGCAGCGCGAAGGTCAGCCAGAACAATGGCTTTTTCGCTGGTCTGCATGGGTTTGTAACCGTTGGAAGCAAAGTCAAAGAACATTTTTTTGCCGTTTTCCAGCTTATAAAAAGCAGTTGCACCGGATGCGAGCATTTTCTTCACATTTGCCGGGACAGCCATGCCGTCGGCTTCCATCTTGGCAACTGATTTTTCAACGCCAATGGCATCCCAGGTTTCAAACGGACCCATTTCAAAATTATAACCCCATTTCATGGCATTATCGATTTCAACGATGGTATCTGAAATTTCGGGAATCCTGTTGGCGGAATAAATAGCAGCGGCAGCGGCCACTTTCCAGGCGAATTTGGCGCCTTTGTCATCGCCGTAAACAATCGTCTGAAGTTTTTCAGCGGTGGTTGCACATTGCTTGGCAGCGTCCAGGCACGGGAAAGTCGGTTTATCAAGATCTACATACTCGCCGGTTTTCGGATCAATGACCTTGCGGAGCCACTTCCAATCCGGGGTCAATTCTTTTTTGTAGAAGCCACCCTTGGTTTTGTTGCCAAGCTGTTTGTTCTCGACCATTTTTTTGACAAAATCCGGAACAATAAATGTATCGCGTTCTTCATCATCAACACACAGGTCATAGGTATTGCTGGAAACATGGCTCATGGTGTCCAAGCCAACCAAGTCAGATGTTTTAAAAATAGCTGTTTTGGGGCGTCCCATGGGAGCGCCGAAGATGGCGTCTACTTCGGGGATGGTCAGGCCGTCTTCCAGCATAATCTGCATGGCCTTGCCGATACCATGGATACCGATACGGTTACCGATAAAGTTGGGGGTGTCTTTGGCCCATACAATGCCTTTGCCCAGCATTACTTCGCCATAGTTTGCTACAAAATCAAGAACTTCGGGAAGCGTTTCTTCGCCGGGGATCAGCTCAAGAAGGTGCATGTAGCGGACCGGGTTGAAAAAGTGGGTGCCCAGAAAATGCTGACGCATTTCCTTGTTCAGGTCAGCGGACATGTCTTTCAGCGGAATACCGGATGTGTTGGAACTAACAATGGAACCAGCTTTTCTGACGCCTTCAATGCGTTTGAACAGCTGTTGTTTAATTTTCAGATTTTCAACAACAACTTCAATAATCCAGTCACAGTCGGCCAGCTTATTAAAATCATCATCCAGGTTGCCAATGGAGATCATCGGCGCATCATTTTTTTTGTCATAAAACAGCGGCGGTTTTGACTTCAATGCTGCGTCAAATCCAGCTTGAACCATCCGGTTTCTGGCTTTGGGGTCTTTTTTCTGGTCATCCGTCAGATCAAACGGGACGATGTCCAAAAGCAAGACTTCCACACCGGCTCCGGCAAGAAGGGCTGCAATACCGCCGCCCATGATACCTGAACCGATTACGGCTACCTTTCTAATTCTTCTTTGCATAGTTACCTCCTGAAATATATTAAGTTAAGCAAAAAATGCACAAAACCCGTAAAAAAAGCCTTTCAAAACAAGATAATTTACCTATCAAAGAGTGCTTAAATGTGTCAAGAAAAATATCCGTATGAATTATTTGATATTTTTATTAAAAATCAGACAGTTAATATTTTACCCGCCGGAGTGAATGGCGCCGCGCCATATCTATAATAATAAACCGTTCCTTTGGATACTGTTGGTTTGAAAGATAATTTCCTTTGATTTACTTCTCAATTTGTCTATGATAATCGGAAATAAAAAAAATCACCTGTTATTTTAAAATTTATATTTTAGGGAATAGAATGGACACATGAAGATGAATCGATGTATCATTGCTTTAATATTTTGGACTTTTTCCCTCGGCTTCTGCGCATTTCCCGGCATGACTGCGGCCCAGAATTCCAGCCCTCAGCCGGCCGCTGACCAATCTCCTGCCGGTTTGCGCGAAGACATTATCAAGAATCTTGAAAAGCGCTACAATACCGCCGATTTTTCCGCCCGCTTCTCCCAGGAATCGGCGTTGAAAGCCTTGGGTATTACAGATACCGCTTCCGGAAAAGTATGGTTCAAACATCCGGGAATGATGCAGTGGGAATATGAACGGCCTGAAAAATACGCCATTATCTCCGATGGAAAAACCTTGTGGATTTTCCGGCCTGAAGACAACCAGGTGGTGATCGGCGACGCTATGACCTACTTCGGCAACGGCAAGGGCGCCAGTTTTCTGTCAAATTTCAACCTGGTTCAGGATACCTATACGGTCACTGTCGCAGTACCGACTGCACCCGACCAATATTCACTCAAGCTGGTCCCCCGCCAAAAACAACTGGATTTATCAGCAATTTTTTTAAACATCGATAAATCCACCTATGAAATTAAAAGCGTAGTGACATTAAATGAGTATGGCGACGAAACCCGGATTGAATTTTCGGATCTGGTGTTTGAGCCCATGGATGCTTCTTTGTTCAACTTCCAGATACCATCCGGCGCGGAAGTCTTAAAAATGGATGAATAACTGCCATGAACAATGACATAAAAACTGACATCAATAATAAAATTAAACGCCTGGCCAGAGAAAAACATGCGATTATTCTGGCCCACAATTACCAGCCGCCGGAAATTCAGGATATTGCGGATCTGTGCGGGGATTCGCTGGAACTGAGTATCCGGGCCGCTCAAACGGATGCCGATATTATTGTTTTTTGCGGGGTCCGGTTCATGGCGGAAACCGCCTCCATCCTGTCGCCGGACAAAACCGTCCTTCTGCCCCGGCCGGACGCCGGATGCCCCATGGCTGACATGATCACCCCGGAAGAGTTGAAGGAATGGATCGGGGAACACCCCGGCATGCCGGTTGTGACCTATGTAAACTCAACGGCTGCGGTCAAGGCGCTGACCACTGTCTGCTGCACGTCCGCCAATGTCATCAAGGTGGTGAACAGCCTGGCGGAAGATGAAATTCTGATGGCGCCGGACCGCAATCTGGCCAACTATGCGGCCACCAAAACCAGCAAACGCATCCACATCTGGAATGGTTTTTGTCCGTTTCATGACGCCCTGCCCCCTGAAACGGTTTTAAAACAAAAGCAGCGCTATCCTGAAGCCTTGTTTATGGCCCATCCCGAATGCCGGAGAGAAGTGCTTGACTTGGCAGACATTGTTACCAGCACATCGGGTATGCTGCGGGTTGCACGGGAAGCGGAGCACACCTCGTTTATCGTGGGAACAGAAGTCGGGTTGCTGTATCCGCTGCAAAAAGCGATGCCGGATAAAAATTTTTATCCGGCATCAGCGGCCATGGAATGCAGGGACATGAAAAAAATCACGCTGGAAGATGTGGCGGAAAGTCTGGAGCACTTGACCGGAAAAGTCAAGGTGCCGGAAGACATCCGCATTCCGGCCCTGCAATCGGTGGAGCGAATGATCGCAATCAAGTAAGGTTAAAAGTTTACAACGCGTCCATTACCTCATCCGGAATATCTGCGTTGGTATAAACCTTCTGAACATCGTCATTGTCGTCCAGCGCGTCCATAAGTTTTATCATCTGCTCGGCTTCCTTGCCAATGATACGGGCATAATTCTGGGGGAGCATGGTCACTTCAGAATCCAAAATCACAATCGATGCTTTTTCGATGGCGGCTTTAACCGCCTCGAAATCATCCGGTGCCGTGATAATCTCAAACTCGGCGGCATCATCGGTCTTGACGTCCTCAGCTCCGGCATCCAGGGCCGCCATCATGAGGGTGTCTTCATCCACGCCTTCTTTGGCAACGGAAATCCAGCCTTTTTTATCGAACATCCAGCCCACGCACCCGTTTTCACCTAAGTTTCCATTGTGTTTGTTAAAAATATGCCGGACATCGGCCACAGTCCGGTTTTTATTGTCGGTCAGGGATTCCACCAGCACCGCCACGCCGCCCGGGCCATAACCTTCATATGAAATTTCCTCGTAATTAGACCCTTCCAGGTCGCCTGTCCCTTTTTTGATCGCCCGTTCCACGTTGTCCTTGGGGAGATTGGCGGATTTGGCTTTCTGGAGAACCCCGCGGAGTCTCGGGTTGGTGGCGGGGTCACCGCCGCCGAGCCGGGCGGCGACAATGATTTCCTTGACTACTTTGGTGAAAACTTTCCCTCTTTTGGCGTCTTCAGCGCCCTTTTTATGTTTAATATTCGCCCATTTGCTGTGTCCAGACATCAGTTATCCTCCTGTTTTTTCCCCAAAGCGATAATGTAAATTTCCTTGCTTTCTTTTCGGCAGCTCTGTGGTTTAAATATTTTATGTCGTTCAAAGTCGCTTGCGACTTCATTAATAAACCCGTTAAAATCTTCTCCCTGAAAAATCTTGCACACAAAAGAACCGCCCGGTTCAAGAACTTTCCGGGCGATAATCAGGGCTGACCGGCACAGATAATAGGACCGGGCCGCGTCCACTTCTTTGCGTCCCGTCGTTGCGGGCGCCATATCGCTTAAAACCACATGAAACCCGTTTCCAATGACGGCGGCCAGCTCGACGGCATCCTTTTCCGCCAGCGCAATCACGTCCCCCGCCAATATCCGGACGTGTGCCGGAAACCGTTCAGAAACGGCTTTCAGGTCAATCCCGATCACCAGTCCCTGTTTTCCAGTCAGTTCACCGGCAAACTTGGCCCAGGAACCCGGTGCGCAGCCCAGATCAAGCACTTTGTTCCCAGGTCTGATAATTTGCAATTTCTGCTGAATTTCTTTCAGCTTATAAACAGACCGGGCCGGGAAATTTTCCTTTTGCGCCTGTTTCGCATAATGATCCGAAAGATATTTATTGTTTGTTTTTTTACCTGTCAAAATAAATTTTCCATGACCTCCGCAAGCCGGGTAATCCCGACCAGTTCAATATCACTTTTATTGATCAACTGCTTCAAACTGGTTTTCGGAACGATACATTTGGTGAACCCCATTTTCCGGACTTCAGCAACCCGCGCCTCCAGATGGGAAACCCCTCGCACTTCACCGGAAAGCCCGACTTCTCCGATGGCGATCATGCCTTCAGGAATGGGCTTGTCCAAAAAACTCGATGCCACTGCGGCCACAATCCCCAGATCAACCGCCGGCTCCGTTACTTTTACGCCGCCGGTAACGTTCATAAATATATCATGCCCGGCCAGATTCAACCCTAATTTTTTTTCCATCACCGCCATCAGCAGGGACACCCGGTTGTAATCCAGTCCCAGAACGGTCCGCCGGGGGGTGCCGAACCCGGCGCTGCTGATGAGGGCCTGGATTTCAACAAGAATCGGGCGCGTCCCTTCAATGCAGGAAGTCACCACGGAACCGGGGGAATTGGCCGCACGCTCGGCCAGAAAAACCGCCGATGGATTCGGCACTTCGGCCAGTCCGTTTTCTTTCATTTCAAACACGCCGATTTCGTTGGTGGAGCCGAACCGGTTTTTCACGGCCCGAAGGATGCGGAACTCATGGTTCTGGTCCCCCTCAAAATACAATACCGTGTCCACCATATGTTCCATGACCCTGGGCCCGGCAATGGCGCCGTCTTTGGTCACATGGCCGATCAAAAATGTCGGAATGCCGCTTCGTTTGGCCATCAGCATCAGCTTCATAGTGGATTCCCGGACCTGACTGACGCTTCCTGGCGCCGAAGAAATGTCCTGGCTGAACATGGTCTGAATGGAATCAATCACCAGCGCATCCGGCCCCACCGACTCCACCATATTTAATATGGCGTCAACATCGATTTCAGAGACCACCAGCATGCCCGGGGAAGAAGCGTTCAACCGCTGGCTCCGCATCTTAATCTGCCGGATGGATTCTTCGCCGGATACATACAGAATTTTTTTATTGATTGAAGACAGCCCGTGAATGACCTGCAGGATCAATGTGGATTTACCGATGCCCGGATCACCACCGATCAGAACCAGACTGCCCTGAATAACACCCCCTCCCAGCACCCGGTCGAACTCATTAATCCCGGTCGAGGTACGGCTGTCTTCATCCAGCACAATGGAATCAATCGGCACGGGCTGGGCGCTGAACAGGCCATTTCCCGATATGGCACCCGGCCCGGTCAAAGGCGCTGTGCGTTCTTCCGCAAAACAGTCCCAGCCGCCACACTCCGGGCAGCGACCAAGCCATTTTGGGGCAAAATATCCGCATTCCTGGCAACAAAATGTGGTTTTGGTCTTTTTTTTTATCATCATTATTTCACTTTATTCGGGCTTCAATGAGGCCTGGTCCCACAGTGCAGCACGAAATGTTCATTGATTACGACATTATTTATGATTTATGATTAAGATCGGGTATATGATTATGATCAAAAAGGTTCTGAATCAGCCTGGATATGGTTATGGCGGTTCTTCATCACTTGATGCTCGCAGCGGCTAATTTATGATTGATTATCACGTTCACACCTCTCTTTGCAACCATGCAAACGGCGCAATGGATCAATATATCCAAAATGCGGTGGCTGCCGGTTTAAAGGAAATATGTTTCCTGGACCATCTGACCCTGCATAAAAACGGCAGAGCACAGTCCATGTCGCCGGATGATGTGCCCTTTTATTTCCACGCCGCCCGGCAACTGGCGTATGAATATAAACATCAAATCCTGGTGAAAGTAGGTCTTGAAGTGGATTTCGATCCGGAAAACGCGGACCAGGCCCAGGAAATCATTCGTCCCTTCGATTTTGACGTCATCGGCGGCTCGGTTCATTTTATCGGGGACGTCAATATTGTCAGCTCAAAAGATGCAAGTGTGCGGGAAAAACAATCCATTGATGAGATATGCGAACAATATCTTGAGCGCCTTGACCAGATGATTTCCCTTGATTTTGCGGATATCGTCTGTCATCTGGATGTGGTCAAAAAATTCGGACGCCGTCCGTCTGCAGTGTTTGAAAAAAAATTTGATGATATATTATCTAAAATCAGCTATAGCAATCTAACCGTTGAGCTCAATACCAGCGGTTATAGTCAGGCGGCAAAAGAATTTTATCCCGGAGCCGCCTTGTTAAAAAAATGCCATGACCGCAATATCCCCGTGACCATCGGTTCGGACGCTCATTCCCCCGACCAGGTGGGTCGGCATTATGACAAGGCCATGAACTTGCTGCTGACCACCGGCTACCGGCATGTGTCTGCTTTTTCCCGGCGAACACGGTATGATATAGAAATATCGCCATCCGGACCCGAACTTCTGAAACAAAACCATGGAGGTAATACTTGAAAACCATTTTCGCCCTATCGCATGACTGCTTTTTTTCACTTTTCTGTTCGCTGGTTCTGGTCGTCCTGATGCTCGTCAACCCTGTGACAGTTTGCGCTATGGATAGTGATTTCAATTTTAATATCCTTCAGAAGCAGCTGATCAATGACAAGGAGGCCAAATTCACCCCGGAGCAGATCAACCGGATTTTCACCAACCCGGGCATATCGTTTGACGCTAAAGGTGTGGCCAGCTATTTCCAGCACCGGGAAAGCAAACTCAATTATGACCAGTTTCTGTCAGCCGAATCCATTAACAAAGCAAAAGAATACATAAGTAAAAACCATGCAACCCTGACCAACGTCGAAACAAAATACGGCGTTGACAAAGAAGTCATCACCGCGATTATGCTGGTGGAAACTCGGCTGGGCACATATGTCGGCAATAAATCGGTCCTCAATATTCTTTCCACCATGGCCGTTCTGGAAGACAAAACCATGCGGGACAAGTTCTGGAAAGAAATCCCCACCGAAAATCGTTTCTCCCGTGAAGAGTATGAAAAAAAGGCGGTAAAAAAAGCCAAGTGGGCCTATAAAGAACTAAAAGCATTCATAAAATACGTAGAAAAAGAAAAAATGGATCCTTATACCATTAACGGGTCCTATGCCGGCGCAATGGGCATCGCCCAGTTCATGCCCAGCAATATCCTGTGGATTGCGGAAGACGGCAACAATGACGGCAGTGTGAATCTTTTCCACCATGAAGACGCCATCGCCAGCATTGCCAACTACCTGAAACATTACGGATGGAAACCCGGCATCAGTCGAAAACAGGCCGGGGAAGTCGTCTACCACTACAACCACAGTTCCTATTATGTGGAGACGGTTTTAAAGATAACGGACAAACTCAGATCGTGACTGGAAAAAAGAGAAACCATGGATATTAAAACCATTGGCACCTTCATCGCCATGACCATCCCTTTTTTCCTGCTGACGCTCTGGATGCTGGTGGACATATCTGTGAAGCAATTCAAATCGGCAGGGGAAAAAGCCGCCTGGTGGCTGATCGCCCTGATTCCTTTTGTCGGCTGCTTCATTTATCTGATCATTGGATTTCGCAGAGGCAAAAAGCCCGTTGACGGATAAACACCCAACAAAAAACAGGTGAAAAAATAGTGTTTGACAAAAACGCACTGCCTGAATATTGTGCAAACTAACTTTGACCAAACTGTCAACTTTGAAATAAACACATTGATATTATAGTTAATATATTATTAAACGCATCACTGATGAACCATTTATGGCCCCATCGTCTAGTGGCCTAGGACGCTGGCCTCTCACGCCGGTAACACGGGTTCGAACCCCGTTGGGGTCACCATAAAAAACAAGGGGGTACACATTTTTTGTGGCCCCCTTTTTATTTTCCTTTTTCGTCAGAGAAATATAAATATTATGAAACTCAATTTTAAAGAAAATAATGGCCCGGTGGATACAAATATTGACGGGTTAATCAATCAGGTCGGCGACATCGGCAGGCCCCGGATCGTGCGGGAGATGATTCTGGCGGCACTCAAAGCCGGCCAGGAAGATGACGGCGGGGTAGATTTAAAGATGATGAACACCTCGCTGAAGGAAGTGAGGTATACTGCTAAAATTTTTGGTGAATACCGCCAGTTTAAAAAAGTGACGGTATTCGGGTCGGCCCGCACCCGGCCGGATGAAAAAGCATATGAAATGGCCCGGGAGATGGGAAAGAAACTGGCCCAGGCAGGGTACATGGTGATCACCGGCGGCGGCCCCGGCATCATGCAGGCAGTTCATGAAGGGGCTGGCCCGGAGAAGTCATTTGGGGTCAATATTCAGCTTCCGTTTGAACAACAATCCAACCCGGTGGTTCACGGAAATCCCAAAAACATTCTCTACAAATATTTTTTCAACCGCAAAGTGGCCTTTGTTAAGGAATCAGACGCGGTGGTCCTGTTCCCGGGAGGATTCGGCACACACGACGAAGCAATGGAGACCTTAACCCTGGTTCAGACAGGCAAGCGCAATCCCCTTCCGCTGATTGTGGTGGATGAACCCGGCGGCACTTACTGGTCCGGTTGGATTCAGTTTTTAAAGGACCACCTGCTGGCGAATGGATATATCAGTGAATCTGATCTGCATCTGATTGAACGGGTGGAAGACGTCGATGACGCAGTATCAAAAATCAACCGTTTTTATTTTCGATACCATAGCCTCAGATACATTGACAATCAGGTGGTGTTACGCCTGATATCAGCAATTGACCAGGACCGGATCAATGCGCTGAAAGCCTCATTTTCAGAAATGCTGACGCCCGGCGGGGACATTTGTCTTTCGGGTTCACTTCCAAGAGAGGCCGATGAACCGGAAATCGCCCACCTGCCACGGCTGGTGGTGGATTTTAACCGGAAAAACTTTGGCCAGTTAAAACAACTCATCGATGCAGTTAATGAAGCCGTTTAATTGCGTAATTGCGCTGCGGGGAAATGCGTCCTTCCTCTCAGGGGGCCGCTCAACGCACCCGTGGTCTGACTAAAAGTGGAACGACCGCTAAAATGGCTTAAACCCATAAGGTAATTTCAATGAACGGCACCCATCGTGCGGATATAACATCTGGCGCCAAAGTTTTAATCGTATTAAAAAAAGACCAGAAAACGAACAAATTAACTGAAGGAATCGTAAAGGATATTTTAACAAAATCCCCAAACCACCATCATGGTATAAAAGTCCGGTTGGAAAGTGGCGAAATCGGAAGAGTTAAAGAGATATTGGGCTAAAACTTCATAGAAATATATTTTAAAAACCCCATCGCCTGTCGCGAGAAACCTCCCGTTACCAATCGATGGGGAAATAATCCTTTAGAAATTTGCCGCACCAGTGTTTTCCCGTCAGGATGCCGTGGAAAAACGGATCGCAGACCCTTGCTGCTCCGTCCACTATATCCAAAGGCGGCTGAAAATCATGGCATTCCTGCTTATGCCTGGCCAGGATGGCCGGGTCCTCATCCGTGACCCAGCCGGTGTCAACAGCATTCATGAAAATTCCGTATTTGGCCAGATCGCTGGCGGCAGTGTGGGTGAGCATATTCAGGGAAGCCTTTGCCATATTGGTATGGGGGTGGCGGCTGCCTTTTTTGAACCGCAGGAATTTGCCCTCCATGGCTGACACATTCACAATATGTTTTTGTCCGGTATCATCCTGTTTCATCAGATTTGCCAGCCGGTTGCACAGGACAAAGGGGGCCACGGAATTGACGAGCTGGATCTCCAGCATTTCCGAGGTCTGGATCTCCCCCAGCCGGAGCCGCCAGGAATTGGTCTTCCGGAGGTCCACCTGCTGGAGGTCGGCATCGAGCTTGTCCGCCGGAAAGTCTCCGGGAGCGTCCAGGGAATGGTCATAGGAATAGGGAATCTGGGACAGCTGGGCAGACAGGCGCAGTCCGATGCCGGGGGCGGTGCCGTTCCAGGTGACGGGCAATGCCCTTTCCCTGCCCACATTCACCTGACCCGCACCTTCTGCCGGAGCGAATTCCAGCCGGGAGAGACAGGCCTGGTAGTGGCCCAGAAGGGCCTGGGCCTCTGCTGGCAGATCTTCCACCGCCCTTGTTTCATTCTCCATCAAATGGGCATAAAATCCGGGCGGCCGCCGGACGGTCTGGGCGGCATTGTTGATGAGAATGTCCAGACGTCCGTAAACCTCTTTGAAATAATCGGTAAAAAGCTCCACACTCGGGGTATGGCGCAGATCCAGCCCATAAACCTGAAGCCGGTGGCCCCAGTCGGAAAAATCCGGTTCTCCTGAAAAACGTAAGGCCGAATCCTTTGGAAAACGGGTGGTGGCGACCACCCTTGCCCCGGCCCGGAGCATCATCAGGGTGGCCTGGTAGCCGATCTTGAGCCGGGAGCCGGTGATCAACGCCACCTGTCCCTTCAGGGAAGCGGTCTGGAAGCGTTTCTGATAATTGAACGCCGCACATTCCGGGCACATGGCGTCATAAAACTGATGAAGCTTCGTAAACTCGGCTTTGCACACATAGCAGTTTCGTGGCGATTCCAGCGTATATTCGCCCCCCCCGGCTTCAGCCGGCCCTTGAGGTTTTGATTCGGCACAGGAAATCTGCCGGGGAGCGGTAAAGACCGCCGCTTCCCTGGCCCTGCGGATCCCGGTGGCCGCCCTCAGTCCGCGTTCCTTTTCCACAATCACCATACGGGTCTGCCGCTTTTTGTCTTTATTGCGCTTTTTAATCTCCTTCCGGTCGGGCCGGGATATTTTTCCAGCCGCCGTGATCAGAGCGATCCGCTCGGATTCAGTCAGGAGGGCCAGCAGCTCGGACTGGTCCGCGATCTTTTCCAGAAGGGGAAGACACCCTCGCATGGCGGCCAGGGTTTCCTGTTTATCGTCAGTTTCCGTATTTGTTTTGGTGTCCGGTTTTATGTTTGGACTGATGCGATTCACCGTTTTTATACCCTTATTTCTTGTTGAACGTCTGTTCGGCCTGTTTTTAAAAGAACGAATTTATTATTGATATTCGGTGAATTTGTCAATCAAACTTATAAACGGATGGATTGATGGATCTCTTTTTTAAACTCTTCCGGTACAAGAATCTGAATCCCGTTTCGCCGGACAAATTCATTATACCCATAGATTTCTTTCCCCATAAATACCATGTCAACCGCCTGGACCGGGCAGTTGTTTACGCACCCGAGGCAGGCAATGCAGCGGTCGGTGTCCACATGATGTTTTGAGAGATCAATGGCGCCCACCGGACATTTTTTAATGCAGGTGCCGCACTCGATGCATTTATCCGCATCGATGGTATGGTGACTGATGAACAGCTTGGTGGACCAGATGGAGGGCGTGTTTTTAATCAGATCCCTCAAATCTACCTCTTTATCAATTTCAAAAGGCTTGCCTTCACCCACCCGCTTTAAAACCAGTGACGCGAAATCCCGCATTTTGTCATAGGATTTCTCATTTGGCAGGTGCTTGTATTTTAATACCTGATCAACATTTCCGTATGACCAGGTGATGGCAAATGTGGGCATATTGGCGAAGGTTTCCATGCCCGCAGGTACGCCGCCTTTATCTGCAAGAAGTTCCAGAAGGGTGCAGGCCGTGTTGTGCTGATTTCCGCCCGTGCCCCCGAAGGTGACATAAGCGGCGCATGGAATCCCGCCAATGTCAGGCAGAGCGCGCAGCCATTTTTTAAAGTTGGCCGGAACGTCGTAATAATATACAGGCGACCCGGCAACGATCATGTCAAAATTCGCGACAGATGCGGGATCCATTTCCCGGTATTCAGAAGCGACCACATCCAGGCCCTGTTTTTTCAGGGTCTCGGCAATCAAACGGCCGGCCCTTTCGGTGTTTCCGGTCTGGCTGTACCAGAACACCACGACTTTCTTCGGTGTTTTCGGATTCATTTTGGCAGTTGCCGCAGTCACCCCTGTTTTACAGGATAATACCATCGGCATTGAGAGGGTTATTAACGTCAACGCGCTTTTTTTTAAAAACAATCGTCTTTCTTCCATGGGGGGTGTCCTTAATTTTTTGGTTAAATGCCTGCTTCCCAGGATGCCACATAGCGGGTCTGATCCGGGAGCTGTCCGATATCCGGCTCATCAAAACGCCACTCTCCGGCAAGGCCCAAATCGGCTGCTGTTATTTCAAAATGACACATGGCAATGCCCATATCCACAAGCTGGAGGTCGGCCATGCCGAAAAGGATGCGGTTTCTGGTCTGATATCTTTGTGTCCGCTGCAAGTAAAAATGGAACGTATCGTTTTCCGCGTGTCTGACAATCCGCCACGGCTGCTGGTTGGAAGCGGACGGTCCGATCCGAACCATTTCCAAAGGAATGTTCCATTCTCCCGCAGCCTCCGGAGTCAACGGCTGATCAAAGGTGTTTCTAAAGAAAAGCATTTGCCGGGGCTTTCGGCTGTCTGCGCCGGCCCCCCAGCGCATGGTTTTCTCCAAAAGGCTTTTCTGTGGCGCAATATGTCCGACTGCCGTCACCGCAGGGATGGATTCATCAGCCTGGAGATCGATTTTCCCGGCAAATGCGCTTTTGGTAAATGTTCCGCCCAGCCAGCAGGTTCCCAGGCCCAGACCGGTGGCAAACAGAATGCTCTTTTCCATGGTATACCCGAAATCCTCCAGATTGCTCGGGCCGTCTTTGGCCGCACCGATGATAAACCCTGCCGGGTTCTTGATCACCCCGTAGGTGCCGAGGTCTTTTAAGTCGTTTTGTTCTTCTGCGGTCGCGGTAATCAGCTTAAATCGTGCGCTTTCGCCAAAGGGGCCGGTACTGTTTTCTGACAAAAACCCTTCTAAAGACGCCTGCTGGTCTTTGTCGATGGGAGTTTGATTGTATGTCCGGCATGAATAGCGTTTTTTTATAATTTCAGTCACCGGTGTTTGATTGGTAATGCGGCCTCCTCTTTTTGGTAAAAAAATCAAAGTTTTAATTTTTAAAAATTTGACAACTGTCGAATTGTTTAATCAAAAAAAATTCTCCCGGGTTAAACATCAAATCGTGTGGAACCGGCAGGTTCCACAGAGCGCTATTTAACGCTTTCTGATAAAACTTCAATCACCTCACGGATAACCTGCTTATTGATGGTGGCGGTCAGAAATTTGCCCCGGCGTTCGGTGGTGATTAAATCCGCATTGGACAGCTCTTTTAAATGATGAGAAACGGTGGGAGCGCCAATATTCAATGATCCCACTATATCGGAGATAAAACATTCACAGCCGGTGTCAAAATCGGCCTCGTTTTGACGGGCGATCTGCAGATAGAGATCCAGCCGGGTCTGATTGGAAAGCGCTTTTAATATCTTTGCCAGTCGGGATGGGTTCATTTTTTAGTTTCAGCCACTCGGTTTTTATTTTTATAATTTTACAATTCGATAAGTTTCAAATTGAATACATGAAAGATATATCCGCTGTCAACTTTTTTTTTGATTTTTTTCAATTATGCCTGTTTCGGATTCCGCGACTATGGCTGACGCATCTGACTGGTGTATTCCAGGATGACGGGGTCGGGCTCCCCTGCCCGAATAACGGTGAAGAAAGCTGCGGAATTGGTGCGGATACAGTTATAGACTTCCATAGCGTCATCGGCGATGCGCATGTCCATATCATCCACCCTGACCAGAATATCACCGGTTTTAAAACCGATTTTTTCAAAAATGGAATCCGGGACAACCTTTTGGATGGTCACCCCCTGGGGCTCGCCGTCGACCAGGCGCTGTTCCAGTTCAATCTGGGTCATCAGGCGCTGGGTTTCATCCCACGCCTGTTCGATGTCTCCCTGGGTGGTATGGAGCAATGGGGGGGGCGGTTCCTGCAACAGGTCTTCGGCGGACAACTGCTTTTCCCCGGATCCTGATTTTTCCAGCTTGAGCATGAATGTTTCAGCATCCAGAACCAGCATAACCGCATCCGGCTGAATTTTGATAATTTTTGCCCCGCTAACCGTATCCCCCTCTTTGTAAAGACCCTGAGTGCTGGCTGCTTTATCCGCAATCACCGCGCTGGGCTCGCCCGCTGCATTAAACGCAACACCAACCAGCCGGAGATGTTTCAATGCATCGGCAACCGGGAGATCTTTGCCGGACAGCGATCCTGTTTCTTCAACTAATGGGTTCCGGGCATCCGGAACCGATGACTCCTGATGGAGGGTTGTTTTTTCAGAGGGCGCTGTCTCTGCCGGGTGGATGGTTTTTTGCCCGTCCTGGCTGCCGCTGAAAAAAAACCAGGCAAATGCGCCCAGCATCATTCCAACAAATATTAATGATAAAAAAATGAAAAGCGGTTTGTTTTTCATATGAATCAATAGACGGACAGGTTGGCCCGCTGATTTTTTCGTATTTTGAGGATTTGAGGCCGAAGGATTAACATTAACAAGCTTTAATTAATGTACCGGATATTTAACGTTATTTTTTATCATAAACACCGTTTAGTTTTCATCGAATGTGTAAATATTTTACAAAAAAAACAAATGAAAAATCAATAAGGAAAATCCGGATTTTTAAATTTTGAAACCCGGATTGTTCCTTCACCGCGCCTCACCATTTGAAATACCTTTCCGTTTCTGACTTGACCACCTTGGACAACAACAGCAGGCCGATAATGTTGGGAATCGCCATCATGCCGTTCATGAGGTCCGAAAAATTCCAGACGAATTCCAGCTTCATCATGGCCCCGACAACCACCATGCATACAAACACCACGCGATATGGGCGGATCGCCTCAGGTCCGGCCAGGTATTCGATGGCCTTTTCACCGTAATAATTCCAGCCGATCAGGGTGGAAAAGGCAAACAGCGCCGTGGCCAGGGCGACAATCATTACCCCGGCATGCCCTAAAGTGGACCCGAAACTGGCGCTGGTCAATTCTCCCGCGGCAACGCCCTTAATCCAGTCAGGGGCTGTGAGAATCACGACAGCGGTCATTGTGCAGACCACCAGGGTATCAATAAACGTCTGGGTCATGCTCACCAGGGCCTGCTTAACCGGATCACTGGTCATTGCTGCAGCCGCGGCAATCGGGGCTGAACCCAGGCCGGACTCGTTGGAAAACACACCGCGCGCAATGCCGAATCGCATGGCTGCGGCCACACCAGCGCCGGCAAACCCTCCTGTGGCGGCAGACGGCGAAAAGGCATGGGAAAAAATGAGATAAAACGCATGGGGGATTTCCCGGACATGGAGCGCCAGCACCACCAGGGCCGCGCCCACGTAGCCGATGATCATGAACGGCACCAGCAGGGATGTAAACCGTCCGATGGAGCGGATACCGCCAAGAATCACCAATCCGGTCATGGTCATCAGTACCGTGCCGGTGAGCCAGGGTTCGACATTAAAGGTCGATTTAAAAATTGTGGCAACCGCATTGGCCTGGGTCATATTGCCGATGCCGAAAGTGGCGAGAGCGGTGAACACGGCAAAAAGCCATGCCAGTTTTGGAAGGTTCGCGCCTTTCGCCAAATAGTACATGGGGCCTCCGCGCATGCCGTAGCGCCCCTTTTCCCGGTATTTGACCGCCAGCACCGCTTCCGAGTATTTGGTGGCCATTCCGACAAGACCGGTCATCCACATCCAGAACACCGCCCCCGGTCCGCCAAATGAAATGGCGGTGGCCACACCGACGATATTACCGATCCCCACCGTTGCCGCCAGGGCCGTCATGAGCGCTGCAAAATGAGAAATATCACCATCAGATGAAGCCTCTTTGTGCCATATCAGGCGCAGAGCCTGGGGAAGAACCCGGAACTGCATGCCGCGAAGCAAAATGGTAAGATAGAGGCCCGTGCCCACAAGCAGGGCCAGCATGGGCGGGCCCCATACCCATCCCGAAAGGGTGGAAATCAGAAGTTCAACAGAATGCATAGATCCGCCTTTACTGTCATATGATTGATAATGATGGAATCGTAATCAGAAAATAAATCGGCTGACAAACGGGACAATAACTCCGGTTGATGGAGTTGCGAATATATAAGCCAGGAGGCGCTTTGTGTCAATAAGTTTCTGAATACACAGGATGTTGTTGCGATTACGAATAACCGGACCGCGTTTTAGACTCATTAAAGACGGGCCTTGATTTTTATTGCCCTTTGGGCCGCTCATTTGATACACTTTCAGCAAAATGGCGCAGGAAACCGTATCCCTGCGTAATATTTAACTTATCAGGAGGTTATAATGAAGGCGCGACACAGCTTTTACATATTCATCGCTGCGGCAATCATGGGCCTGGTCCCCGGAGTTGCTGCCGGAGGAGACACAAACGTCATTATTCATCAAGGCCAGACCGGCGATGCGGATAAAATTTATAAACTCGATGATTTTGATTATGAACTCCAGCAGCGGGAAAGAGAAAGCATGAAACAGTGGAACATCCAGGAGTCCATGGGGGCGGTGCGGACGGGGGATGTGTATTTTGACAAGGGCGAAATCGGAGAGGCCATCTATTTTTATCAAATCGCCATCAAAATTGACCCCAATAATCCGGTGGCTCACGAAAAATATATTCATGCCAAAAAAATAATGAAGCAATCCACAAGCCCGCATTACTCTCGGGCCATCGAGTATTACGGAAAAGGAATGAAGAAAAAGGCCATTGACGAACTGGTTCTTGAACTCAAGGAAAACCCGGGAAATGAAGAGGCCAGGATGAAGCTCAATGAGATAGAAAGCGAATAGCGAGGGATGACAGCTCAAAAAGTTGCATCACGCCATATGCGGTTGTAATCGCAAATACCGGTGCTGGCGTGATGCTGCAATATTTACAAAAGATTTGTCGAAAGCTCTACAAAAAAAGGATGTCTGGAATCTGGTTGCCCCTTAAAATTTGAGAACAACCACCGGCACCACCATCAACACCCCGGATGCAATGCCCAGTCCGGCGTGCCCATCATCGTCATTTGCATAAGCATTGGCGACGGTTGCCACAAAACCGGCCGTCGCCAGTGTGCCCAGCACAATGTGAATATTGTGGACAGACAGCCCCTCGTCCATGTCAAAATAGTTGCCGTATTCCGAAAAACCCGTCGCACAGGTGGCCACGGCAAAGGCGGCGGCAGCGGTTCCAGCGCCTTTATGCAACCCGTCATCCGACCCTGACACTCCGGCGACCAGCCCGGCAGCCAGAGTCGCATATCCCAGATATTTATGAAGCTTGCCCGCAGATATCCGGTCGATGGACATCCGGCTGCCGGAACTCCCGGAACCGGTTCCTGAGCTGTTATCGGCCAGGATCAGGTTCGGGGAAGACGCGTCACAGGTAAAAAGGGGGCCGGACAGATAGTGATCCATAGAAGCGGCCAATGCTGAACCCGGCAACATGCCCAGAAACAGGATGCCCCACGCCACCAGAAATCCCATTATTTTTTTCATTGTTATCCTATTCATTCATACACTCCTTTTCTTTTTGTTTTTCCGGGCTGATATTTTTTTAAATCTTGAAAACCATATTTCCCCGATACGTTCCACCAGAACCCGGCGGGCTGCATCATGAGGAAAAAACGTAAAATATTTTTCATGGAACAAACGGTATAAGGCTTCATCTTCTTGCAACGCATGGAGCCTCACCCGTGCCAGTTCTTTGGCCTGATAACCCATCAGCAGCGGATTTTTGGGATTCAATATGGCGGATCTGCCGAAATCAATTAAAACAATCTCCCCGTCAGACGTTCTGATGAAATTTTCAAGTGACGGATCACGGGAAACCACTCCCCGGCCATGGATCTGCGCCATCATCCGGGCCAAAGGTTCCATATCGCTGATCTCGAATTGTTCGATGGGATTGCCGTCGATAAATTCCCGGACATAAATAATTTCCAGAGCGCCATTCAACTGACTTTTGGTAAAACCATAGGTTTTTGGGACATTTAACCCCATCAGCCGTCGGAGGGCCGTGTCTTCAATCCGCCACACCTCACGGGTATCCGGACGGGGAGCGGTTTTAATGAAACGCTTCACCAGCCTGCCGTCATGGCGATAAATTTCTGAAATAATATTCTTTTTTTTCTTTCTTCGAATCAGATCAATGTCCTGATACCGGTGATCGCTCATCGGTGGCGTCTCCTTTTAACCTTATTTTGCCTGAATTTGACGCTAACGGGTTCCTTTCCCGGAAGCAAATAAAATTTATTATCCACTGGTGTTTATCTGAAAAAGCCTCTTGACAGAAAATGCTTGCGGGTTTAAATAAACAAATAAACAAATTGTTCATTTATTCAATTGGATTTTAAAATGAAACCCAGAGAAGATATCGAAGCCATTTACCGCACCGCCCTATCGGTTTTTGCGGAATTCGGATACCAGAAAACAACGATGGAAGATGTCGCCGGCCGCATGGGCATGACCAAGGGCAACCTCTACCTGTATGTAAAAAACAAAAAAGACCTGTACCACAAAACCGTGGCCCATGCGCTCACAGCCTGGCAGTTAAAGGTGCTGGAAGCGGTGGACAGTGAGCCGGATGTGCGGCGGAAATTTTCCCTCATGTGCTTTAAGGCCGTCGAGTACCTTTCCGAAGACATCCGGCTGCGTCAGGTACTGGTTCGGGACCCGGAGATTTTCCCCATGTTTCCGGACAAAGACCCGTTTTATGACATTAACCGCAATTCCGTTGAACTGATCAAAGGCATATTAAAACAGGGGATTGAAGAAAAAGCATTTCGCCCGGTGGACCCGGACCGGGTGTCGGAAGCGGTATTCATGATTTACAAAATGTTTATTATCCGGATGTATCTCAAAACCGAAGACCGCTTCATCCATGAAATGTTTGAAGATACGGTGGACCTGTTTGCCCACGGTTTATTTATCAACGCCTTAAAATAAGGAGAAACCCCATGACCGAAAAAGTGAAATATCTGAGCCCGGAGTGGCGGGATGAAGCCGAACGCCGCCTGAACAGTGAACTGCCGCCGGAACGGATGAATTTCGTCACATCGTCCATGAGCAATATTTACCAGAATTGCCCGCCGGACGGAGCGGAAAAATTTCTGTTTTTCAAGTTTGAAGAAGGCCGCTTCGCCCAACTCCTCCTCGGCACGGGCGAATCCCCGAAGCCTGAGTTCGCCGTCAGCGGAGATTATCAGACGTTTGCCAGCATCACCCGTGGCGAGCTGGGTGCGCAAAAGGCGCTCATGACCCTGAAACTCAAACTCAAAGGGAATATGGTCAAGGCCCTTCGCCTGGCGTCCCTGGCTGACCGGCTCAACAAGGTGCTGGCCACCATTCCCACGGAATATTAGCTGGTTCCGGCATCAAGCATTTTTTAAGTGTTCACTAAATTATTGATAAAGGAGACCATTATGACAAGCACCTCCACCGACCCCTATTTTATCGATTTCCCCAAGCGCATTCAAAGCATTCAGTCCCAGATGCAGCGCGAGAACATTGATGTGTACTTAGGTTCCCGGCTGCGGACCCTATCCTGGACGACAGACGCCTTCTTTCCCTGGCGGAGTTTTATCGTGGTCCCTCCGGAAGGCTTGCCCACGGCATTCACGTTTGTCATTGACGCGGCAAGGGCCGCGGATGATTCCTGGCTGGACGAAGACCATGTTTACGGGTTCGCCCCCATGGGCGGCCAGGACCAGATTGAGCAGATTTCTGAGTTCATAAAAGAAATTTTAAAAAACGGCAAAGGCCGGATCGGCATCGAAAGCGGCATGTCCAACTACCTGCCCGAAGGCTGGCTGACCCATTATGAATACGGACAGTTTGCAGCAGCACTAAACGGTTGTGAGCTGGTCAACGCCCACACTATCATCGACCGGCTGGCCTTGATCAAGGATACGGGAACCATCAACCGGTTCAAAGAAGCCTCCCGGATTGTGGATGTGGGACATGAGGCGGTGCTTGCGGCCATTCAAAACGGCGGATGGAAAGGCATGACCGAAACCGAAATCGCGGGCATTGCGGCCCTGGCCATGCGCCGGGCAGGCTCTGAATGGGAATGGTCATTTACCGGCGGCAATGAAATCGCCAGCGGCTACCGCACCGGTTATGCGGGCGGCGCCTGCACACCGGCTAGCCGCAAGGAAATCAAAGCGGGCGAACCTCTGATGGTGGATATTCATGCCACATTCAAGCTGGGCCTGGGAGATCATTCCCACAATTATCTCATCGGACCGGCCACAGACCGTCAGCGGTGGCACGCGGATAATTTTGTGAGCATCGTGAAAAAAACGCTGGAAACCTACCGGGCAGGCATTACGCCTTCAACGCTGGCCGAACAGATGATGGCGTTCGCGGAAGCCGGAGGATTTGCGGATTACATGGTGCCCGGATATGAACACGGCATCGGGATGCTGGGTGACGAATGGCGCATCGGGTTAAATGACGGCCCCTTCCCCTTCTGGACCAATCCGGACCACCTGTACCAGGAAAACGAGGTCCTGATCTGCGCCATGCAATACGCATGTCCGGATGAAAATATCGGGTTCCGGTATGAAAACCCGATTGTCCTGTACAAAGACCGCTGCGAGGAAATGTCCAAATTCCCGCTGGGAATAGAAGAAATCGGGTAAATCGATATACAAATAAGGAGTTTGGCATCATATTCCGGCGGATTACGCTTCGCTAATCCGCCCTGCAATTTGGCCGATCTCCAAAACATTATGCGGCCATCAAAAAAGCCCGCGCATCCGCTGCCGTTTGTATGGGAATTTCTTCCATGGGCGTGTGGCCGACACCTTCATAAACTTTAAATTCGCCATGGGGGAACGATTGTTTCCATAAATGGAAATATTTTAAAGGAACCCACCGGTCCTTGGTTCCCCACATCACGAGAAGCGGCGATTTTATGCCGTCCATCCCTTCCGGAAGTTCCTTGGCGTGGCATAATTTTCTCATGATCGTAAAAAAATCCACATACGATTTCCGGTTGTCATCGGACGTGGACAATTCGAAATACCGGTCTTTTATCTGCTCTGTCAATTTTGCCGGATCGCCGAAAACCTGTCTTGCGGCCATATCAAAGAAAAAGCGCGGCATGAAGCGTCTTGCAAACGGACGAATCACCGGATGACTGGCGAAACTGACAACCCAGGGCAGATCCTGGTTATGACCCACCGCATCAATCAAAATCAGCTTATCCACTTTTTCCGGATATTTTAAAGCGTATTTCCAGGCAATGAATCCGCCGATGGAGTTCCCGGCCAGGAAAAAATGGTCAATTCCCATTTTTTTAACAAACTCCTCCATGATTTCCACACCAATGGTTGGATCGTAGCCATCCTTTCCAGGCGGACTTGAGAACCCGAATCCTGGAATATCAAACCGGATAATGCGATAATGCGGTTTCAGTTCTTCGGCCCAGGCGTCCCAGGTGTGCAGGGAGGCGCACATGCCATGAAGCAGCAGCAGCACCGGCCCGTTACCCTCATCCCGATAATGAAGGCGGCAATTGGTGTCTCCGCATTCAACTTCTATAAATTTCGATTCTTTATTGATGTATTTCAGCCTGATGTGTTTCATTTGTCTTCTCCATAACGAGTATTTTGGCGGCATTTTTCATACGACTGCAACAAGTGTTTCATTCAAAATTGCAATCGTAAAAGCAATTGTTAAAACATTTGTTCGTACACTTGTACTTAAATATGTGCCGTTTTTTTATCTTTGTCAAGAAAAAATAGCGGATTAATCCCAGGTTGAATTTTTTGTAAGAGATAGAATAACTTAATAAAAAACATTCGAACCAATCAATGGATTTGCCGCATTTGGCTACATGATGAGACGTACAGGATGGAACTTTTGAATAGCTAATTATCTTAATAAATTAAGTGAAATCGGCAGCGACTTTTCACGAGGCTTTCTTTAAAAACCCACTGCGCGTTTTTGGAGTACACTGCCGATGAATGTTTGGCAAGGCAAAGCCGGAAGTCCATTTCCCAAAATCCTCATATGGGCCTTCCGGCTATTTTTCATTGCATTACGGGTAACTGAAGGGTAACCCGCCTGCGTTTTAAACAGCCAGCTAAACCCGCTTCTTGGCTTCCTCCCAGATCCGGTCTTTTTCCTCCATCGGCATTTCGGACAGGCGGAGGCCTTTCGTTTTAGCGACTTTCTCAATTTCATAAAACCGGCTGGAAAATTTTTTATTGGTCCGCCGGAGCGCGGCCTCGGGGTCCACCTTCAGGCGTCTGGCCAAGTTCACCACGGAAAATATCAGGTCCCCGATTTCCGCTTCCATCTGGTCCTTGTCGCTTGAACTGATGGCCTCCTCCACTTCCCGGACTTCTTCCTTGATTTTATCCAGCACATCCCGTGGTTGTTCCCAGTCAAACCCCACCCGGCTGACAACCGACTGTATTTTTAACGCTTTCAGCAATGCCGGAAGATCATTGGGAATACCGGACAAAATGGACTCCCGCGCCGACTTGGTGTTTTCCTTCCGTTTGAGCCGCTCCCAGTTCTTGATCACCTCATCCGAGTCCCGCACCGATGCATCCCCGAACACATGGGGATGGCGGTAGATTAATTTATCGCACAATTCATGAATTACTTCATCCAAGGTAAACAACCCGTTGTCTTTGGCGATGGCGCTGTGAAACACCACCTGCAGGAACACATCCCCCAGTTCTTCCCGCAGCACCTCCGCATCCCCGCTTTCAATGGCGTCCGCCAGCTCATAGGTTTCTTCAATCAGGCATTTCATGATGCTCTTATGTGTCTGTTCCATGTCCCAGGGACACCCCCCCGGCCCGCGAAGGGTGTCCATAATGTCCATCAGTCGATTTAGTGCTTCCATCATCCATCCTTATTTATAAGAACATGCTGGTTGATAAGAAAATTTTAATCTTTTTTTAATCTTTTTTTTATCCGGCCTGCTTTAGTCTTTCGGCACGATCAAAAAATTGAACAACAGGCATGGAAGCAATCCCCGCTGCGCTGTTGGGTATAAATAACAAACTGTAATCGCTAAATTAATTTTATATCCAAGGCTCTGCCTCCGGCCTAACATTGCTATTGACAAAACATGCTCAAATGATTAATTTCCGCGACATATCGCAATCAACGACGTTTTGTCGCGAGTTGCCGTATAACTCCCCCAGAATCCCCCCTTAACCGGGGGGATTCAATTCGTTTATTGTTTAACCGCAATGAATCGTCTGATGCAATCAAATAAACCTATTCTGAAAATTTTCAAAAGTATCAAAATGGAGGAAAGATGAATGGCATGATTCATGTCGAAAACCTGACCAAATATTATGACAGCTTTTGCGCGGTGGACCATATCTCGATAAACATCAACAAAGGAGAGGTCTTGGGTCTTCTGGGCCCGAACGGCGCCGGCAAGACCACGACCCTGAAAATGCTCACCGGATATTTCAAGCCCACCGCAGGCACCATCCGGGTCAAAGACTACTCGATTGAAGACAACCCCCTTGAAATCAAGCGCATGATCGGCTACCTGCCGGAGTCTTCTCCTTTTTACAAGAACATGCTGGTCTATGATTATCTGGAATATGCCTCAAAAATCAAAGGCATTCCCTCCGGCGACCGGCATGCCCGGCTCCGGTTTCTGGCGGACCTTTGCGGTCTCAATGACATCATGCACAAGGCCATCGGCGAGCTGTCTAAAGGCCTGAACCAGCGGGTGGGCCTGGCCCATGCCATGATGAACGACCCGGAAATCCTGATCCTGGACGAGCCCACCCAGGGGCTGGACCCGAACCAGATTGTTGAAATCCGCAATATCATTAAAAAAATCGGTAAAGAAAAAACCATTATTTTCTCCACCCACATCCTGAGTGAAGCGGAAGCCACCTGCGACCGGATTGTGATTATCAACAAGGGAAAAATCGTGGCGGATGGCGATACCCGTGAACTGAAAGCCTCTGCGGATAAGAAAACCGCCATCCAGTTGTCCCTGACAGGCGCTGACCTGGAATCCGTCCAAAAGGAACTCCAAACCATCAGCGGCATTGACGGCGTGGAAAAAATCCATCAAACCGGCGACGGGGTGCTCACGGTGAAAGCCTGGACCCGGTCGTCTGAAGACCTGCGGGAAAGCGTCTACCGGAAAATCAAAGCCACGGACTGGATGCTCCTGGAATTCCGGCAAGAGGCCAAAACCCTTGAAACCATATTCAGAGACCTGACCCGCCAAATCAACTGACGCCTGAATTAAAGGAGACCGACCATGTGGCAATTCGCGCACATTCTTAAAAAAGAACTGAAAGATTTTTTTATTTCACCCATCGCCTATATTGTGATTGCGATTTTTCTGATCATCACCGGATGGTTTTTCTTTTCCACTTTTTTTATCTATGATCAGGCCAACATGAGGAGCTTTTTTTCCCTGCTTCCCATCATCTTCACCTTTGTCATTCCGGCCATTACCATGCGGCTGTTTTCCGAAGAATTCAACATCGGTTCCTATGAAATCCTGCTGACCATGCCGGTGACCTTCGGAGATATCGTGTTCGGCAAATTCGCCGCCGGGATGGTGATGACCGCGGCCATGCTGCTGCCCACCATCGCATACCCCATCGCCATCTCCCTGATCGGCGACCTGGACTGGGGACCGGTGATCGGCGGGTATTTAGGGGCGCTGCTCCTGGGGGGGACCTTTGCCGCTGTCGGCGTGTTTGCCTCCGCCCTCACCCGCAACCAGATCATCGCTTTTATCCTTGGGGCTTCCATCTGCTTTATCCTCACCCTGATCGATAAAATGCTGTTTTTTTTCCCCGAATCTATCTTAAACATCATTGAATACATGGGCGCGGATTTTCATTTCCGCAATATTTCAAAAGGCATTATCGATTCACGGGATCTGATCTATTTCATCAGCGTGATTTTTATCAGCCTGTACGGCACCCGTCTGGCCCTTCAGAACAAAAATTAAGGAGAGGATGATGAAAGCGACCTTTCAATCAGAAAAATATATTAAATTCATTATTTACGCGGTGGTTATCGTTCTGGTCAATCTGGCGGCCAGCACCCTGCTTTTCAGGATCGATCTGACGGAGAACAAACTCTATTCCCTGTCGGATGCCAGCAAGGCGGCGGTTGCCAAACTTTCCGATCCCCTCACCATCAATGTGTTTTTCACGGAAAACCTGCCGGCCCCGCACAACGGCACTCAGCAGTATCTCCGGGACATGCTTGAGGAATATGCCCTTTACTCAAATAAAAACTTTAATTACCGGTTCTATGACGTCAGTCCCCAGGAAGAAGGCGGGGCCGCCAGCGACAAAACAAAGGAAAATCAGAAGCTGGCGGAAAATTACGGCATCGCGCCGGTGGAAATCCGGATGGTTGAAAAAGACGAACTGAAATTTAAAAAAGCCTATATGGGCATGGTGATGATTCAGGGCGACATCATTGAACGGATTCCGGCCATCACGTCCACCGACGGCCTGGAATACAAACTGACCACCCTTATTGAAAAGCTCAATAAAAAAATCAGCACCCTGGCGGGTCTTCCGGAAAAAGTGCATGTGAAATTGTTCATGTCTTCATCCATCGGCGCACTGGCTCCGGTCATCGGCATCAAGGACATTGCCTCCCTGCCGGAATCCGTCAAACAGACGGTGGAAAAACTCAATGCCGTCAATTTCGGACAACTGACCTTTGAATACATTGACCCGGCCACAGACGCGGCCATTGACGATTTAATCAAACAATACAATATCCGGGTTCTCCAGTGGCCGGATATTCCGGAACAAGGCATTCAGGCAGGCAGGGGCGCCATCGGCATGGGCCTGGAATACAAGAATGAAAAAACCTACCTGCAGGTCATGAACGTGATGCGGATTCCCATTATCGGCACCCGTTATGAACTCATTAACACTAGCAGCATGGAAGAAACCATCAATGAAACCGTCGAAACCCTCATCGGCATTAATGAAGACATCGGCTATCTGGCGGACCACGGCACGCTGGAACTGGCAAACCCCATGATGGGCATGCAGCCGCAAGGGGAAGAATCGCTTCAAAACTTCCAGAATCTGGTGAATGAAAATTACAACTTAAAACCCATCATGTTAAAGGAAGGCCGGATTCCGGAAAGCCTGGGTTGCCTCATCATTGCCAAACCCACGGAAGAATTCAGCGATTATGAATTGTATCAGATTGACCAGGCGGTGATGCGGGGAACCCATCTGGCCATTTTTTCCGACGGGTTAAAAGAGATTCAGCAGCAACAGCAGCAGTTCCAATTCAACATGGGACCGACCTACCAGCCCCTGGCCACCGGCCTGGAAAAACTGCTGGACCATTATGGGGTAAAGATCAAGCCAGCCTACATTCTGGATAAAAACTGCTTCAAACAGCAAATGCCGCCCCAGGCCGGGGGTGGGGAACGGCCCATATATTTTGCGCCGATGATTAAAAACGAGTTTATCAATCATGACCTAGATTTTATGAAAAACATCAAAGGCCTGATTGCGCTGAACGCTTCCCCGGTGCTGGTTGACAATGATACTCTAAAGAAAAACGGGCTCACAGCCCAGTCCCTGGTGGCATCATCTGATGAATCCTGGGAAATGAGCGGCCAAATCAACCTGAATCCCATGATGATCCAGCCGCCCCAGACCGGCAGCGCGTTCAAGAGCATCTCCCTGGCAAGCCTGGTCGAAGGCTCTTTTACCAGTTATTTCAAAGGGAAGGAAATCCCCCGGCAGGAAGAGAAAGCTCCGGAAGAAGCGGTAACAGAGGAAGACATCCCGAATAAGGCCGACAAAGACAAAAAACCCGACACCGAAGCTGCCAAAATCGAGAGCAAGGACAGTTTCATCGCTGCCGGAAAACCGGGGAAAATCAGCATTGTCGGTTCTTCCGCCCTGCTGAAGGACAACCTGCTGGATGCGGAAGGGAACAGTCCCAACGCCGCGTTTATTCTGAACCTCATCGATACCCTCAACGGCCGGGACGACATCGCGGCCATGCGCAGCAAGATTCAGCAGTTTAACCCGCTTGAGGAGACCAGCGGGAACACCAAAACCCTTATCAAAGGCTTCAACGTCGCCGGTTTGCCGGTGATCATCGTGCTGTTCGGGCTGTTAACCTGGTGGCGGCGAAGCATGCGGCGGAAAAATATTCGATTAATGTTTCAAAAATAAATACTCAGAATGACCTCACTCAATATATTGACAACACACCACGTATAGAGAGGTATATCATATCATGAAATCAAAAAAGGAATTCATTCTTCTGGGGCTTGTCATTATCGCTCTGGCGGCGTATCTGACGGTTCGCAAGACAGACCGGACCAATTATGAACTCCCGGTCCTCTCCCCAATCGGGGACAATGAAATCACGTCCCTCAAAATCACGAAGGGCAAAGACAGTCTGGAACTGAAAAAAACGGATGACCGGTGGCTGATTCAACCGGAGAAATTTCCGGCAGACACCGGCAAAGTAGATGCCATGCTGAAAATTATCCGCAATCTCACGGTGACGGCCCTGGTGTCCGAATCACCATCAGACAACCGGTATGACCTGAATCCGGAAAACGGGATCTCCGTGGTGGCAGCAAAAGGCGACAGCACACTGCGATCTTTTGACATCGGCAAATCCGCGCCATCCGGCCGCCACACCTTCGTGAAACTGGCGGATGACACAAAAGTCTATCACGCCGGTGAAAATTTCAGGAACTCATTTGATCAAACCAGGGACCAGTTGCGGGACAAAGTCGTTCTCACCGTGGACCGGAACAATGTGCAACAGGTTGACATCAAAGACAAAGACAATAAAACCCTTCTCAGCCTGAAGCAGGAACCGGCGGCGCCTGCAGTTGCGCCGGAAAAAAATCCGGACGCCAAGGAACCCGAGGCCCCCGAACAGCCGGACATTCCTGCCCAGCCCGCGAAAATGGAATGGAAAGACGCCGGCGGCCTGCCGGTGAATGAATCGGATATCAACAACCTGTTCAACAACCTGTCCCAGCTCCAGTGCCAGTCGTTTATCGAAGGAAAGACAAAGGCGGATTTCACGAAACCCATTTACACGGTCACGCTGACAGGCGCCAAAACCGTCAGCCTCTCCATCTTTGAAAAACTGAACAACGACGACGAAACCTATCCGGCGGTGTCCTCGGAAAATGACTACCCGTTTATGATGCCGGCTTACAAAGTTGACACCATGATCCAAAAAAACGACGCAGAAACACCACCCATGCCGAAATTAATACAAAAACCAAAACCAAAACCATAGACGTCAGACACCAACCCGTCCCGCAGCCTTCTGCGGGACGGGTTGGACCTTCCGCCCATCGCCCCGCCGGTCCCTACCTTTCTGCTTGAAGCATTTTCCCTGATCTGATAGTTTATTCCGCATTCGGTTGAATTTGCACTTTTTATCTAACCAGTTCCCTGGCACCTGCCGGCAACCCTGAATAAAAGGACCCCCATGCTGAAAAAAATCAGAATCGGCATACTCATCAGCGGAAGCGGCACCAATATGGACGCCATCATTTCCGCCTGCGAAGAAGGGATCATCAACGGAGACGTCGTGTTTGCGGGCTCCGACAACCCGGAGGCCAAGGGCCTTGACAAAGCCCGGAAAAAAGGAATCCCGACCTTTGTGGTGAACTATTCCAAAATCATCCGGAAGTTCCGGGAATCCCCTGAAAATTTCCTTTTCCCGGCTGACTTTGACCTCGAAGACATACGAATCAAGCAATCCCTTATCAGCCACATGGAACAAACAGACAAGGTGATCCGGTTCATCGAAACCCGGGCCATTGCCGAAGCCCGGCTCCTCGACCACATGAAACCCTATCCGTTTGACCTGCTGGTTCTTGCCGGTTTTATGCGCAACCTGACCCCTTATTTTATCGACCGGGTCAACGTAACCCCCGGGCACCCGCGAATCATGAATATCCACCCGGCCCTGCTCCCGGCGTTTCCCGGCACCGACGGTTACGGCGAGACCTTCCGCTATGGCTGCAAAGTCGGGGGCTGCACCGTCCATTTCATCGACTACGGCGAAGACTCCGGCCCCATCATCGGCCAGAAATCCTTTGCCATCACCGAAACCGACACGTTAGACACCATCCGCCAGAAAGGCCTGGCCCTGGAGTATCAGCTATTTCCGGAATGCATCCAGCTCTTTGCCGAAGACCGGCTGGCGACGGTTACGATGACCTACACCGACGAGCGCGGCAACCTCCGGCAGCGATCCATCGTCAAAATCGCGCAGATCCACTGACCGGGCGGATAAACCCATCAAAAAAAATGTCAACTGACGATCAACGCTGTTAACCGATTACGACAAAAGGGAATCGCCTCTTCATGACCGCGCCCGGCAGAATTATCCAACTGGTGGAAACCTTCCACAACAATCTGGAAAGCTACAAGCGGGGGAATTACAACGAAACCCAGGTCAGACTGGAGTTCATCAACCCTTTTTTTGAGGCCCTGGGCTGGGATGTGAACAATACGGACGGATATGCCGAAGCCTACAAGGACGTGATCCACGAGGACGCCATCAAGGTGGGCGGCGTCACCAAGGCCCCGGATTACTGTTTCCGCGTCGGCGGGGCCCGCAAGTTCTTCCTTGAAGCCAAGAAGCCCACCGTCAACATCCGGGAGGATGTTTCCCCCGCGTTTCAGCTCCGCCGCTATGCCTGGAGCGCCAAGCTGCCGTTGAGCGTTCTCACGGATTTCGAAGAATTCGCAGTATATGACTGCCGGGTCAAGCCTTCGAAAACCGACAATGCCTCCCATTCCCGGATCATGTATCTCCGCTACGCCGATTATCTCCACGACTGGGACCGGATCGAGGCCATCTTTTCCAAACAGGCGGTTTTAAAAGGCTCATTCGACAAATACGCCGAAACCACCAAGGCCAAGAAAGGCACCACCGAGGTGGACGCGGCGTTTCTGGCCGAAATCGAGCGGTGGCGGGACCTTCTGGCCCGGAACATCGCCCTGCGCAACCCGGCCCTCTCTCAGCGGGAGCTGAATTTTGCGGTCCAACAGACCATCGACCGCATCATCTTCCTGCGCATCTGCGAGGATCGGGGAATTGAACCCTATGGCCGGTTCATGGCCCTGAAAAACGGGGACAACACCTACCGCCGCCTCTTCGAACTCTTTGACAAGGCGGACGCCAAATACAATTCCGGCCTGTTTCATTTCAAGGCCGAAAAAGACCGCCAGAGCGCGGACCGGCTCACGCCGGATCTTTCCATCGACGACAAGCCCCTCAAGGATATTTTCAAAAATCTGTATTACCCGGACAGCCCCTATGAATTTTCCGTGCTTCCGGCGGACATTCTCGGCCAGGTGTATGAAAAATTCTTAGGAAAAGTCATCAGCCTGACCCCGTCCCATCAGGCGAAAATCGAGGAAAAGCCCGAAGTCCGAAAGGCCGGCGGCGTGTATTACACCCCCACCTATATCGTCGATTATATCGTCAAAAACACAGTGGGACGATTGGTGGACGGCAAAAAGCCCGGCCCCAGGGGCGGGGTGAGCCATATCCGAATCCTTGACCCGGCCTGCGGGTCCGGTTCCTTTCTCATCGGGGCCTACCAGTTCCTCCTGGACTGGCATCTGGACCAGTATATGGCGGACGGGCCGGAAAAATGGGACAAGGGCAAGACCCCGCGCCTTTACCGCACCATCCGGGGGGACTGGCGGCTCACCACGGACGAGCGCAAGCGGATTCTGATCAACAATATTTTCGGGGTGGACATCGATCCCCAGGCCGTGGAGGTCACCAAACTCTCCCTGTTGCTCAAGGTTCTGGAGGGAGAGGACGAGCAGAGCATCGGCAAACAGATGCTGCTGTTTCAGGAGCGGGTGCTGCCGGACCTGGAGCGCAATATCAAGTGCGGCAATTCGCTGATCGGACCGGAATATTATGGAATGATGAATGATGAATGCGGAATGATGAATGGCGACGACGACATTTTCCGCATCAATGCCTTTGACTGGCGGGCCGAATTTGCGGACATCATGAATGCGGGCGGATTTGACGCGGTGATCGGAAACCCGCCGTATGGGGCTTTTTTAACAAAAGAAGAAAATTCATACCTGGAAAAAAAATATAACTCTTATGAATATCAGGCAAATTCATTTGTTTTGTTTATTGAAAAAGGTCAAAATCTTTTAAATCAAACCGGATTGATTTCATACATTACACCAGCAGTCTTTTTAACGCAGCATTATTTTAAGAATATTAGAAAAATTGTTGCACAAAAATGTTCGATAGAAAAGATATTATTGCTTAAATATAAGGCATTTAAAGATGCTGACATCGGGGATGGTTGTGTTTTTGTTTTTAAAAAAGGATTTACTGTTAATCATATTTTGGAATTCGCCACTTTAAAAAATAACATTGATTTTAAAAAGATAGCCTATTCTAAACTTGATCAAAAAAAATTTATAGAGAATGAACGATTTGAATTTAATTTGCCTTTCGAAAATAATATATTTGAAAAAATATATAATAAATCAGAGAATTTAGGTAATTTAGCAGAATGTGTTATGGGAATAAAGCCATACCAGACAGGAAAAGGGAGACCAAAACAGACAAAAAACGCTGTTGCAAATCGACTTTTTGATAGTTCAGTCAAAAAAGACGAGGATTATAAACAATACCTTATTGGAAAAGATATTGATCGGTACTTGATCAATCCTGTTGAGAAACGATTTATAAAATATGGGATTTGGCTGGCGGAGCCAAGGAATGGGGCTCCTTTTGAAGAAAATAAAATAATTTTAAGACAAACGTCTGATAGGATAAGGGCTGTTCTTGATGAGGAAAAATTCTATAATTTAAACAACATATATAACATAAAACTTAAAAACTCAAATTATAGCCATAATTATTTGTTAGGTATAATCAATTCAAAATTAATGATTTATGTATATCAACAAATTGTTCCTGAAAAAGGAAGAACTTTTGCTGAAATAAAAAAAGTGAATCTGGTTAAACTGCCAATAAGAAAACTTGATTTCAATAAATCTGAGGATATTAGCTTTAATGAAAAACTTATTGAAATTGTAGCTTCTATGTTAAAGCTTCATAAAAAATTTACTGCTTCGAACTCACCACAAGAAAAGATGATATTCAAACGCCAAATTGAAGTCACAGACCACCAGATTGACCAACTGGTCTATCAACTCTACGGCCTGACTGACGAGGAAATCCGGATGGTGGAATCCGGGGCTTGATCCCGGTTTTTCGGCTTCCCCAGTGCGACGGGTTGGGCAATTCCTGAAAACTCCTCAGGTTCACGGGTTTAAAGGCCCATTGCGATGCGGCCCTGAACCTGATGGTTGCCGTGGATCACGCGGACAAACTGTTTGAGCGGATAGATGCCGATGGATGATGAATTGTTCCATAACGGTGGGCGGAACCGCAAAAGGCGTCGTTCCAATTTGTCAGCGAGTTTTTGACCGCGCCACGGAAACCGAAGGGACAGGGAACTTTCCGCAGCGCACGGGCGGGTTTCTTTTGTTACTTTTCTTTTAAAAGAAAAGTAAATGAAAACAATCGGTTTCCAGTTTATTAAATGATTGGAAAAACCAAATCCTCCATTGCTGGAATAGCTTCAGTCGCCGATTGTTTATCGTGAGACCGGCAACGTCCTTTCTAAAATCCGGGACCTGATGCCTGACGGTGAACGGCAAAACGATCTGACGCACTCAAAAAAGTCCCCTTGCTTTTTGCCTGCCAGCGCCATAATATCTTACCAGTAAGAAATTAAAAACAAGGAGATTTATTATGACCAGTTTGGCGACAACAAAAATGTCCTCCAAAGGGCAGGTCGTTATTCCCGAAACCATCCGCAAGCAATTGAATTTAAAGGCGGGCGCACAATTTGTGGTTGTCGGCGATAAAGACGTGGTGATTTTAAAAAGCATTTCGCCGCCGTCTGTTAATGAATTTGAGGAGATGATTGCCGAGGCAAGAAAAAAAGGAAAACAGGCTGGCATCAAAGAATCCGATATCAGCGAGGCAATCGTCAAGGCGCGAGAAAAAACAAAGTGAGGATCGTACTGGATACGAATGTGTTTATATCCGGGATATTTTTCAGCGGCCCACCGTCAGAAATCCTCATTGACAATTATCTATGATACGAATTGCATGACTGGCATACTCCCCCCAATCATCCAGCCCCCAGCACCTTCATCATCATGGGCAGGGCCACAAATGTACCGATGCTGGCCCCCAGGTTGGTGAACACCACCATCAAGAGAATCCGGGTCACATGGTTCCGCCAGAACCCCCGGACCGACAGAATGTCTTCGGGCAGAGACTCCAGATCCCGGACTTTGGGTTTTCGCACCATGGCTTCCACAATCCCGGACACCCAACCGGCGGCGATCAGGGGATGAATGGTTGTTATGGGCGCGGCCAAAACCGCCGACAGGATGCTCAGGGGGTGCCCGAACGCGACCACCGCCCCGATGCCGGAAAACAATCCGGTCACCACCACCCACCAGAGGATCATGTCTGTTCCCACATCCATGCCGCCATGAAAAAAACCAAAGACAATCAGCGCCACAATCGCCCCCGGAATCAGCCATTTCATCACGCCCCCCAGCTTGCCTTTGGGCGGCAGCGTTTCCAGGGCCGCAATGTCCGTATCCTGTTCGATATAGCGCCGGATGCCGGGCACATGACCGGCCCCCACCACGGCCACGATTTTATTCCCCGGCGCGGATTTGATCTTTTGCGCCAGATAGCGGTCCCGCTCGTCGATCAATATCTCCCGCAGCACCGGCTGGGTTTTTCCCAGTTCCGCCAGAAGGGATTCGAGCATGTCCGCCTCTTTCATGGCCTCGATGTCTTTTTCCTCGATTTCAGCCACTTCAAACACAGACCCGAGAAGCTGAAACAGCAGTTTTGTTTTGTTCCAGAATCCGGTGCTGCGCCAGGTCCGGGAAAGGGTGATGGTAATGTCCCGGTCCGCCAGGCAGACATGCGCCCCCATGGCCTCAGCCACGTCTATGGCACGGATCATTTCCTCGCCGGGCTTTACCCCGAGCTTTTCGCCGATGCGCTTCTGAAAAGACGCCAGCATTAAATTGGACAGCAGGAGAAAGGTTTTTTTCTCCTTGATCACCTTCATGATGTCCATTTCCAGCCACTGGTCTTTCTTTTTGATGGACTGGAAACGGGACGGGCATAATTCCACGCAAACCGTGTCCGGTTTTTCATCTGTGATCACCCGCTCCACCAGATCAACGCTTTCCCTGGACACATGGGCGGTTCCCACCAGGGTGATTTCCTTATCGCCGATAACGATTTTCGGCAGTTCTTGATTTTCAGCTGCTGTGGCCATCTATATCTATCCTTTTTCGTTTTTTTAAATGGGCGGCTTTGAAACGCCGACATGCATTCATAAGCCATGAACCTGTCCAAAACAAGCAGAAATTCCCCATTATCAAAACGTTTATCCCGTCTCGTCTTGACCCCGGTGCGGAAAGCCCTTATTGTATGGAATAAAATAAAGACCTTTTTAAAATTTGGAATGTCAATATGCCGACCTATGACGCGACCTATACCTGGGATGGATGGGGCGGGAAACTGCAACTGGCCAGCGGCAAATGCCGGCTGCGGATCTATGACCGGTCTAAAAGAATGGGCAAGGGTGTCGCCTTTTTACGGCCTTTTGTGATCATTGTTTCAGATCTCCCGGACAGCAAAATGACGGTCCGGAGCTGCGCCGGGCATATCGCCACCAAAGTGACCGGAGACTTTTCCATTGATCCCCACCGGATGCTGTGGGTGGAATATTATCCGGCCATCACCTACGGCGTCGGCTCCGAACACACCATCCCGGAACAGTATGTGGCGGTGGATTTTGAATGGTACAAGGAGAAAGCCATCAGCCCCAAATGGCGCCAGTTGAAACCGCCGCTGCTGGATATTATCCGGGATCTGGCGGAAAATCCAAGCCAGTGACCACAGGATGCATCAACCGGAAAAACGCGGAACGGTTGCAAGAGGAAGTCAGCCCTGTCTCGTTTTTTGCGCTTGATTCTGCGGACGATTTCCGTTTAAGTATAACCACAACTTTAAACATCATGCATTTCCACAGTTTAGCGGCGGCTCGAAAGAGTACAACCTTTTTATTAAAACAGGGAAGGCACCTTGAATAACATTTATCACCTGAACACTCGCGTTGAAAAAATTTCACAAGAGCACAAGATCATTATTGATTATGTCTCGAAATTCAACAAAAGCTACAAAGAACGGGACAAGGAATTTTTTAAAGGGCTCGCCACATTTTTTGATTTTCTGGAAAAAGACCTGCTCACCCATTTCCGGTATGAAGAAGTGGTTATTTTCCCGGCATCCATCACGGGAGAATCCAATTACGGGAATACGTTAATGGTCATGTCCCTTCAGAAAGAACACGGCCTGCTTGAAAACCAGCTTCAATGCCTGACCGATGAGCTGAAGGCCCTAAAATCATCCCATGAAAAACTCACCAGCGAACTGATCGAAAAAATAAAGTTGTTCATCGACGCATTAAAAAGCCATGCCAAACGCGAAATGACGGACCTTTACCCCATGCTCAACGACAGCGCCAAATGCAAGGCCCTTCTGGAAGTGTATGCAAAGGATATGGAGCCGAAATAATCCGTTTATATTCATTTTAAACCTTTCGATATTTCCCGCACGAAGATTGCCCCGCCTGCTTTGGATGTATTCAAAAATATAAAATATATTCGGATAATCAACCCGCCAATTAATTCAATTATTGGATATAATTATAAAATTATCTGAAATTCCATCATGTTCGTATTCTCATGAATACATTTTTTAAATAATTCCGCCATAAATAAGTTGTGATGCCCGTGTCCGGGTGCTACAAATAAACCCATGATCAACAGACCATATGCCATATTTCCAACCGAGTCCGAAAGGTAGCCCGCCATGGAGCGCCCTTCCATTTTCACCTATCTGGATTATCGGGCCTTTTTAAATGATATGTTCCTGTATAAAAAAGGAACCACGTCCAGTTTTTCCTATCGCTATTTTTCAAAACTCGCCGGATTTTCATCCCCCAACTTTCTTCAACTGGTGGTCAACGGAAGCAGAAACCTGACAAACACCAGCATTGCCCAGGTAGCCACGGGTTTTAAGCTCAAAAAACCGGAACGGGAATTTTTCGAACTCCTGGTTCTCATGAACCAGGCATCCGACCATGCGGAAAAAGACCGGTATTATCGAAAAATGATCTCGTTAAAAGCCCAGGGCAGCCTGAAAAAACTGGAAACCGCCCAGTATGAATATTTTTCAAAATGGTATTTCCCGGTACTCCGGGAACTGGTTATGTTCGGCGACAGGCAGCAGACACCGGAACAACTGGCCGAACGCCTGATTCCGGCGGCAACCGTCAAGGAGGTGGAAACGGCCCTGGGAAGACTGGCAGACCTGGGGCTTATCCGGAAAAATGAGGCCGGATGCTGGGAACAATCCGACCAGATCATCAGTACCGGGCCTGAGGTGAAATCCTTGCTGATCGCCAATTTCCATCGGGAAATGATTCAGAAAGGCGAAGAATCCATCAACCGGTTTCCGGCAAATGAGCGGGACATCACGGCCCTGACTTTCAGCATTAAAAAATCAAAAATTATTGAATTAAAACAAAAAATAGCAGCGTTCCGGCAGGAGATGCTCAAGGAATTCGCCAGCGACGAGGATGCGGACCAGGTCATGCAAATCAACATCCAGGCGTTTCCCCTGACCAGACAAAACAGCGTCGAAAGAGATCGCAACAAAACACACAACAAAGGAAACCTTCCATGATGCGGCAAATGACGGGCCATCCAAATCGCCAATTTGCACACCATGCCTGCCCAACCATCCTGACTATTGCGCTTGCCCTGGTGCTGACCGCGCTGGCCATTGTTTCCGGATGTGCTGGCGGAACGGACATCGGCAACCCCGAAGGAGCAAGCTTCTCGTCCGATGGCGTGCTCAAGTCCTATATCGCGGATCAATATGCCCAAAGCGCCCTGCCCGACAGCATGAAGGATGACGTCATAGACGGCGTTCCGCAACCGGAAGCACCCGACACCCCGGGATCTGCGGCGTTTAAGGATTATTCCGAAACCAGCATCCGGGAAACCGGCGTGGATGAATCCGACAAGGTCAAAACCGGCGGAAACCGCATTTATGTGGCCGGTACTTCAACCGTGCATATTGTGGACACAACTGCTGAAGACGGGCTTAACGAAGCGGCCCGGATTCCCGTCAAAGGACCGGTCGATTCGCTGTATCTGTATGGCGCGAGCCTGGTCATCCTCTATACGCCGGAAGACGGGAGCGGAGAGTTATGGTCCGGACGCACCGATGAAAAGGCCCCCGCAGGCATCGGCATACCCGAATGGATTCCGGTGGGCAGCCGCATCGGCATTCTCACGGTGGACATTCAGGATCCGGAAAATCCCGCCATTCAAACAGACCTGCAGGTGGAGGGGCGCCTCGTGTCCTCCCGTCTCACCAATGGCCTGCTCCACGTCGTCACCCAATTTTTGCCGGATTTGCCGCCCCTGGAATTATCCTATGACGGGTCGGAAACCGGAAAAGGTCAGACCATCGACGCCAACCGGGAATTGCTTGACGCCATGACCTTGGATGACCTGGTCCCGTCCTATGAGAGTTATGACACAGACGGAGTCATGACCCGTCAGGGCAGACTGGTGGAAACGGAAAATTTCATAAAACCGGAAACTCCTGGCGGCGGCTCCGTGGTGGCTGTCATCACCCTTGATCTCGCGGACCTTTCCAAGACTTTCACCAGCGTCGGCCTGATCAGCGATGTGCACCATGTCTATGCGTCAAAGGATTCGCTATTTCTGTCCGCCACGCGGTATGACGGCGCACCGGTTGAGAACGGGTCGCCAGACGCTTCCCGGTTTCAAACAGAACTCCATCAACTGGATATTTCCAGTGCTGAAGTCCGGCATGCAGCTTCAGGCACTGTTCCGGGGCAGATTCTGGATCTGCTTTCCATGAGCGAATACGCCGATGTGCTGCGCATCGCAACCACCACCGGCCATGTATGGGATGGAAGCGCACAAAATCATGTTTACTGCCTGCAGCGGCAGGACAAGACGCTGACGATGGTTGGGAAACTGGAAAATCTGGCGTCCGGCAAACGGGGCACCGCTGCCCGTTTTATAAAGGCCAGGGGATTCCTGGCCACATCCGCTGAGTCCGGCAGGCTCCTGACCCTGGATCTCTCCAAGACAGAAAGCCCGTCGGTTGCCGGCGAACTGAAAACGCCGGGGATTGGCGCCGCTCTTTATCCCCTTGGCGACCAGTTTCTTTTGACCATGGGGAAAGCAGCCACGACAGCGGACGACGAATCCTGGTATCAGGGCATTCAACTCGCGTTGTTTGACACCAGCGATTTTGCCGCCGCGAAACTGCTCAGTACGCACACCATCGGCGACCGGGGCACGGAATCAGAGGCGCTTTACAACCACAAGGCCCTGACCTTCCGGCCGGAAGAAAGCCTGCTGGCGCTGCCCATGGCCCTTTATGAACACCAGAACCCGCAGCCGGATCCATCGGAAACCGGCGCACCGGTATTCAATGGACTGTATGTTTATGAACTTACCGGAGAAAACATCTTTAAATACAGGGGACGGATTTCCATGGCTGACGAAGGCTCAGGGATGTTTAACGATGCGGGCTGGCTGCGGGGTGTTTTTATGAACAACCGGGTCTATGCCGTGAGCGCGGATAAGGTGGTTGCTGGGGATCTGCCGGACATTTCAGAGCCGTTTGAGAGCGTGATACTGGGGGAGTGAAAAGCTCGCTTGATGACCGGAATGGCGCTTTATTATTCACCGCAAAAGAACGCAAAAAGCGCGAAAGAAAATTCACTTTTTTCAGAGGAAAGATTCCTGGGACCAGTTTTCCATTTTCAACCCGTTGATTCTCTGAAAATGTTTTGTGTTATTCGTCACCAATACCAGATTCCGGGAAAGGGCCGTGGCTCCAAGAACCAGATCAAAATCATCCAGCGGCGTACCGGTTTTTTCAAGATTTGATTTTAACAACCCAAAAATCTCCACCAGGCCCTGACTGACCGGAACGATATCCATTGAACTTTCGATGGCCTTGACCTTTGCCAGATTGCTTTCGACCTGGCTGGATTTATACGCGCCATAATATAATTCCATCAACGTGACGGCGCTGATATGCAGGGGATCATTCAAATGCCGTTGTAAGTTTCTGACAACTGCCTGATTTCCCTTTAAGGAATAAATGATGATGTCCGTATCAAGAAGGTACATTAAAAACCTGCGGATAATTTTTTAGAATTCGACCGGCCCTTTTTCAACTCCATCACGATTTCCTCGGCATCTCTCGCATCCGACCATGATCCAGCCAGCTCCAGCAAAACCTGGGCCGGTGTTTTTATGGCTTTCACTGCTTTGCCCTTCGCCATATGTTCCTTGATCAAATACAACACCTGCTGACTGACAGACCGGTTTTCAGCCTCAGCCATGTCCTTTATCTGGTCGTAAAATTCACTGGAAATCCCTTTAATCTGTAAATTAGCCATAGCCCTACCTCTCTTTATCTTTTCATGAAACAATACTCCTTTTTCATGACTTCTGCAAGGGAAAGGACGATTGATTTCAAATATTGGGGAAAAAAGCCTTACACTTCCGGTGGGGGGAGCCCACCGCCGGAAAATTGTTTCATTTCCTTCCGAAAAATACTATAAGACAAAGCAATCCATGCCCCTAATCTGAGCAATGATTATTCATAGAACTGTTAAACCCCTTGAAACGGCTCGGACAGATAGGCTATAGATAAATAGAGAATTCTGTAGTTGTTTTTTAATTCGGTCTTTCCATTCACGGCAGGAGAATCATGTCCCGACTTCTAAAAGCTTTTTTCAAATCCAACTGGGGGAATTCCGCCATTCCCTTTGAGGTCATTTTTACCAACGGCACAATGTACCGCAACAGAGACGAACACCCGCAAGTCACCATTCGATATAAATCCAGGCTGGCGGAGATCAACACGATGCTCCATAGTGGATGGGGGCTGACCGAATCCTATATCAATCAGGATGTGGATATCGACGGCAATCTGAAGCTTCTTGTCCAGATATCGGCAGATACCGGACCTTCCCTTATCGAAAACACCGTGCAGCTTCGGATTCCGCACCCGTTGATCCGCATCCGAAATTTCTGGCATGAAATCCGCTACGGCAACCGGAATTTACCCCAGGCCGTCAAAAACGCCTTGTTCCATTATAATCGGGGGTCAGAAATCTTCTGGCAGTATCTGGACCCCAGCATGACATACACCTGCGCTTACTGGAAAAACGGCACCCGGACGCTTAAGGAAGCCCAGGAAAACAAGCTGGATCATGTGTGCCGCAAACTCAGGCTCAAGCCCGGCGAGCGACTGATTGACGTGGGCGGGGGATGGGGTTCCCTGTTGTTTCATGCCGTCGAAAAATATGGGGTGACAGCGACGAATCTAAGTCCCACCGTCGACCAGAACCGGTGGCTGGTTCAAAAAGCGAGGGAAAAAGGGCTGGCGGATAAAATCACCATTCAGGAAAAAGATTTCCGGCAGGTGGAGGGGGTTTATGACAAATATGCATCACTGGGCGTCTATGAGCATGCGGGCAAAGGCCAGCTCACCGACTGGATCCAAAGCATGGCGAAATGCCTGAAGACCGGCGGCGTCGGCGTGCTGCATTTTATCGCCCACGACCTGTCCATGGAAACGGATTTCTTTATCCGGAAGCACATCTTTCCGGGCGGATATCTGCCAGGCCTTGCCGAAACCATCGAAATCATGGCAAAACACGGCCTTGAAATACTGGACATTGAAAACCTCCGCCGCCACTACGCCCTGACTCTGGATGCCTGGGCGCAGAACTTTGACGATAAATGGAATGCCATCCACCAATATGACCCGGACCGCTTTAATGAAAAGTTCCGGAGAACCTGGCGGGCCTATCTCCATTTCTGTGCCGAATATTTCCGCACGGAAAATACGGTGCTCCGGCTCTATCAGATCACTTTTTCAAAAGGAAATACAAATAGTTATCCAATGGACAGGGAATTTATGTATAAATAATCTTTAAAAGGCAGGAACCCCATGCAAACATCATCCGAATTAAACATTGCCGTTGTCGGGGGCGGCGTTGCGGGTATCGTGGCGGCCCACCTCCTTGGCCGAAAGCATCAGGTCTCCCTTTTTGAAAAAAACGACTATATCGGCGGCCACACCCATACGGTGGACATCCCGGATGGACCGGACGCAGGCACGCCGGTGGACACCGGGTTCATTGTGCACAACGACCGGACCTATCCCAATTTCATCAAATTCATCAGTCAGCTGGGCGTGGAACGGGTCAAATGCCCCATGTCGTTTTCATATTTTGACCGCCGCACCGGGTTCCAGTATTCCAGCGCCGCGCCCTTTGCCGACCGAAAAAACCTTTTTTCCCTTTCCTTCTGGCGGTTTCTTGCAGATATCCTCCGGTTCAACCGGCTGACCGTAAAGGCCCTTTCCGAAAGCAGCCTGGGGGACATGACGCTGGGGCAGTACCTGAACAAAAATGGGTTTAATAAAACGTTTATCCGGCAATATATCATCCCCATGGGAGCGGCCATCTGGTCAACACCGGACAATCAGATGATGGATTTTCCGGCCCGGACGTTTGCAAAATTTTTTGAAAACCACGGCTTGCTGGCCGTAACGGATCAGCCCCAGTGGTACACCATCAAAGGCGGCAGCCGCAGTTATGTGGATGCATTTTTGAAAAATTTTTCCGGAAGCGTGTTTTCAAACGCGCCGGTGCTGAAAATCAGCCGTGAAGAGGGGAAAATAAAGCTTCATCTGGGAAACAGCGAGGAAATTTTTGATGCGGTTGTGATCGCCGCGCACGCGGATGAGGCATTGGGGATGCTCGCAGATCCTTCTCCTGCGGAAGAAAAACTTCTCTCACCCTGGCGGTATACGCAAAACCGGACGATTCTGCACCGTGATCCAGCCTTTCTCCCTCCGCTGAACCGCGCCCGGGCATCCTGGAATTACATCCGGGAGAACAATGATTCCGAGTCGTCTCCCATGACCATGACCTATTACATGAACCTCCTACAGAGTTTACAGACCCATTCGGATTATTGCGTTACATTAAATCCCGCAAGCCGGATCATGGATTCGGCCATGATCGCCGAATTTAATTATACCCATCCCCAGTATTCATTTGAATCCATCCGGACCCAGCAGGATCTGGACAGTTTAAACGGTATCCGGAACACCTATTTCTGCGGCAGTTATTTCCGGTATGGGTTTCACGAAGATGCGGTGTCTTCAGCCGTCAATATCGGCGTCAAATTCGGGATACAGTTATGAAATCAAAGCTGTTTTCAGGCTTTGTCGAGCATACCCGTTTCCAGCCGGTGCGCCATGAATTCCGCTACCCGCTCTATGTCTATGGCTTTGATCTGGATGAACTGACCGGACTGGACCAGAGCCTGCCGCTGTTTGGTTATAACCGCTTTCGTCCGGTTTCCCTCCATGATGCCGACTATCTGGACCCACGGCCCGGTTCCATTAAAGAAAAACTGATATCCTTTCTGGCTGCCGACGGCTCAGATGTTCCGGTTGCGTCTGTTTTCCTCATCACCTCCGCCCGGTATTTCAATTATGCGTTTAACCCGGTCAGCTTTTATTATTGCCTCAATCACCAGGGCGATATTGTCCGCATGGCAGTGGAGGTCAACAACACATTCGGCGAACGCCACCTCTATCTCCCCAGACAAAAAGACGGGGATGCGGACACGGATAGGCCGTATTACGCCACAAAAGCCTTTCATGTGTCGCCGTTTAACAACCTGGAAGGCGAATACGAATTTTCCTTTTCGCGCATAAATGGCGATTTAGATATCAACATCAAGCTGGTGCGGGAGGGTTCCGAAGTTTTTACCGCGCGGTTGTGGGGGAAACCATTGCCGCTGACCGCCGCCAGTCAGCTCAAAGCAGTTCTTCGGCATCCGGCAATCCCGTATCTCACAAAACCCCGGATTTTTATGGAAGCGGCCCGGCTGTATTTTCAGAAACACATGAAATACCACCCCAAACCGGAGCCCATCAGTCCCATGACCATCAAAAAAACGGGTTAAGGGTTATGCGCGGTCACGAAGAAAAATACCGGGTGAGATAAAAAACATAAATCCCGGAAAAAAGACCCTGGGCCGTGCCCCAAAGGATGTCGATAACCGTAATGGCAACCGGGTAGCCCCTGACAAACGACAGGTTGGTGAGATCATAGGTGCAATAAAGCACAAACCCTGAAAAAACGCCCATGACAATGGCGGTTCCCAGGGTGTTTTGAACAAGAAGCGCCAGCGACACAAAGACCGCAAGCCCCAGCGCGATAATGACCTGAACCGAAAGACCCACGGGGAGGTTGAACATGATCCGGCCGTTTTCAATGACCGCGAGATACCCCATGTGCTTAAAATAGATCCCCCGGGCGACCACGGAAAGCCATAACAGATCCAGTATGACAAAAATGATGACGGAAAGGCCTGCTACTTTTAAAAAAACGGATGACAGGAAGTATTGCATGGCGTACTCCTCGTTTACAGGATTTTAATGATGGATATATTGCATTTTTTCAAGTATATATAAACTTTAACACAGGTCAAGAGGGAATCCGATGCGCATGAATCGACTGGTATATGTTTTATTTATACTGCTCCTTGGGGCAACCCGCGCTGATACGGCCATGATTGAAGGGGTCGAATTTAAAGAAAGCTACACCGCACAGGAGAAAACCCTATCTTTGCGGGGTGTCGCTCTGCTTCGGTATATGGTGTTCATCAAGGCATATGTGGGCGCCCTTTATCTGGATAAGAATCAGAAGGCGGATCAGATCTTCAATGACGTGCCGAAACGGCTGGAACTTCATTATTTTCATGCGATATCAGCGGCTGATTTCGCCGAATCGACCCGGACCTTGATTGAAGAAAATCTGACTCCCCAAGAGAGAATCCGCCTTGGCCCGCAAATTGCGCAAATGAACGCCCTTTACCGGGATGTCAAACCGGGGGACCGGTATGCGGCGACCTATTTGCCCGGCGTTGGAACGGAACTTGCGTTAAACGGAAAACCCCTGGGGATTGTCCCCGGTGTGGATTATGCGGCAGCCTATTTTGGCATCTGGCTCGGGGATAACCCCATTGATAAAGGATTCAGGGACCATCTTTTAGGGAAAGACTGACCATGAAAAAACTCACATGGAGCGAAAAACTGGCTTACGCCGCACCGGCCTTTGCGCTGGCGGTGGTGGGCATACCGGTTTATGTCTATATCCCGAAATTCTATACGGACGTCATCGGTGTCCACGTATCGGCCATGGGCGTCATTCTTTTGGTGGTCCGCCTGTTTGACGCAGTGACGGACCCGGCCATCGGTCTGATTTCAGACCGGCTCAGAACCCCCTTCGGCCGGAGACGCCCCCTGATCATTCTGGGGGCACTCTTGACAGGACTCGCCATCCTCCTGCTGTTCAATCCGCCCCATACCGATGCCGATACAGCCACAGCATGGTTCATGGTGCTTATTTTTTTGCTGTTTTTATTCTGGACGGTGATCATCGTGCCCTATGAATCCCTGGGGCCGGAACTGACCTTTGACTATAATGAGCGGACAACCTTGTTTGGATTGCGCGATGGTGCGCTGATTGCCGGCACGCTGGTTGCCGCCGCCTCTCCGGCAGCAATTAAAGCATTGATGTCTTTGCCTGAGAGCCCCCAGGGGGAGCGCGAAACTTTTTTCATCCTTTCGATAATTTATACGCCGCTGATTATTGCTTCGGCCTTCTGGTGCGTGCTGACCCTTAAGGAACGCGCTTTAAACGTGATTGCCAGTCGGGACAACATTTTTCAAAACCTGTCGGCCAGCCTGCGGAACCGGCCCTTCCGAATTCTGCTCATCTCCTACACCATCAGCGCCATCGGCAACAATCTTCCGGCCACGCTCATTCTCTATTATGTCGAATATGTGCTTCATTCCAGCCGGGCGGATTTTTTTCTGGTGATGTATTTTGTGACCGGCATCCTTTTTCTCCCCTTGTGGGTTGCGGGGGCCAAACGATTTGAAAAAAAATCCATGTGGCTGATATCCATGGCGGTCAATACCGGCGCATTTTCAGGGGTTTTTTTTCTCGGGCCAGGAGATGAACTTGCCTACGGCGTATTAATATTTATCTCCGGAATCGGTTTTGGGGCCACCCTTGCCATCCCGTCAGCCATTCAGGCCGATGTGATCGACTATGACGAACTCATCAGCGGTGAGCGGAGGGAAGGACTTTATATCGGGCTCTGGTCCGTCGCCAAAAAAATGGCGGCCGCTTTTGGGGTCGGAGCAGGACTTGCCCTGCTGGGGGCTTCCGGCTATGTGCCCAATGTCCGGCAGACCGATGCGGTTGTTCTTTATTTGCGGATTCTTTACGCGCTGGTGCCCTGCCTTTGCAATGCGGTCGCCATTGTCATCGCGTTTGCCTATCCCATCACCGGCGCTGTCCATCGAAATATCAGGGATGCCATCGATAGAAAGTCTGCCGGGGAAACGGTTTCCGATCCCCTTGAACCCTCCCGGATGCTCCGGTGATTTTGAAAGGAGAGCAACCACATGGACGCTTTTTTGAATCTGTTCTTGGTCAACCTCTTTGCCGCCGCCGGTTTGATGAGTATCGGCTGGGTCTTCAGCCTGATCAAAAAGGACGTCACCATCGCGGACAGCTTGTGGGGACTGGGATTTGTCCTGATTGCCTGGCTGACGTTTTTCCGGACCGACGGGTTTTTGCTTCGAAAGCTGATGATAACGATACTGGTCACATTATGGGGGCTGCGCCTTTTTATTCATTTAAGTTCCCGCAACCGGGGCAAGGGCGAAGATCCCCGTTACGGCAAGTGGCGGGAAAAGCACGGAAAATCATTCTGGATCATCAGCCTGTTCAAAGTTTTTTTAATTCAGGCGCTATTCCAGTGGATCATTGCTCTCGGCATCCAGTATGGACAAATGTCAGCGGAACCGGCGCTTCTGACCCTGACGGATATTCTGGGATTGTTGATTTGGACGGCCGGAATCATCATCGAATCTTTTGCGGACCAGCAATTGAAGCAATTTCTATCTGACCCGGCAAACAAGGACAAAATCATGAACCAGAAGCTCTGGAAATACAGCCGGCATCCCAATTATTTCGGCGAAACCCTGATCTGGTGGGGGCTGTTTGTGATTGTCCTGTCAACGCCCTGGGGATTCTGGACCATAATCAGCCCTTTGCTGATCACCTATACGCTCTTGAAACTGACCGGGGTGACGCTTATGGAGGAAACCCAGTTTTCAGATAATCCCGAATACCAGCAATATATCCGGCAAACCAGCGCATTTATTCCCTGGTTTCCCAAAAAAACAGGCAGGGCTTAAAGCCCTGCCTTGGAAAATTGGTGTGTTCGGTTTTTAAAAGAGTGGGTGTTTACCCGGGGATTGAAACCGGACTGGCCTGACCGATAAACTCCATGGTCTCTTCATATTTGGATCGCATATCAACAGTCCCTTGATCAATTTCCTTTTTCTGAGGACTCCATTCGGAAGGGCATTCGGTTTCCAGAAGTTTGATTCGATCCTCAAGCTCGCTGACCAAAATTTTAAGATCACCGATATTACCGAGAATCTTCTCCCTGTCTTTTCCGGCCAGTTTTTCTGTTTTAACAATAACGTCGTATAATTTTGCCTTCCATCCCGTGAGCTCTATATTCGTGCTTGAACAATAGTCTTTTACATCCATGTCGTCCTCCTTGTTATTGGTTAGGTTAAATAAAAGGGGCCCATCATCACACGTCAAATTGATGGTAAGGATACAAAAATACTAATGTCATAACAATAATCATGAAAATAAAATTCGCAAGTTTATTTATTCTTGATATTCGATTTTTTAGGAAAACCTGAGTCAGGATAAAGCACTATTCCGGTTTTGCCGAATTCTGGAGAGTCCGGGGCTGAAATGAATGTACATCAGGGAGGAGCGGCAGCCTCTGGACAGGAAAAACTCTTCCAGACGCTCGAACAGAACCGGCTTGTCCGGCCAGGTGAAGTGTTTTTTGATTTCTTTAAATACCTCAAATTGCTTCTTTGCTTCCGGGTTGTCCCCGAACGCCCGGTTTTCAGCTTCATCACACAGAAAAAATTCGCACACCACCGGTTTGATCCGCCACAGGCAGCCGCCTTCCGACAAAAAAATGCATTTAAATGCATTTGCCGGATTTTGAATGGCCCACTCGATACGGTCCAGATCCTCGTCATCAGACACCAGAGCGTTGACCACCACATCAGCGAAAAATGTAATGATGCCGTTTTTGGAGCAACAGGCGCTGAGGCGGCTGGAAAAGCATTTTTCCGTGCAGATATCTTTAAAATGGGCGTCTAAAAAACCGGCGACCTGCGATCGGAATCTTCGGTAATCAGCGATATCCGCTTTTAGTGTGCCGGCTTCCGCTTCCGAAAGCGCACCCAGGAGCTGCCGGACCATTCGCAGTGCTTCAAGTTGTTCTGCTTGATATGCGTTCATGGGATGGGATATAAACAGTATGGTTTTCAATCTCAAGGTATTTTTTTAATGCTCCCGTTTCCGAAAGGATTAAACAATGGAACCCAAAGAAAACATCGGTTTCGCCTGCGCGTATACTCCCCTGCCCCTGATAGACGCGGCCGGTTATGCGCCGTTTCGCATCCTGCCGGTCGGCGACTTTCCCGACCAGGCCGGCCAGTTGCTCCATGACAATCTCTGCCCCCACATCAAGCGGATTCTTGACCGGGCCATGAGCGGCGATTTGCCGGACCTTGCCGGAGCCGTTTTCATCAACAGCTGTGACGCCATGCGCCGGATGGCGGACGCGTGGATTGATATCCACAAAATTGATACCCGCAAAAACGGCCGCACCATCTTAATAGACCTGCCGGCAACCGCCGACAGCCTTTCCATATCCTTTTTCAGGGACGAGCTGGTAAGGGCTGCGGATGCACTGGCGGATTGGCGAGGGAAAAAGATTGAGCCGGAAGCCATCGCCGCCAGCATTGATAAATACAATGAAATATCCGGACTGCTTGTGCAAATCGCCCAAAAGTTCCGCCAGGGCAGGCTTGACGGCGGCACGGCGGCTCTCCAGAAAATCTATAATCAGGCGGCCACCAGCCCTTTTGACGACACCCTGGTCCGCTTAAAACAGCTTCAGGATGCGCCGGATAGTGATGCGCCAAAAAATAAAGGGGTGCCGGTGTTTCTGTTCGGCAATGTCATGCCGGACCCGGAAGCGTTTGAGATGATCGAATCCTGCGGAGCCGCGATCATGAATGATGATTTTTGCACCGGCAGCCGGATGTTTGCGCCGATTGCGGATGATGATGCCGGGGATGTGTTTTCCCGCATGGCGGAAGCCCTGCTCACGCGGCAGCCCTGCGCCAGGACCTTTGATCCGGCCCGTCCCGGAAAGATCGCTGAAGATGTTTTAAATAACGCGAAAGCGGCTCAAGCGCTGGGGGTTATCGGACATACCGTCAAATTCTGCGACCCTTATCTGGAACGCCTTCCGTTTATCCGGGAAGCCTTGAAAAACGCCGGAATGCCGTTGCTTCTGCTGGAAGGAGACTGCTCCCTCCGGTCCATCGGACAGCAGAAAACCCGAATCGAAGCCTTTATTGAAATGTTGAGGTGAACCCATGATGAAACACTATTTTAACGATCTGGTGGCCGGGATTGAAGCCTCACTGGCAGCGGCTCCGGACAATAAAAGCCCGAGAAAACTGTATGCTCTTGAGATCGCAAAGCTGGGCAGCCGCCTGTATTCCGGGGAAAACCGGGTGGCCTGGTGCGGGATAGCCGCCCCATTTGACATTTTGTCCGCCATGAACGTTACCTCCTGTTTTGTTGAATTCATCGGGGCCATGCTGGCGTCAACCGGCCTGTCGACGGAATTCCTGGAAGAAGCCGAACACGCCGGTTTTGCTTCGGACATCTGCGGGTATCACCGGGCGATCCTGGGCGCGACCCGCAAAGGCCTGATGCCGGAACCGGACTTTTTGATCGGCACCACCTGCCCGTGTTCCGGCGGCATTGCCGTGATGGAAAATATGGCCGCACATTTTAACAAAGACCTGTTTGTGTTGAATATCCCCCAGCAGCAGTCAGCTGCCGGCATCCGCTATCTGGCTGACCAGATCCGGCAAATGGTGACATTTGTCTCCGATCATACCGGACAACCTCTTGACGAAGAAAAATTAAGAGCTGCCGTCATCCGGACCAACCAGGCCAGAAAGCTCATCGCAGAAACCTATGAACTGGCGAAACAGACCCCTTCCCCCACGGACGGGAAAATGCTGGCCAACTTCGGCATTGTCATGGCCCTGCTCCTGGGATCGGACGCGGCGGTGGAAGTGGCGCAGGCTTACCTGGATGAATTTAAAAACCGCGTAAAAAACGGCATCAGCGGATCAAAAGAGGAAAAACTCCGCCTGATGTGGATCCAGAACCGGATCCAGTTTAAAAATCCCCTGGTGGACATGCTGGAAAAAGAATTCGGCGCGGTGGTCGTGATTGATGAATTAAATGACATCACCTGGGATGAAATTGATCCGGATGATCCCTATACCGGCATTGCCAGACGGGCCATTTCCATCCCGTTTAACGGGCAGGCGACCCATAGAATTGACCATCTCAAAAAACTCGCGAAAGATTATAAAATCGACGGGGCGATCAATCCCTGCAACTGGGGATGCCGCCAGGGAACCGGCTCAAAAGGGTTGATCACCGAAGGGCTAAAGGAGATGGGCGTGCCGGTGCTGAATCTGGAAGTGGACTGCATCGATCACCGGTCGTTTGCCGATGGTCAGATCAAAACCCGCATGGAAGCATTTATTGAAATGCTCAATGATCGGCCATCTCCGTGGGGATAAAAACGACTCAATGCACCCAAAAAAACAGGCGCTGAGTTTCCCCAGCGCCTGTCCGTAATTTTTTTTTAATGACCGTTACACCCACCCCGCCATATCGGGACCAGGGGATGGAACATTTCCAATTCCGAAATAACGGCTATTTGCCGCCGCGTTTGGAAGCTTTAAGCGGGTTGATTTTGGCTTGTTCTTTAGCAACAACGACAATGTGGGTTGCGAGATTGCAATCGCCGTTTTTCCACTTCAATTCTGGAGCCGGGGCTGCCGCACAATACCGGCCGGTTTCATATTCCTTGCTTCTGCCGCATCCGTTGCAGGCTTCCACGATGGCGTTACAGGCCCCGCCGGTATATGAACATCCGTTCTTGGCCATAAATACGCAGTCATCACCTTTTCTTACTGTTGTGCAAATCATCTTGTGTATCCTCCGTTTTACTTTTTTTCTATAAATAACGGCGCCGAATTTCGGGCGCCGGTATCAAATAGCTGATATAAAAAATAACAAATTTGGTGACATCCATTAATCAATTCAACATTTATTGTCAATCCTTTTTTTATTGTTAAGGCATTTAACGAGCTTTCCAATCAGACTTTCAAGACAGCCTTCCAGGCTCAGGCCCCCAAAACAACTGTTGATTTAATACCCAAAAATTGTAATTTTATGTCCCGTCATCATTCCATACAATTCTAATAATCACAAGCGTTCATCTCAGATACGGTTTGAGTGCGCCCAAAGGAAATTTATCCATGACCACCGGCAAGGCGATTGACCAGGCGATTGACGTCCTGAAAATGGAAGCAGAGGGAATCCTCAAATTAATTGAAAAACTTGACGATGGATTCACCCGGATGGCAGATTTGATATGCAAGTCCAGAGGCCGAGTGATTATCAGCGGCATCGGGAAATCCGGCATTATCGGCAGAAAGATTGTCGCCACATTAAACAGCACCGGAACCCGGGCCATTTTTTTACATCCGGTGGAAGCCATGCACGGCGATTTGGGGATTGTTTCCGGAAATGATATTTTTATCGCCATGTCCAACAGCGGCGAAACCGATGAGCTGAACGTCCTGCTTCCAAGCATCCGCAATGCCGGATGCCCAATCATCGCTTTTACCGGAAACAAGCAGTCCACCCTGGCCAGAAACAGCGACATTGTCATTAATGTGGGAGTTGACGTTGAAGCCTGCCCGCTGGGCCTGGCGCCGACCACCAGCACCACTGCGCTCCTTGCCATGGGGGATGCCCTTGCCGTGGTCCTCATCAACAAAAAAAAATTCACGCCCGGTGATTTTAAAAAAATCCACCCCGGCGGCAATCTCGGCCATCGATTGTCTTACAAAGTTCAGGACATGATGCTGACCGGGGAAGCCATGCCGGAGGTTTACGAGGGTGCTGGCATGGATGCGGCCCTGGAGATAATGGATAAAAAGAAGCTGGGCGTTGTGCTGATATTAAAAAAAGACAACACCCTTGCCGGGATTATCACCGATGGCGATGTGCGGCGCATGCTGGTCAATAAAATCAGCGTGTTTGAAAAAACCGCAGATGCGCTGATGGTCCCGAACCCGAAGTCCATTCTTCAGACCACCCCGCTCTATGATGCGCTGAATATCATGGAAACCCACCAGATCACCGTGCTGCCGGTGGTCGACGATGACGGGAAAGTGTCGGGGGTGCTTCACCTGCATGACATTCTGGGCAAAGGCGCGGTCAAGTTCAACGGAATATAAAACGACTTCAACAATATAAGGCGAGGAACGCAGATGAACGAATTCGATCCCTTTGATACGGAAATCGAAACCATCGGGCCGGCCAAAATAAAGTCCAAAATTCTGGATGAGATCAGCGGCACCAGCGAAGAAATATTCAAATCCGATGACGACCGGATTCTCATTGATGTCACCGCAAGCAATATCATCGAACAAATCACTGCAAAAAAAACACCGCCGACTTTTGAGCTGGCCGGGCCCAGAAAAAAACTCTACTTTGACCCCAGCAAACTGAAATGTGCGGTGGTCACCTGCGGCGGCCTTTGCCCCGGCATCAACAATGTGATCCGCGCCATTGTTCTGGAACTGCATTACCGGTACCGGGTCCGGCATATCTACGGCATCCGTTACGGTCTTCAGGGCTTTATTCCGGAATTTGACCACCCCGTGATGGAGCTGACGCCTGACAGGGTGGTGAATATCCACGAAATGGGCGGCTCCATTCTCGGATCCTCCAGAGGCCCCCAGGACATCGAAGCCATTGTGGACTGCCTGGAGCGGATGAACATCGGCATCCTGTTTATGATCGGCGGAGACGGCACCCTTAAAGCCGCATCCAGCATTGTGGAAGAAATCAAAAAACGGAAAACGAAAATCAGCGTGATCGGCATCCCCAAAACCATTGACAACGACATTTACCGGCTGGCGAGATCATTCGGTTTTGACACGGCCGTGGATATTGCCACAGAAGCGATCAAGGGCGCACACATGGAAGCCGAAGGTTACCCGAACGGCATCGGCATGATTAAACTCATGGGGCGCCACTCCGGATTTATCGCTGCCACAGCATCCCTTGCCCAACAGGATGTGAATTTTGTTCTGATTCCGGAAATCGATTTTGAGCTGGAAGGGGAAAACGGCCTGCTCACCAAACTGGAAAAAAGGCTGAAAGAACGCAAACATGCGGTCATTGTGGTGGCCGAGGGCGCGGGACAGAATTTTTTTAAGGACGCCGAGGTGGAACATGACGCTTCCGGCAATTTAAAACTCTTTGATATCGGGGTGTTCCTGAAAGACAAAATCCAGTCGTATTTCCATGACAAAGGCACGGAGGTTTCCATCAAGTATATTGACCCCTCCTATATGATCCGGAGTCTTCCGGCCAATGCCAACGACCACGTCTACTGCGGATTTCTGGGGCGGGACGCCGTTCATGCGGGCATGGCCGGGAAAACCAACATGCTCATCGGCCACTGGAACAACTTTTTCGTGAATGTCCCCATTCCGGCCACCGTCGGCAAACGAAAACGGATCAACCCCCACGGAAAAATCTGGCAGACCGTGCTGGAAGCCACCGGCCAGGGAGATTTGACGAATTTGAAGGAAAACAAATGAACGATAAAAACCGGATGCGCATGCACACGGCCCATCCGGCTCCCCTGTTTTACTGAAAACCACCATCCGGATAACGGACGGTCACTTCCTGAAACCCGCCCTGAAAGATTTTTAAGAGATAAATATCTTTTACTGCTTCCCGGTTTTCATCAAAAACCGTCTTACCGGTGACCCCTTCAAATGGCGGCATTACCAGCAGCTCTCTGCGGATATCTGAACGCTCGCGAATATCCGGCCGGGCCGCCAGTTCAAACACCATCATGGCCGTATCATAGCTCACCGCTTCGATAAATCCCGGAGAGCTGCCGTATGCCCCCCTGAACCCGGAAACGAACTGCCGCACATGCTCGGATGTGCTTTGCGCAAAAAAACCATCAGGTATGATGGCATTCTGAACATTATATTTCGCCATTTGGATCAATTTGTCCGAATGCCATAAATTGGTGCCCAGCAGATACACGTCTGCAACCCCGTAATAGGCCAGTTGCGGGATGATCAACCCGGCTTTATCCGGTGAATCCGGAATGAAAATCGCGTCAAAATCAACCGTAGGCTCCGGCGGAGCGGCCTCTGGGGCTTCGCTTTCATTAGCAGTCAACGGCGAGGAAGCGGATGTCTTTTTCATCGATTGCGCGGCGACCCATTGGGGACCTGCCAGTTTTTTAATTGCATTCGCAAAATCCGTTTGCCCCGGCGGGTAAGCTTCGGCTCCGGACACCGTGCCGCCGGCGGCAACCACCTCATCCCGGAATCCATTCATATGGGTATTCCCATAATTTTCAGAAGGATAAAGAATCGCAAACCGCTTAAGACCCAGCGTGCCAACAGTATAGGAGACCAGGGCCTTAACCTGCATCCGGGGCGTTAAAAAATTCCTGAACACAGAATCACCGATATCGGTAATCCCGTCCTTCTGTGTCATCGTAATAATGGGAATATTGAACCCCTGGGCGCTCAGGGCCGCCTCATCGACCGTGCCGATGGGGCCGATAATGGCCGAAACATTGCTATCGGCCAGCTCTTTGACGGCCTCCCGGGTTTTCTGCGGGTCCGATCCGGTGTCTTTGAGCAAAATTTTAATGGCGTTTCCATCCTGGCTTTGGACAAACCGGGAAAGGGCGTATTCGATTCCGGTATAGGCCTGCTGACCGAAGGTTTCATATTTCCCGGTCATGGGAAGCAGACACCCGATAACATTCACATGACGCGCCACTGCTTTGGGAGAATCCATCTCGGCGATGAGTTTTTGGGCCTGGTCAGCGTTCTCATGGTGCGGGAATTGTGCGGCAAAAGCTGTCAGGGTCGCTTTCGCATCATCCGCATTACCGTCTTTCATATAATTAACGCCCAATTGATACATCAGGTAATCACTGGGGGGGCGCCCGGCCAGTTTGTCCAGTTCAGCGGACAGGTCTGATGTTTCCATCAAGGCAAGGGCTGTTTTCAGCTTTGATATGGCCTTGCCGGCTTCTCTTTCACTTGCGACCTGAAACGCGATCAAATAAGCGTAATAGGCATCCCGGGAAGACTTAAGCGCCATATAGGCATCCCCGATAATCAGGTTCGCACGATACACCTGCTTTACGGTCAACGGCTGGGCCAGAACATTCCCCGCAGATACAGTGACCTGATGATAATTGCCTGTATTGTACCAGGCGTCCAGAAGTTCCACCCGTGCATCCCTGGCGTATGGCGTATCCGGATAATCCGCAATCACACGCTGAAAATCCTTTTGCGCCTTTTCATACTGGCGTTTAAACGAACGGATCATTCCGACACGCAACCGGGAGGCAGGCGCCAGAGGCGTATCCGGGAATTGAGACAGGTAGGACTGAAATCCGGAAAGGGCGTCATTGTATTCGCCCGCCTGGTAGTGGGCTTCAGAGGAATCATAGAGACTTTTTTCAGGGCTGATCTGCCATAGCATCCCCGGCCCGCCCTCTTTCTGCGCACATGAGAAACAAAAACCCACTATAATAACAATAAAAATTTGCTTGATTCGTTCCATCACAAGAAAACCCGGTTAAATGGTTTTTAGTCGATACCCTCTGGCTTCGGCCATGGTTTCATTACATATATAACAGCTATTTAACAATTCATCTGCTCATATGCCACAATTTTTGTCAATGATATCAAAAACGCGGCCCTGAATCTGTATCGGGTAATTTATGGGTCCACTCATTGCATTTGAACAAGACCAGGCTTTTTCAGGCGCCCCTTGACTGTTATAAAAAAGTACACATCCATTGTCCGGCAAAGTATACAATTGTTCACACAAAACAACCGGTTTGCGGGGACTTTTTTTTACTGTAAATAAATAGCACTGTTATTATAACGAGAATCATTTATAAGAAGCGAAAAATCACGTTATGGTATAAAAATTGCATTATTTTTAATGTATTATAAGGTCGCATGATTTCCACCAGAATAAAAACAGATGTAAAAATTTTGTTTTTTATTGACAAGCATATACCACTCTGTGGCAGTATCTAACTGCTATATACAAAGCGGCGATTTACGGAATAAAAAATAAATAATTTTACTGGCGAACCGCTGAAAAAATGTTTATTTAGAAGAGCAATATTAAGGGTTAACTTTTTGTAAAATAAAAGGGAGAATATCATCATTATGGGTAAAACATTTCTTAAAAAAACCAGGCTTGGGATTTATCTGGCACTGCTTGTTTCACTGGCTTCCTTCTCGTTGGTTGTGCCCCGGTCAGCAGAAGCCGCCTGAACGGGCCCTGAGCTGACCGTGTCTGTCAGCCCTGCAAGAAGTGGCGTGGTTTATGCGCGTGACAATCTTAAACCGCCGACTGAAAAATATTTCCCGCCGGAAACAACGGCAACGTGCTTTTCTGTAAATCAAACGGTCGTGCTTCAGGCAACCCCGAATTCCGGGTACAAATTTTCCCGGTGGGTGATTACCGGCGCAAACAAATACACTGGCTCGGCAAACCCCTATTCGATCAAAATGCCGACCGAACTTCTACCCACCAAGGTGACCGCTTATTTTGAAGGGAATACGGCGCCTGTGTTGCCCATAGCCGACGCCGGACCGAACCAGAGCGTAAAGGAAGGGGTCAGGGTCACCTTGGACGGCACAAAGTCCAGTGATGCGGACGGAACGATCGTCAGTTACCGGTGGGAGCAGATGGACGGGGAGCAAGTCGCCCTCTCAAATGCGACCACTTCCAGACCGACATTCACCACCCCGTTTGTTAAAGGCGGGGATACGCTGGTATTCCAGTTAACGGTGACCGACGATGATGGCAACACAGATACCGACTCCGTCAATATTATCGTCCAGTGGACGGATACCGGCTCTCTGACAGCGGATGCGGGGTCGGATCAATCGGTTCGCGCCGGCGACACGGTCACCCTTGACGGGTCGGATTCCGAAGATTCGGAGGGCCAGCGCCTCACGTACCGATGGGTAATTGCAAGGGCGCATTCTTCAGTTGATACATCGCAAATCGTTTTGTCAAACCCTTCCGGCGAAATGACGACCTTTATAACCCCGAATGCCAGGGGGTGGGTTGAATTTCAGTTGACCGTTACAAACGCTGACGGCGATAAATCTACAGATTTAGTTATGATATCAATCAGTAATGCCGATGGCGGGACTGAGCTTGTTGCCAATGCCGGACCTGACCAGGCGGTTGCCACCGGCAGCACCGTCCAGTTGTCCGGCTCATGGGATTCCCCCGACAGCACCCCCCCCACCTATCAATGGAATCAAAAAAGCGGACCGCCTGTAACCCTTTCCGGAAGCGACCCGATGGCGCCCGGCGCCACCCGGCAACTCAACCCGACATTCACGGCACCGGCTATTTCCGGAGATCAGGAAACCGTTGTTTTGCAGTTTATTGTAAAAGACGCCAATGGCGTCACTGCCACGGATGAGGTGATGGTGCTGGTCGATAGCCTGAATTATATTTTTAAAAGCAAGCCTCCGATAGCTGAAGCAGGGCCCAGTCAAGCGGTTGCGCCGGGAGACAAAGTGACCCTGGATGCTTCCGATTCTTATGACCCTGATGGGAAAGAACTGATTTCATACCAATGGTCAGTTACATCCGGTCCGGATACGATTGTTCTCTCAGACGAATTTGCCGCCAAGCCGACGTTTACAACGCCTTCAGACTCCTCCGGTTCTGCTACGTTTAAACTGGTTGTCACAGATGATGCCACAAAAACCGACACGGCGACGGTTACGGTTGCCTGGACAAATGCCCCCCCGACGGCAAATGCCGGCGACCCTCAGGTGGTGTCAGAAGGGGCCCTCGTGACGCTTTATGGCTCCGGCTCGGACCCGGATGGTGAAATTGTATCTTACCATTGGGCACAATTAAGCGGCACCCCGGTGACATTGTCTAATGCATCTGATACGGAACCCATGTTTTCAGCACCGGCTGTTACAGATTTCGCGACATTGACTTTTGAACTTACGGTAACAGATAACGGCGGGCAGTCAGACTCAGATGAGGTTCAAATCACGGTTAATAATGTGAATGGCCCTCCGGTTGCGGATGCAGGCGACGATCAGATGGTGACTGAAAAAGCGGAAGTCTCTTTGAACGGCTCCGGATCATCTGACCCCGACGGAGACACCTTGTCTTATCAATGGATTCAGAACAGTGGGCCAACCGTTACGCTGTCGGACGATTCTTCTGCGGCGCCCACATTCACAGCCCCATCCGTGATATCGGACGTTATATTGACTTTCACGCTGATAGTGGAGGACGATGAAGGACTGACGTCCCGTGACACTGTCACCGTCACGGTCTATCCGTCTTCAGTCTTGCCGGTGGCCGATGCCGGCCCTGATCAGGAGGTTGATGAAGGGGCAAAGAATATTGTGACTTTAGATGCGTCCGGTTCTTCTGATGCGGATGAAGGGATCAAGAGTTATCTCTGGGAACAGCAGGACGGCATCGGAGTGGTTCTCTCAAACCCTTCGGCTATCATGCCAACGTTTGAAGCGCCCAAAATTTCTGAAAAAACAGTTGTATTAAAATTTAAATTAACTGTTGAGAATTACAATGGCTTGAAAAACACGGATTCGGTGGACATCACCGTCAATAATAAATCCAGCAATGATGGCGGCGGTTGTTTTATCTCCACTGTGGCCGATTAACCGGTTTTCACAGGCTCTATAAGTTTATGTAGATTTGTATAACTAAAAAAATCCCCGCAGAGGCATGATGCACTGCGGGGATTTTTGTTTGAAACAGAAAAAGAATAATTTGGATAATTTAAGCACTTATAACGATATTGAGGAGTTCCCTTTATCCGGCGCGATCACATCCCTGCCTTGCCGGCGGTTTGAACCCGGATAAACACATCATCAAACCAGGCAGTTCCCGAAACAGATGAATACAGAATCAAAAAAGGCTGCACAGCGACGACTTCTTTGTCAAAATTAATCACCGACTGCACCTGCTCCCAGTTGTGCGATCCTTTTGAAAAAAAAAGCCCTCCGGTATTCCACTGAAATGATCCGTCTTTGAAAAAGGTTTTGATATTGATGCAGTAAGTAGCTGAATCTTCAATATTTTCAACTTTGCTCCACCCGCCGGTATGGATTTTGCGGATTCCGGCAGGCAATGCAACCTTTTCTCCCACCCACCGGACCTGCCCGCCGCTGGTGTTGGTTAATTTCAGGGAATGCTTCCCGCCGTGAGCCTCGGCATTATCCGGTACGGCAATGCCGTCAGGATTCTCATTGCCTCCGGTAAACGCCCGCCACCCTGGAACTTGATTGTTGTCCCCGGCAAGTTCCATTTCTCCGTTATAACAGACATCTGTATCAACCAGTGTGACACCTGCCTGAGAGACATGGCCGTCTTCTCCTGCAACCCTTTGCCTCCACGTCCGAAAGCCCGGACTGCTTTCAAGAAGACCGATAATTTTTGCTGTTCGAAACTGAATTCCTTCGGGATTTAAATGATATATGGTGTCAAACATATAGGATTCCGGCATAAAAAAATCTTTGGGCTGACCAAGAATCTCGACTCCCGAGTGTGACAAAAACGCCATTAACGCATCTGTAAAAAGACTGTATGGTTCATTCAGGGCGGTGTTGATTAATGGAGGCGTTCCCGGCCAGGTAACAAGAATTTGGACTCCCTCAGTTTCGCACCAGTGAATAAACCCGGAAAATTTTTTCATTCCATATTTTTCCGGATCAAACCGGCCCGGCATCAATGAAATCAGCTCTATGGAATATTTTTTTGTCCCAAACCCGCCAACTATATCCCCATTTCTGTTTAACACCCTACTGCTACAAAGCGTATCCAACGTTCCCTTCTTTTGTTTCATGAAAAATAAGCACCCATCCCGCATAATTTTCCAGGGATGGGCATACGTTTTAAGTATCTGGAATTGCTCTGCTACCGGAAGATTTTTCAGGCATGACCGATCAAAATTCAGAATATAATCGGATTTAACGTCGCTCATCGATGAATCAAAAAAATATTGCGTGTATTCCGGCGCCAGAATCACCAAATCACCAGCTCTAAGAGTCTTCTTGGCCCGATGATAATAATAATCCCGTAATCCGGCATGGGTGGACAGATTGACCGTAGGAATTTTGAAATGCTGCTCGATTTTTTCGGCGCTGACGCCGTAAAGGCCGCTGCTGCCGGAAACAATGACTATTTTGGGCTCATGAATGGACTGCGCATAGGCTTCTTTCTTTTGGTAAAGATGATTCACCCAGAACGTATCATTTTTAGGACAAAAATAGCCGGTCAACACCCATACCACCGACAGGCCATATAAAATGAAAAAAGCACATAAAATGGAAATTACATATTTTTTATATTTCTTTTCAGGCATCAACCGGTATCGTCTTAGAAATTGAAGTATAGAAACTCACTGGGTTGCTGAAAATCCGGCATTCCCATAAGCAGCAGAATCAACGTAATGAACGCCCAGCGAATGGAGGGCTGTATGTTTTCAGTCAGCTGATTGGAATTTCCGGCTAAGAAGGCAAGGCCTGAAAAACAGGCAAGCCAGGCCATAATTTTGGCAGTATATTCACCAGGGATCAAATTCGCCGCACTGAACATACTTTTTAAATCTGCAGCCGAATACAGGCTGCCGATATTGATCATGCCAGAAAGAACGGAGATAGCGGTCTGAAAATCCGGTGCCCTGAAAAAGACCCAGCTGATATTAAGAAACAGAAAGGTCAAAACCCAGGCCGGGAACACGGGCATTTTATAGCCTGACGCCGACCATCGCCGGTGGATGACAATGGCCGCCCCATGCATCAGGCCCCAGAATATAAACGTCCATCCGGCGCCATGCCAAAGTCCGCACAATACAAAAGTAATCATCAGGTTCCGGTATGTATTGAAACTGCCGCCACGACTGCCGCCAAGAGGGATAAAGAGATAATCCCGGAGCCATCCGGATAACGTCATATGCCAGCGCCGCCAAAAATCCTGAATATTTAAAGCCTTATAGGGCGAATTAAAATTCTGGGGGAGATGGATATTAAAAAACCGGGCGGACCCGATGGCCATGTCCGTATACCCTGAGAAATCGTAATAAATCTGCAAGGTATAGCTGATGCTGGTAATCCAGGCCTCCACCAGATTCAGAGAACCGGCATGATCGAATCCGGCGGTCGCCCAAACGGCAAAAGTGTCTGCAATAAATACTTTTTTAAACAGGCCCATGGAAAAAAGCACAAGCCCGGCATAGACATTCTCCCAGTTCAGATGCCGTTGTTTCTGCCCGGCGTACTGGGCTTTCATTTGCCCATGACGGACAATGGGCCCGGAAAGCAACTGGGGGAAAAACGTCGCAAAAAGAGCGTATTTGATAAAACTTTCTTTTTCAATTCCTCCCCGAAAGCGATCCACAAGATAGGCGATCTGCACAAAAGTAAAAAAGGATATGGCAAGAGGGAAGCCCAATCCAAGCGGCTTCACTTGCAGGCCTGCCACCAGATTCAGGTTTTCAATAAAAAAATCCGCATATTTAAAAAAAGCCAGCGCTCCCAGATTAACGGCGAGACCGAAAATGAGCGCGGTTTTATGCTGACGGGGTCGGCCGAACTGCGGGTCCACCCGCTTTCCGATATAAAAGTTAAACGCTACGGACAGGACAAGCAGCGGAAGATATCGCCAGTCCCACCAGGCGTAAAAAAAAAGATTGGCGAAAACCAGGAAAACGTCTGCAAGAGTTTGGCGGCGATAGTGGTTCAGTAAAAAATAACCCCCCACTGATGCCGGGAGGAACAGGAATATATAGATATATGAATTAAACAGCATGAAATATTAATATCGTATCTTACCAGTCTATATCAGTCTCATATCCCAACTGGATTAACAGCTCGCCCGCTTCTTCCTTGAACACGGATTTGTGTTTATCGGTAAACTGGTCTCGCCACCCGCCGATCAAGCCTTTATTGAATGTATACGTTCCGCCGAACAGCGAATCGCAGACATTATCAATCAGCGAATCAGGGCATGAAATTTCAAAATAAGCGGCAATCCCTTCAATCACTTTTTTTTGGGTCTCCCGGCTGCCCCCGCCTTTTTCGCCAATCAGGTCTTCAAATTTCACAAAAAACGTATCGTCTTCCGTCTTCCACCGGACATATTTTGTCAGCAATTCCGCAATCGGCTCCTGGCGGCGTGTTCCTGTAATTTCTCCGGGAACCCCTCTTATGCCGGAGATAATCCGGAAATCAAGATCCGTCTGACTAAAAAAGGGATACAATAAATGGGCCTGCTCCTTAATGATGTAATTCGCCCATGAAAGCACGATGTCACGGGGGTCCCTGAACAATAACAATTTCTTGAAATTCATTTCCCGCATGACTCTGCGCAATGGATAATTAAATATCATATGCGCTGTAATAAACTGGCCCGGGCCGATCGTCTGCATGAGCCTTTCAATTGCCTTCAGGTCATTGGGGATATGCATGTCCTCCCTTCCCTCAACCGGAAAATCAACGCCTTCATCAACAAACTCGGCGATCTTTTTCCGTTCCAGATGGGAGCCGCTGTGACTGACGCCGGGCAGTCCCATCAGGGCCTTGGCAAGCAAATGGGTGCCGGACTTGGGGATGGAATTTAAAAATATAGGATATTTCATTTAAGAATACACCTCTGTAATTATTTTATCTGTAAATTCAAAAGACAGCGTCACGGCCTGGTCCGGTTATACAATTCCAGCGCCGGTTCCACATCGCCATCATAAATTACTTTGCCTTTTTCAAGCACGGTCGCTTTTTTGCAGAACCGTCTGACAATGGCGGGACTGTGGGAAACCAGAAGAAACGTCATGCCATTTTTCAACAAACCGGAAACATGTTCATGACATTTTTTCTGAAACTCGGCGTCACCGACATTGATCGCTTCATCCACGATCAAAATATCCGGTGACAGGCTGGTATACACCGCAAATGCCAGCCGGGCCACCATTCCGGTGGAATACGTCCGGATCGGGCTGTCAAAAAACATATCGATACCGGCGAATGCCCTGATCCGGTCCATCTGATCATCCACCTGATCTTTGGAGACATTCATGAGTGCGCTGAGCACATAGACGTTTTCTCTTCCGGTAAAATCCGGCCGGAATCCGCTGCCCATGGTCATGATAGCGCCCACCCGGCCCCTCAAAAAAATTTCTCCAGCCGTGGGTTTCATCGTTCCGGCGAGAATCCGGAACAGTGTGCTTTTTCCTGCGCCGTTATGCCCCAGGATGCCGCGGGACTCACCTCTCACCATATTAAAGCTGATGTCTTGAAGTGCCCAGAATTCATCATAAAATTTTTTCTTCCGGAATATCTGCTGTTTCAGCCTGTCCTTCGAGCTGTTGTACAGGTGAAACATTTTACCGACATTCTGAAGGGACAAAGAACAATCCGATTCCTCGAAGGATTTCAGCGAATGGGTTTCATATGACATCTGCGAAATCCCTCTTGTAACTCATAAAGCAGGCATATCCCACCAGCAGCAGGATTAACATCAACAGCATATTCACACTCAGCCAGAACCAGTCCGGCGGCTGTCCCTCTAAAATGACACGACGGGCATCATCCACAATGGAGGGAAGTATGCTTAACCGCACGATCCATTCCCATTTATCCGGTATCAGGGCCATCAACCGGTTCAGCGGAAAAACAATCGCTGACAGAAAAAACACTATTTGAATCAGGCTTTGCATGAGATTATTAATGTCCCGGTTAAAAACACCGAGAGTGGCCAGAAAAAAGCAAAGCCCTGCGACAAAAAAAATCAATTGCATGTATACCAGGGGCAGATAGACAATTGTCCAATGTATCTGACCGCTGCTGAAAAATTCCAGAAAAACCAGAACAGCCACCCCAATCATTGAGTGAAGAACCGCGACACCGGTGGCGATGACGGGAATAATCTCAATCGGAAACACAACATTTTTGACGTAAGTCTGGTTTTCCCACAACAGCATGGGGCCTTTTCCCGCCGCATCGGCAAACACGTTAAACATGACAAATCCGCAAAAAATCATGGCCCCGACTTCATAATTGGAGTCAAGATGCCACGTCACTTCCTTGCCGCCGAGGAGGACTGCGAAAACCAAGGTATAAACCGCCAGCCGCAGCAGGGGGACAATGATCGTCCACAGCATGCCCAGCGCCGCCCCCCGATACCGGTTTTTCACCTCCCACCAGATAAACCGGCCGAGCAATTCCCGATACAGGAACAGTTGCCTGAGCAGATGGAACGGGTTTAAAAAGTGCCTGAATTGAAACGGCGACTCTTTGGAAATAATCTTCACAGGTTGAAATGGTATATCTGACAATTATATGCGCCTCATTATGGCAGATTTTTATGGCTCAATCATCAGCCGCATCCGGGAGACCGTTAGATCAAGACCGGCATCTATACATAATCGATTGATTTCCTTCTTTTTCTCCATCCCATCATCTTTAAATGAAACAATAATTTCTTTAATGTTGTATTTGTTGACGATGGCCTCAATCCGGTCCTTCCCGCCGAGCACAGGATAGCCATGAATTTTCTTGCCTTTTTTCACGGGATCATCATCAATGAAGCCGACCATAAATAACCCCAATCCGCTGTTTGTTTCAATTTCCCGAACCGCCATCTGGCCGCCGACACCGGCTCCGTAAATTAATGCAGGGCTCCCATTGTGCTTTTCCCGAGCCACCCAGTCATCGAGTATTCTGAAAAAAAACCGGGAAAACGCCAGCAGAATCAGCATCACACCCCAGTAAATAATAAACACCGCCCGCGAAAACCCTTGAAACCGGTAAACGAGCACAATCACCAGAACCGCCATCACGGTGCCGGTAGTCACGCCTTTGAGATAAACAGACAGATCCCCCAGCCGGGACCCCCGCCATAACCGCTGATACACACCGAATACATAGAGGCAAAAAATCTGACAAGAAAACAGTATCGGCAGCGACCGGATGAAATTCTGGAAATCCGGTTCGATATCACCGCCGAACCGAAGCAAATAGGCAGCATAATAAGCCACCGTGATCAGCACCACATCCAGAAGAATAGAAAAAAAGGTCCGGCCATACCCCGCTTCCATAAGTGCCGGAATAAAAAATCCGGGCGGTTTCAGGCCGGTTTCCATTGGTTTTTCATACACTTCCACATGGGCCAGATACATCCAGAACAGCAGCACCATGAGCAGATACAAGACGATAATTACAAGACTGATGCCCATCTCCAGCGGATAAATGCTTAAGGCCAGCAAGCCGGAGATAGCGGCAAACAGATACAACACGATCACCGCCTTTTTTTCTGAAAAGCCTATAGCTACCATCCGGTGGGAGGAATGGTCCTTGCCGCCCTGAAAAACCGATCGTTTGAACAGCTTGCGCATGAAACTGACAAACGTGGTATCTAAAATCGGGATAAACAGAATCAGACAGGGAACCGCCATTACGGAAAGCTGGTTGAAAAGCGGAATCGCCTGAGCCTCGGCAGGGGTCTCCACCAGCGTCAAAGCGGCCAGCATAAACCCGATCAACAGACTGCCGGCGTCTCCCATGAAAATAGAAGCCGGGTTAAAATTATAAAATAAAAACCCCAGCAGGCTTCCGATATAGGCGGCCAGTATCAGTTGAACCGGCGCCACTGACGAAACCGCACCTGCCGTCACTGTCAGCCATACAAACAAAAAAAATCCGGAAATCGCGGCGATACCGGCGGACAGACCGTCCATGTTATCCAGCAAATTAAAGGCATTGGTAATTCCGACGATCCAGAAAACGCTGATCACCAGATTGGCTGTTTTGGATTCAAACCAGGCGAACTGAAACCCGAAAAATACCAGCAGGGACGCCACCACCACCTGACCAATTAATTTATACTGGGGATTTATCTCGGAAATATCGTCAACCAGCCCCAGCAGAAACATGGCTGTTCCACCCAAAGCTACGGGCAGCATCGGCTGAATATGGGTTTGACACTTGAAAAATACACAGACGGACAGGAGCCAGGCCGCCATCAGACTGACAAAGATGCTGACACCGCCAAACAGTCCGGTGGTTTTCCTGGCCCACCGGTCATGCCGGGGAACTGCGACATAATTATATTTCACGGCAATATGGCGAACAACGGGCGTGAGGATCAAAGATATCCCGAAAGCGGCTGAAAAAGCGACGCTATAAGCCAGAAACGGATTCATAAATTACAGGTAATAATCGATCACGCTTTGAACGATGGAGCGCAGATCATTTCGAGGTTCATAACCGATTAAATTTTTCAGTTTAGTGATGTCCGGGGATCGCCGCTGCATGTCTTCAAAGCCGGGCCCATAAGCTCTGTCATAGGTAATGTGTTCGATTTCCGAAGTGCTGGCGGTCATTTCTTTTACCATTAGGGCAAGATCCTGAATGGTGATTTCCTCTTTGTTGCCCACATTGATCACCTGGCCAACCGCCTGAGGCGCATCCATTAACTTGACCAAAGCTTCCACCACGTCCGCAATATGCGTAAAACTTCTGGACTGAGAACCGTCTCCGTAAATGATAATGGGTTTACCGATCAGGGCTTTTTGCACAAAGTTCGGCAAAACCATGCCGTATTGTCCGGTTTGCCGGGGCCCGACCGTATTAAACAACCTTGCGATGATAACCGGCAACCGTTTTTCCTCATAATAAGCAAGGGCCAGAAATTCATCAAACGCTTTAGAACAGGCATAGGCCCAGCGTCTTTTGGTTGTGGAACCCATAAGCCGGTCCGCATCTTCCTTGAGCGGCGGCGAACCATTACCGTTCATTATTTTTCCATAGACTTCGCTGGTCGATGCGATCAACACCTTTTTTTTATACTTATTGGCGATGGTCAGCACCATTTCCGTTCCCTTGACATTGGTCTCAAGGGTTTCCACCGGACGGTTCATAATCAGCTTCACCCCTACAGCAGCCGCCAGATGGTAGATTTGATCACATGTGGACACCATCTCAGCCATCAGGGATTCATTTAAAATCGTATCTACAATGAGTTGAAACCGTCTGTTCTTATTGTGCTGCCGTATGTTTTTGATGCTGCCGGTACTCAGGTCATCAACGGCAAACACTTCATGGCCATCCCCGATCAGCCTGTCCGTCAGATGGGAACCGATAAAGCCGGCGCCGCCGGTAATTAATATTTTCATAAGATCAACCTTGTAAATAACCGCTTATTCATCTTTGATCACCTGTTCGACTAGGTTCAGGCAGAACAATTTTCATTTTTTGAGATCCACCGCCGGATGCCGTGAACAGCTAAAACAAAACACACCCTCACGCTGAGTCCCATAATGACCAGCGGCTTTAAAACGCCAAAAGGGGACGGGTAATATTTATTAAAAAAATAATAGGCGCTTTTATGAAATTCCAGCACCGCTTTCATTAAATTGCGCTCGCTGCTTCCGCCCACAAAATGCACCACAAATGCCGCAGGAAAATAAATGATATCCCAGCCCGCATTTTTCAACCGGATACACCAGTCCGCATCCTCCCAGTACATGAAAAAATGATTATCCAACCCCCCGACAGCGTCAACGGCCGTGCGCCGGACAAACATGCAGGCACCGGACAGCCAGTCGACGCCCATAGGTGTAGAACCGTCAGAAAGGGTGTTTAAAATATTTTTGCGGCTGACACGGTTATCCGGAAAAAGCCTGGTCAGAATTGTATTTCGGCCAAACAGGGCGGTGGCCAGTGTAGGAAATGATCGCGCCGAGCCCTGGACCTTGAAATCATGGTCATAAATTTTCGGCCCCAGTACACCAACCCGCTGATGACTCTCCATAAATTCAAGCACGGAGTCAAAGCATTTCTTTCCGATGATGGTGTCCGGATTTAAAATCAATAAATAACGGGAACTGCTTTTTTCAATGCACTGGTTCACCGCTCTGGCGAACCCTATATTGCAGGCGTTGATGTGCAAATCAATCTCCGGGAACTGATCCAGTAATCGGCTGACATCATCTTTGGACCCATTATCAGCAACATAGATATTGACGGCTCTTCCGTCCAGTTCCCGATACACCGATTCAAGGCATCGCAGCAGGTAGTCCGTGCTATTATAATTGACAATAACAATATCCAGTTGTGTCGAACAATCCAAATATTTTTCCCGGCAGTCTATATTGTTTTTTTTAACATCCTACGCAAAAAAGCAAATGATTTTCTTACAAAATAAAAATCAATTGATCAATAACTCTCTCGTCTTTTATGCAACCGATGCAACAATCTGGGGAAAAAAAACTCTTTTTCAAAAAGTTTCCACAGATAGCGGTCACTGACGATTTTTTCATTCTGAATGGATTGCCGATGCTTGATCATCAGCCGCCACCCTTTAAGCGCATCGCGCTTTGCCCTTAGAAACGGCCGGATTTGTCCGCGCATTAAAAAAAATCCAAAAGAAACCAGAACATAAATGACGTGGGGGATCAGGGTCTTTACAACCAAGCCGGGGGGCATATTTTTCAAGTAAACCCATTCGAGGTTCCGATGACCGTAATAAACGGAAACCGGGGAATCATATCCGATGCTGCTGCTTGCCCGATGGAAAACAACGGCTTCATTTACATAAAGGCACCGGTATCCCCGCAACTGGGCCCGGAAACTTAAATCCACATCCTCATGGATGATAAAAAAGTCCGGATCAAAATATCCGATTTCCTGGAGCATCCGCGTTCGATAGATCGACGCTCCACCGCATGCGCCGAAAATCCATTCCATACGGCCATACTGCCGGGCATTTGCTCCACGGCCACGAAGAGAGGCGACACCGGCACGGGTATACCCGTCGCCGGCCCGGTCAATGGTGTCAGGATGATCATAATATAAAAATTTGGAGGAGGCGAACCCTGCAGCCGGATTCGCCTCCATTGCCGCCACCAGACGGGCCAGCCAGTCCTTATGCGCCATCGCATCATTATTTAGCAAGGCGGCATATTCGGAGCCGGCCTCCTTTAAGGCAATATTATTGGCCAGACAAAACCCGTAATTTTTATCAAGCGGAATAACCTGAACATCCGGGAATCGATCTTTCACCCAATCCACAGAACCGTCCGTAGAGCCGTTGTCCACAACAACGACCGCAAAATCCCGGTATGTCTGCTGCTCCAGACACTCAAGGCACTCCTGGAGAAGGCGTTTACCATTCCAGTTTACAATAATGACCGTAACCGTATGGATATTCATATCCTTTCAAAAAATACGTCAATAATCATGCGCGGCATCCGCCGTATGTCTTCTCAAAGGAAAAAGTGTGCAGCTCCCACTGCCGGTTCTGGAGGCATTCTATCCGGATCAGAAGATGCGCCGCTAATGCGCGTTCAGGGATTGAAATGATCACCTGGCCGTTATCGGCCGGATGCACCTCCGTTCCGGCATGGTTTATGGCAATCCGGTAAGAAGCGTCCGGCGGCGACACCGTCAGGGTCAGTCGCTTTGATTTCCGGTCCCCATACCATGGAAGCTGCACCAGGCACTGACCATCAACCCGCGAGGACCAGCGATAAAACCCGTAAAGCGTTTCATTTGTTTCTTTACATAATCTCTTTTTGGCCTGCCGGGCGCATTCCAATCCAATAAGCATCATTTTTTCTTTAAGCGTTTTATTCTGCTTAAACGATAAATCATACCGGTAAAAACCCGGCCAGGAAACGGGCAGCAGCCGGTTTCCATATTTTTTCCCGATTCTCCATATTTCCGAATACCGCCGCCAGCCGCCGCTGAGTGTTTTGGTTTCCGGATAACACCTCACTGCGGCCAGCGGCGCATGCAGATAGGTAAATGTTGCTCCGCAGGCAGCCAGACGGCACCAGAGGTCCCAGTCCATTGTATATTTTAAAGCAGGATCTATGCCACCGGCTTTATCATAGGCGGTTCGCCGCACAAAACAGGCCGGCTGACAGATAAAACAGGACACGGGCAGCATACGGGCGTTAAACTCCGCCACCGCCGGAAAATAGGATAAAAAATCACCCATCGGGGTGACATGGACGGCATCACCGTAAACGACATCGATTTCCGGGTGGGCTTCAAATACATCTGAAACGGCGCCCAGCGCACCGGGAAAATAATAATCGTCGGCATTCAGCCAGCAAACAATATCCCCCTTGGCGATATCCTTGCCCTTTTTGATGGCAGCAGCCTGCCCCCCATCCGGCCCGGACTGGACATAATCAATCATGTCCTGATAACGGGCCACCACCCCATCAAAATCATCCGTGGATCCCCCGTCCATGACCGCCAGACTGACCGGCGCCGACTGGTGCCGGATACTTTCAAGAGCAACGGATAAAAACCGGCTCTGGTTTAAATTGGGAATTGCCACGGCGAAACTTAACATGTGATATCCATTGATTGGTCGGAATCCGCCTTGCGAAAAAGCTGGAACCCGCTCATCAGTATTTGAGCAATCCGGCCCGGTAAAGCTTGTGCAGCAACACATGCCGGAAAAGATATTTTTTAATATGGTGATGAACTTCCGCGTCAGACACTTTGCGGCCATGACACCGTTCTCTCAGAAGTCCCATTTCCATTTCACCCTGCTGCGAGATTTCAGCAGATGTTTTCTGATGGGGATGGATTCTGAACGCTCCCAAGAACCGGGGAAGTCTGACAATCCGTGCGCCGGCATCCCGGAACCGCAAAATCAGGTCCCAGTCCATGGCGAATTTAAAATTTTTATCTATCAAACCACCGGCCTTTTCCCAGATACCCCGGCGCCAGAACATGGTTTCCTGGGGAATGTAATCCGCCCAGGACAGCACCTCATCGTCATGGGGCGGCATCACCCACCGCCCGATTTCCTGGTCATACTCGTCAATCAGCACCCGGTGACCATACACCACGTCAATCTCCGGATGGGCGGCAAAATACCGGGCCACATAATGCAAGACGCCCGGCAGCAGCATGTCATCGGAATTCAGATAGGCCATGATATCGCCTGTTGCATAGCCAAACCCCGTATTTAAAGCATCCGACTGCCCGCCATCTTTTTCAGACGCCCAACGGACCAGTTGATCTTCATATTTTTTCAAAATGTCCACCGTGCCATCACTTGACCCGCCGTCCTGAACGATATACTCCAACCGGGGATACTGCTGCTGGAAAAGGCTTTGGATGGTGCGTTCAATAAAATCCGCCTGCCTGTATGACGGCGTTACAATAGAGATGAGCGGCCATTTGCCTGAGATCTTTTGTTGGTTCTGTTCTTTTAAGTATTTATCAGGGATTTTCATTGGACGGGGCGGGTAGTGATACAGGACGCCCAAACGGGGCTGCATCCATAAGCTGATCCGGTCTCTGATGCGACGCCTGCGCAGGGCGTTGATGGCGTTCTCCTGTTCACGAATGACATGGAGACGGGATTCCGCGATGGCTTCCACTTTCGCCAAATGCCTGTCTTTTTCTGCGGAAAGCGCCTGAAGGGTTTCCATATGGCCCTGTTTTTCTTGAATCACCAAACGCAGATTGTCGATGTCCGCCATAAATCCGGAGCGAATAGCATCCTTGGCGGACTCAAACTGATTGATTATAAAAAGCCGTTGTTCAGCAATGGAAAACATATTATTGATTTCCAGTTGTTTTAGCTGGATTTCATTTTCCTTGGCACGGGTCTCGCCGACCAGTATCGTGTTCTCCCGGATCAGGGACTTGATTTCCTGTTCTTTGGCATCCAACTCAGCTATCACATCCTTGGCCTGCCGATACATGTCCGCAATGGTCAGCCAGTCAACCCCGTGTTCATGCCCGTATTGCCGGACCTTGTCTTTAAGACGCCGGGGGAAATAGACCATTACATCATTCATGACCATCAACTCATGCGCGTTGCTTTTTTCATTCAGCGTACTGATAATCTCACTTAAATCCGGCCACTGGGTATGGTCATGGGGAACGCCGGGGGGGCATAAAAACAGGCGGGCATCATCAATTGCAATAACACTGTCATTACCCAAAAAATCAATGGCTTTAAGTTCATCCAGCAAAGAGCACTGGGATGTCTCGCCGCCTGTGGCTTCCGCATCACACCAATGAGAATCCAGCCAGAACAGAACGGATTTCCCCTTTAATTGGGGCATCACTTCTTTCAAAACAAGGGGGGCATGGCCATTGATAATGGTCACCCGCAGATCATCATCAAAGCGCTTTTTTGACAACTGCCAGTAATGTTCAGACAATTCCACAGAAAAAAACCGGTTAAAATAGGGCTTTACCCGGTCAATGGACTCGCCTTCAAACGTTCCGGTTTCAACAAAAATTTCAAACGGCAGGTGCCGGGCCAAAAATGCCACAAGATCAATATCGATTGAAAAACTGATTGCGCCCATAACAAAAAACTCCTGATCATCCGCTTTTTGAAAATTATCCCGCCTGTTTCTTTTAATGCTGCTGAGGCCGGTAGCCCTGAACACTTGCCGGGATACCGTAAACAATCGCATTTTCAGGCACATCTCTGGATACCACACTGCCCGCGCCGATCACCGCGCCTTTCCCCACCGTCACTCCCGGCAGGATCACGGCGTGAGACCCGATCCACACATCATCCCCAATGACCACGGGTTTTGCTTCAATGGTTTTCCACATTTCCGGCGAACCATAGTCATGGGTCAGGGATGTGATGGCCGCATGGCTGCCGATCATGCACCGCGCACCGATGATCACCCGGCCGCCGCACCAGATATGAACAAACGGCGCGACAGAGGTATTGTCCCCTACGTCCAAAGCTTCCGCCCCGTAAAAAATCACCGGCGGATAAATGGTGACATGTTCCCCGCAAAAATGCATGGATTCCTTAATTTGCCTTATTTCCTGGACTTCCCGCCAGCGGCTAAAAAGGCCATATAAATAACGGCTGATGGTATGAAAAATCTTTACTGAAAACAACCTCATATTCTCCCTCGTCACCAGTTCAAATCCTTTTCATACCCTGTCTTTATCAAAACCTCGCCAAATCGCGCTTTAAATTTGTTTTTGATGGTTTCAGAAAAATAATTCCGCCAGTCGCCCGCTATCCCCTTTCTCTGATGTGCCTGAATATTCTCTTCTCCGCGCTGACGCCCGGTAACGGTTTCAAACCGGTTATACCTGATAATTTCATGCAACCGGTCCCGGCTAACCGGGATCTGGCAGTGGTCAACAATTCTCTCAAAAACGCCGATTTCATCAGCAATGAGGTCTTCGTATCGAATCAGCAGCGAATCATCATGTATCCATGACACTTGAATATCCGCTATATAATCAAGAATTTTTTTCAAAAAAGCCACGATGTCGTTTGCTTTGGAATGATTCATAAGATCATACTGCGCTTTTAAAAAAGGGGGATTGAACCTGCCGTCAAAACGCGTTCTTTCCCCCTCGCCAATCCAGTAAAGCAACCCCTGTTCCTCGGTGGATTCACTTAATAATTCCCTGGATTTGAATTGCCACGGGAAATGAAAAACATGACTGATTTTCCAGCTAAAATAGAGCGAAACGAGTGTGTCCCTTAAATCGCGAATCACGATAAATCGACGGCACGGGATTCGTTTCATTTGAAAATTAACCCAGTTTTTCATATAGAGTTGCGGATGACCCATTGAATATTTTATGCCTTGCCAGGAAAGCCGGGGGTCGCATGCGGTGACATGTTCGAAGTCCTTTTTCGGCACATAAACCGTCAGATAAACCGTTTCCGGCTTGATTGGCGTATTATAAAAAAAAGACAGATCTACGTCAGGTCTTTGGAATCGCTCTAAAGCGCAATATTTCAATATTTCAGCCACCCATTGAGACCCGGCCTTGTGATGCGTGATATGAAAAACAGTGGGAGAGAAATTCATTCTTTTTTCCATCAAATTCATTCAATCAAAATGGCTATTTTAATAAGGGGATGCCTGCCGTGACGTATTGGCATGTGGCCCTTGACATCCGCAATCTTTAACTGATAGTGATTTAAATCAATAATATCAACCGACGGGCGGAAAGGTCAGGCGCGGTCAGTTCGCGTCATTATTTATATGTTTCAAACCTATCAAAACACGAAAGGAACAAACTCCCCATGAAAACCCATTCACACCGTCTACTCACCCTTCTTTGTGCAACCCTATTGATGGCGGGCGGCTCATCCTGCGCCTCCTTCCATCATCGGCCTGCGGACCAGGCCGTTAAGCTTCGGGTTGAATCTTTCATGACGGCAAAAATCAACAAAGACTGGAAGACAGCTTACGCATTCTTTGATTCGTCCTATCAGGAAAGCATTTCGGAAAAACAGTTTATCCGCAAAATGGAAAAAATGGAAGTTAAAGCCTTCTCTATTGAATCTATTTCCGTTGAGCCGGACGGAGATCGCGTAAAGGTAAAAGTAAAATGCGATGTCACGGTTGGAGGATTTGATTTTAAAGGCAATTTTGAAACCCAGAACTGGATTGAACAGGATGGTGAATGGTTTTTAAACGTCCCGCCCAAAGATACAAAGGAGTTTTTCAAATAAACCGGCAGCCATGGTTTCAACATTGCATAAAAAAACAACCGGGAAGGCTTTCTCCTTCCCGGTTATTTTTAATAATGACGTTTTTTTTATCAACAATCCATTTTCTATTTAATTGACATATTCGCGCCGGACAGCATTTCCACTCCGGATTTTCCGTTTTTCATATCCCCGTAAAGATACAAACCGCCGATCGGCGCGCCATATAATTCTTCCTCGAATTCCATATAGGCGATTTCCGAAGCACGATTTCCGAATTTTTCACCGACGGTGAAGATCTCCTTTGCGCCTGCCGCAAGGGAGATGGATTCACCCAGATCATCAATCAGCGTTCCGGATGCATCAAATGACTTTACGGAAATCTTTACCGCAAAATCGTTGGGGTTGCACACGCCAACCCCTGTCCAGAACTGCCATCCATCCTGACCGGCATGATGGGGAACAACCATCCGGCCGGAAAAGTCATCGGCGGTTAACAACGGCATACTGGCTTCATCTTTGCCGATGGGTTGTGAATAACTATAATATCCCGTGATGGCGTATTGGCCGGATATCTCAAGAACGGAATCGGCCTGCGCCCCGTCAACCAGGCCAAATGTATCCTGCAGTTCGATCACCTTTTTTTCAAAGGGTTCCAACTGCACAACCATGTCGTTTTCCCGATCACTGCCGGCGCGTTTTAAGTGAAGACGCACCGGATTCAGGATACCGTTGGGATTGATCAGGGTTAGACGGGTTGTCCACAGCCAGCCGGAGCGGGTAACATGCGGAACAAACACATGGGTCTGCGAACGGTCGACGGGCAGAGCAAAAAGGGTGTCAATGCTGTTCTTTTTTCCGGTGAAATCTTGAGAATAAATATACGCGGACAGCGGATTGCCGCTGAATTCCGTAACATCCATCCAACCGCCGTCCGGGATATGGTAATATGGAACGGTTCCGGGGGAAATCGCATATTTACCGCCGGGGGCGATGGTGGACAATACTTCATACTGGAACTGGCCATCGGCCGCATATACCCGGACCGTGACATTGGCTTCCGCAAACGATTCATTAAAAACCGCCGCCTGCATCTTCCGGTTGAACTCGCCACCCGGGACCGTATCCGGAATCACCAGAGGGCTTCCGGTGGCTTGCCCCTGGACAAAGCCTGCCATGGGCTTCTGGGCAATCCCGAACAAGTTAAGCAATGTCACCGGCTGGTCAGAAATCATCATCAGTGAGTCAATCTTGGAATATTCCAAAGGCCGGTACGGCAAATCATCGAGCATCACAATTCGTTTTTCCCCGGGCTTCAGAGTGAGCGGCCCGAATACGGTCTGCACCGGATCTCCGGCAGCGTCGGATGTCACCAGAGCGACATTTTCAGCCATCGCGTCTCCGCTGTTCACGAGCACAAAACCAGACCATGCCGCGTTTTTGGGGATATAGGGAACATTCTGGCGATATGCAGAAAATTTTTTAACCGACAAGGTATAGATATTGGGAGCTTTGGTATAATTGTTCTGGGTCAGGGCCAGGGTATAGGGCGGGTCCTGCATGTCAATCATATATGACGTTTGTTGTGCACGAACGAGAGACCGGGAAAATACCGGATCGCCTGAATGATCTGTAATCTGTATCGATAGTGCCTCGCGGCTTGTGTCATCTTTTTGTATTTCAATATAGACCGTGTCCCCGGGCTGACCAGCCAGAACATACTTGTCCTCATCCAGCAGCACCAAGTTGTAAGTCCCCGGATGAATCTCCTGGGCGGCGTTACCGGTTTTTTCCAGAAAATCATCTTTGGATTTTGCCAGGCGCCGGACTTCATCGCAGTCAAGGTAGGGGCACTTGGGAGCGGTACTCAAGGGATACCCCAGCACATCCGGATGGTTATTCATACTGCTGCCCGTCCAGCTTCCCCCGGTAATTTCTCCTTTGGCATTATAATAAAGGTCATAGGTATACGATTGGGACAATTCCAGGGTCCCGACATAATCCGGAGAAACCTGGTCGGCAGCATAGACGATGGAGGTCTTGACCGACCGGGTCAGACCCGATGTCGAACTGCTCATTTCGTATCCGTAAATCGGGTAATACCATACCTCTGTCCCGGTTGACAGATCCGCCAGAAAGGGTTGCCCCTGGTCTTTAATATAATTGCCGAGCCAGGAATGAAAATCAACGGGATCCTTCCCTGAAGCTTGCGTCAGATTGCCGAAATCATGACACAAAGTCAGCAGGCCTTTTTTGTCTCCCACCCGAACGATCATATTGTCTTCCGATGAGGGAAAAATATCATAATCTTCCAGCATGGACGCCCGTGCCCAGTAGGGACAAAGTCCCGCCCAGGACACTGCATCCGGGTCATAATAGCGGCTTAAATACCATTCTTTGAGGGGACCGGAACTAACGCCGGTGGTCAGCAGCAGAAATTTTTCAATGGGTGAAGGTGTCCCCTGGTAATCTGCCCCGGTAGCCAGTCCGCCTAATGCTAACGGCCACCAGTATCCGGACCACGGGACTGTATCTGCCTGAATCATTTCGGCTGAAGCAGGCGCTGCACAAAAAGAAAGGGCGCACCACAGGAACACACAAAACGTAAAAAGCGAAACTTTTCTCGGTACCATTTTCACTATTTCTATTTCCATTTTTTTTCTGATAGCGTCACCGAAGCTGCCAGGATTGATGATACGGGGTTTCTTCAAATATCCACCAGTCAGCGCCGGGCGCCCACAACTGCCGGACCACCAGTTCGCCGGTGCGGGCGTTTACAACACTAATCATCACCAGCGGGCCCGTCAAGTCTTCGCCGGTCAACCATCCGTTTGTGCGGGCGGATGCCGGACCAACGCTGTTGCATGTCACCTTGAAAGTGTCGACAAACGTCTGTCCGGCGACCTGGCGCTTGATTTCATAGTTTCTCGGCTCAGATTTCCCCATCATCATGTCCAGCGGCAATATGTCGCAGGGCACCGGCGATCCGGGCACCACCAGAAGGTCCGCCTGCTGGAAGACCTGGGGCTGACGGCCGGGATTGTTCCACAAGAGGTTCAGGGTCGATGCCTTTCCTGAAGCTGAATCAACCGAATCCATTACCACCCGGCAAACCACCTCATCGCTGTCAGCCATGCTAAAAGACAACTCAGCGCTTCCCGGACCGGTTTTTTTCGTTTCCACCTGCCATTCTGTCCCATTATCGACGGACCTGGCGCTCCCGGGTATATCCTGGGTGATGATCCGAATAGGCCCTTCCGGTTGATAGGGCATGGCGGAAGTGATGGCTGAAAATCCCAAAACCCCTATACACCCTGCCCAGAGGGATACGATTATGAACTTTTTCACCTTCATATATGCCGTAAAATTTATCACGTTACACATCCCGTTCGTTGACTGAATAAACGCCTCATTCAAAAAGAAACGGAAAGAAGGTTTCCCTTCTTTCCGTTTGTTCACCATTCTAATTAATTAATTTATCTCAATTAATCAAGTTCACTTGCTATTTATACCCATATGTCGGCAGGTAGCCCATGGATGCGCCGTCAATGGTGTCGGCGATCATCACAAAGCCGGATGCATCGAAATCCGTCGTAACGACCATGTAGCTGATGGCATCGCCCAGGACGCCGGTGCCGCTCACGACCATGCCCGGATCAGCGATAATGCTGGCAAGGGTGTTCAGATAAATGCTGTTTGCAGCAACCGGAACAGTCAACGTGCCAACGGTGCCGTCTGTTTCATACATGGTGATCGTTGCGCTGCCGTCAACCATTTCCAGGTTGGTGATGGTCATGCCGATCAGGTTCCATGTTTCCTGGTTGGCTTTCGGGAAATAGGGATAAACAAGGCCGGAACTCTGTCTGATGCTCTCACAGCACAGTTCGCCGATGTAGATCAGGCAGCAGCACGGTAATTCTTCACAGATTCCGCCGGTATAGCGGCTCAGGCAAATTTTTACCCACACTTTTTCGCCGCCGACGATCATGCTGTTGTCTACGCGCATTTCCGGAATGTCGATGGCCCATGTGGCTCTGTCATCATAGTCGTCATTATCCGTAATCATATAACCTGTGGTGCCGCCCTGTTCTGCAGCCAATGCTCTGTCTGGTACAAATTTCACGACCCGGTCATCATCGGCGATGTCACAAACGTTGCTTTCATCCACGCCGCCTTCCTCACCGTCTGCCAGCAAGAATTTGAAGGGGCCGTCAAACCATTCGCCGTAACCGGAATCTTTGCACGCTTCGGTCTGGTTGTTGTATGTTCCCAGTGCGATTGAATCAACTTCTTCCGCCCAGTAAACGCCGTTGTCGCCGGACTCTTCGCCATTGCCGCTGTCCACAAGGATTTCCATGCTGATGTCAATGGTGTCGCCCGCTTCGATGGTGTCGAAAATCTCGGGAATGCAATCGCAGATTTTAAACAGGGCGCGATTGGGTGTTTTGGTGTCACAGTAGTCGCTCACTGTTTCAAAATCAAACGGTTCGCATCCGGGTTCCTGGCTTGAGTCACATCCGCGTGCGATGTTTGCCGCTTCTCCTGCGCAGTTGAAACAGGCGGCGGATGACATCGCCGCAACACCGAACACAAAGGTCAATGTCAATAATACGGTTGTTAGTTTTTTCATTCTTTTCCTCCACTTTTTGGGTTTTAATGTTCTTTTCCTGGTTAAAATTACTTTCTGCAAATTTTACTTTTCTAATTACTTAAACTACTCTGCAACACTCGTGCCAAACTGTTGCATCCACCCCCTTTTTATTATTTCATTTTTATAAACGGGATTTCTAAAATTTCTATAACCTACCTCAACTTCTCATGGGTGTCAACCCAAAATCCACCGTTACGGGCCTTCTGTTTTACTGCCCGGCGCCCCCCACCGGATCAGCAACTACTTTAAATACCTGCCAAACATTGGCAGCTTCCACCCGAATCCATTTAAATTGCAATCCTTCGGCTTCGCCGATGGAAACCCGGTAAAGGCCGGGCGCTACTGAAACACCATACCCTCCGGCCGGGTTGGTCACCACAGTCCGGGAGGCGCCGTTCACTCCCTGGGCCCGGATGGTCACCGGGACACCGGAAACTTCTTCACCGATATCATATAAATCATTGCCATTTTCATCAACAAACACCATGCCGTTCACCACGGGTTCAGCCTTTATGAGGCCCGCTCCGAAATCACCTACAGTCACATGCACATGGTCTCCGCAGATATTGCCCATGGCGGCGGACTCCGCAGCCACCATCCGGAATCCGGCATCCACGGCTTTTTCAGACAGGAGATTGGCATCCCGATAGCCGCTCGTGCGCAATGAGTTGAAACACATCTGTTTGAAAATTCGTGACACGGTCAGGCCCGGGGACATGGCGATATCACAGGTCGCCGTGCGCGCCAGCGTCTCAGCCGCCCATTCCGCTCGGTAACCCGCCGCCCAAATCCGCTGCCCCAGCGTTATACCGCCGGGAGAAGCGTACCCGAAATAGTCGTTTTCCAGCATATCATTTATTTTTTCACCCGCCGACAGATACAAGGGAACATTAAACTGCACCGGCGGCAATCCGTTTAAAAAAACCGGTTTTAGTTCCGGAAACACCCCGGTAATGGCCTCCACATCCAAGCCCAGAGACGCGGCCACATTGGCCGGCTGTGCGCGGAACTGGTTGATCAACTGTACGAGCTGAAGCTCATAGATTTCGATGGACTTTCCGAAATCACAGGTGGACAGATACACATTGCCCTTCAGAGCGTCCGATTGATAGAGCCCGCCGGCAATGCCGATTCCGATTTCACTCAACTCCGGATTCAGGATATTGCGCGGTCCGGTCCAGGCGGGGGAGAGTTCATCCTTAAACATTTTTTCAAACAGCTGATACACGGCCCGGTCGGCATTGATAAAATTCTTAAAAACGATCAATCCAAGGGATTCACTTGATTTTACAGGCGCATATCCGGCATCCTGCAATCGCTGATCAACCGTTCGGCCATCTAATGATTCGTATGAATAATAGCTGTTGGCCAGCATCTCCCGGGTGTGGTCGCCGGCGGCCTGATACAACCGATCATTAAAAACCAGGGGCGGCAGGCCTTTTTCCAGCATATCCTTCAGATCCGGAAGGTCATTCAGCACCTGCTCTCTGTCCAGCCCCAGCGATACGGCGGTTTCCAGCGGGTTTTGGCGGGCCGCATTGATCAGCGTAAACAAGGCGGTTTCGTTTGCGTCCATCGAGTTCAGAGGGTCAGCGACGACCACCGGCTCAGCCGCATATGCCGGTCCATTGAGAGCAGCGATATCAACACCGGTTGTCAGCGTTATTAAAGCAGCTATTATAAAAAGGATATATTTACGTCGTGTTTTCATCATGACAACTATCTTTGCAATAAAAATGCCACTTTCCCGGTAAATTATTTTAAATGGTGAATTCCGCCGTCCATATTGCCAGTATTTCAAACCGCACCTGATTCCGAAACCCGCAATGACCGCGTACAAAAAAAGTTTCGTTGGAAAAACAGGTGGAGATCTCGCCACAAAAACCAAAATAATGCCGGATTATCTGGCGGCAAATCCCGGAAGCACGGGAGGTGTCACGTACTTTTGGCTAGATTTAACCACCGGTGGCCACATCTAGCCATTGACCCTGGATCTGCCATCACCAGGCTCTTTTCAAAAGCACACGCACGGAAAACGGCTCTCCGTCAATCAGGCTATAGGTGCCGGGAACCTGATAATCCTTGTCCGTCACATTATTCAGATACACGCCTGCGTCCAGTCCGAAAATCCCTATGTCCCGGTAAGTCATCGCCATATCCGTCAGCCACACCCCGGGCGTTGACTCCGACGTCACGCAGGTGGGGCAGACCATATCAATGGATGCGGTGTATCCCGTCCGGCAGAACAGGGAAACCCGTTTAAACGGCTCCCATTTGGCCATGAAATTGACCAGCCGGTCCGGGCCCGTGTCAAAGGGATAGTTCAATTCCGTATAAATTGTTTCCGAGCTGCCGTCGACCGGATCAATAATAATGCCGTCCTCATACCGATACACCTCATCCGGCCCGGTGTTTCGCATGGCCGTCAGGTTGGCGCTGAGTTCAAGATGCTCCACCGGCGATACCACGCCTTCCAGCTCAATACCGTAAATTTTTTGACTGTTGGGATCTGACAGCCCGGCGTAGGCGTTGTCTGCGACATGGTTGGATATATGATTGACGAACCCGCCAAGAGTAAGACCAAAGCGCCGGTCCGGCCGCCAGGATACTTCCGCATTCACCGTATTGATTTCTTCAAGGCTGGTGTGGATATCCTCAAATCCGGCTTCCTGCTTATCAAGCAACTGGCTGGTATAGGGCGTCCGGTAAGCGGTCCCGTATAGGAGTTTGACTCCCCATTCAGTTGAAGGGGACCAGACAATGCCGCAGTTATAGCTCAAGCTGTCGTCATAAAAATCATGGGCGTCATGGCGAAGGCCGAATGACACGTCGGTCCTGCCGATTTTATGTGCATATTGACCAAAAACCGACCAGAGCCTCGTCTCGTAATCCACTTCGGAGATGCTCGGCAAAAATGTTTCATTTTCCGGAACCAGATATCCCGGCAGATAACTGTCCCAGACCGGCGCATTGGACACCTGGGTGCTCCGGTAAGCGGTGCCTGTGGTGAAGAGCCCTTTTCCCGAGAAAATTTTTTGATCATACATGAGTTCAGTGTAAGCGGTCCGCTCACTGGGCGCAAGACTCAGATCAATCACCTGTTGTTCGGCATCCACGGATGAATAATACCCGGTAAACCGGAGCGCCGAATTCAGAGCCACATTTTTTTTACTTTCCAGTTTGACATAGGAGACCGGCGTACTGCGATTTTCAAGCCAGGCCTGCTGCTGCTCTTCATCCTTCATGGCATAGGGCCAGGAATAATCCGAGTACCTTCCGGAGAGGGTCGCCAGATCCCTGACATTGGCGTTGCCGACAATATCGATAAAATACGGCCGGTCCGCCCTGGCATAGCCATAACGGTCTTCGGGAGGAACCGGCGCACCGGATCCATCCCCCCAGAAACGTGTAACGTTTCCGGCCTGGTCATCAGCAATCCCTTCCCTGCCGGTCAAAGAAATGAAACCATCCCATGCCCCGCCGTCATGCCCCGCATTCACATAGGCCCCCCGGGCATCTCCCGGAGCGCTGTAATCCGCCCCGGTTGCCACGCCGTTTAAGTCTTTGCCTGTCATGGGCACTACGTTGACAATACCGGCAAACGCATCCGGCCCCCACAGCACCGAACCCGGCCCCCGAATAATTTCAATCCGTTTGACCGGCGCAAGAGACAATTCATCATCCAGGGGGTGGACCGATTTGGTGAAATCCGAATTCATGGGCACCGTATCATACAAAAACAGAACCGAATCCGGCACGCCCCGGAGATATGGCCGGGTACCCCATTCCTGCCTTGCCATATAAAACCCGGGCGTCTGGCTTAAGGCATCACTCAGGGTGAAGATGCCACGGGTTTCAATCATCTCCCGGGTAACAACCGTTGCCACCGCCGGCGCCTGGCGGGCGCTCTCTTCCCGGCGGGAGGCAATGGACAGAACATCCAGTTCTTCACCGACAAACATGAGCAGGGTGTCTTCCCGGTCCGACGACCGGGCAGGAGGGGGCGATAAAAAACAGCCGATCATTATCCCCGCCACCACTATTTTAATAACCTGTTGGATCACAGCTTTTTCCCGAATATTCTATGAACCGCTATCTGCCGCCTGCTTGGCCAGAACCCTGAATTTGGCCCGGGTCAACCCGAGCAAGGCGGCCGCCGCCGACTGGTTATTTCCGGTTAAGGCCAGCGCCTGCCGGACCATATCATTTTCCAACGACTCCAGGCAAATACCGCCCGGCGGCAGGGTAAAGGGGTCCGCTGCACACAAAGTCCCTGCCCCGCCCCTTAAAAAGGATAACGTTTCCGCTGTCACGCTCCCGTCACCGGGACTTAAGATCATGACCCGTTCCATGGCGTTTGCCAGCTCCCGGACATTGCCCGGCCAACTGTAAGTCTGAAGGGTCCGGATCGCGCCGTCCGTCATCCGAACCTCTTTCCCGCCTTTCAACCGTTTTAAAAAAAACTCGGCCAGCGGCACAATATCATCGATCCGATCGCGAAGGGGCGGGGTTTCTACGGGAAACACATTGATTCGGTAATACAGATCCTGGCGGAATTTTCCCTGCTGCACCAGCTTGCTCAGGTCCTGGTTGGTGGCGCACAGAATCCGCACATCCAGCGGAATTTCCTCGTTTCCGCCCACCCGCTGGACTTTTTTATCCTGCAACGCCCGCAACAGTTTCGCCTGGGCTTCCTGGGGCAAGTCACCGATTTCATCCAGAAACAGGGTGCCGCCGTGGGCGTATTCGAATTTCCCCTTGGTCCGGCGGTCCGCGCCGGTAAAGGCACCCTTTTCATACCCGAAAAGTTCCGATTCCACCAGACTCGGAGAAATGGCCGCACAGTTAACCGGAACAAACCGGGCCTTGGCCCGGGGACTGGAGTCATGGATAAACCCGGCGACGACCTCTTTGCCGGTACCGGATTCTCCGGTGATCAGCACGGCGGTGTCCGTAGCAGCCACCTGAAGGGCAGCCTTCATCACATCCGCCATCTGCCTGGACACATACACAATCTCCCGACCGCCGCATACATCTAAAAGCTTTTGTTTTAACTCGATATTTTCTGCGATTATCCGGGATACACCCAGGGTCCGCTCAACTGTCAGCAGAATCCGCTCTTCATCAAAGGGCTTGGTGATATAATCAGCCACGCCCTTGCGCATGGCATCCACCGCTGAATCAACACTGGCAAACGCAGTGATGAACACCACCGGACAGGGGATATTCAATTCCTTGATCGCGGACAACAGCTCCAGACCATCCATATTCGGCATGCGGATGTCCGATATCACCAGGTCATAAGGGTTTTCCCGGACCAGCGTCAGGGCTTTTTGCCCGTCGCCTGCCCGGTCGACACGATATCCCTGCCGCATCAGCATAATCGACAGCAGATGCTGCATTTTTTCTTCATCATCAACCACCAGAATGTAGGCCATTCCTTATTCCTTTACGCTATTCAAATCAAACAAATCAAACTGTTTCGGCTCCCTCGGGATCTCGATGATAAATCGGGCGCCTTTCTGAAACCGGTTCTCGACCCGGATGCTGCCGCCGTGCCCCTGAACCACCTGGGAGGTATACGCCAGCCCGAGCCCGGTGCCCTTTGCCCGTGTGGTCACAAAGGGATTAAAAATCTTGTCCAGCATATTTTCCTGAATTCCGCATCCGTCATCGGCAATTTCCACGCGCCAGCTTTCCGTCATGCAAGCCGCATCAATGGTAATAACCCCCTGTTCTTTACAGGCTTCCACTGCATTTTTTAAAATATTGTCAATCGCCCGCCGGAATAAATCCGGGTCCAGATAGGACAGGCACGATGTATCCGGAATATGTGTTTCAAATTCAATCTGGTGGGTGGTGTCCATGCGCCCGAACCGGTCCACACAGTCTTTGAGCATGCTGTTGGCGTCCACCACCCGGAATGACGGTTTCGCGGGTTTGGCAAATGACAGAAAATCCTCAATCAGGCCGTTGATCCGCTGAATTTCTTCTTCAATATACTGAAAAAAAATAACATTATCCGGTTGGGTCGGATCTTTTTTTAACATATCAAAAGAACTTTTAATAATACTCAGGGGGTTTTTTATTTCATGGGCAATCATCATGGAAAATTTACCCATTTCAGCCAGCAGGTTTTGCCGGACCATCTCCTGCTGGGCCGCCTCCACCGCCAGACGTCCCCTTTCCAGAGAATCGAGCATGGCATTAAACGCCAGTGAAACTTCCCGGGTTTCAGGGATATTGCCGGGCATCATCCGCAAATCCAGATCGCCCGCCCCCACCTGCCGGGCAGTTTGGGCCAGCCGGGTCAGAGGGGACACCAGAGACCGGGAAATAAAATAAAACACCACCAGACTGAACGCCGCTAAACCCGCCGCCAGCCAGAGATACCAGAAGGTAATGGTCTTTAATAGCCGGTTCACCTGGGAAGTGCTGTAAACAATCTCCACTTCTCCGATAATGTCCAGCTTCTCATCGGACGGCAGCGGAACGGCCTGGCCAAAAAACGCCTGGCTTTCATCACTGGCGGCCTTGACCCGAACAGACTCCCGAATGGCGGCATAAGGGCCGGGAATTTCCTTGGCCGCCTCGGCCAGCCGGTCGCCGGAAGCATTGAATATGGCGACCTTCGCCATATCTCCCTCGGCCAGAAGATTATTGGCCAGTTGATCCAGCATGGACCGCTGATCAATCAATATACCCAGTTCGGAATTAAGCGCCAGATATCTCGCCAGAAATTGAAACCGTTCATCAAACTGGTTTTGCACAAAACCGTGAAACAGCCTCATCCCCACATACCCCAGAATGAAAGCGGTCAGACTGATCGTTATCAAGGCCGTCACCAGAAATCGTAAATGGATGCCGGGACTTTTCATGGACCCACCATCACCGGCAACTGGATGGATTCAGGCATGCCAATGGCCAGATTTATTAAAACCGATTCATTGAGCCAGACTTTAAAAACCGGCGTCCGCCCACCTGATTTCTGTTTATTCAACGCCGAAATGATCAATCCCGCCGTCTGCCGGCCAAGGTCTGCATAATCAAACACAAAAGCCAGCGCAGCCCCGGAATCATAAAAAAACTGATTATACCCGATCACAGGGATTTTCTGCAACACGCACTGCTTGATAATATGCTGGGCAATGCTTTCGGATATCACCGTGCGGTCAGGAATCAGCCAGACACCATCCAGGGAATCAAAACATTCCTGCAATAAAAACGGGATATCTTTGCGGGCGGTCACGGCCAGCGGAACCAGTTCAACCCCAAGCTCCTGCGCCGCTATTGCGGCCTCGTCAAAAAAATCGCGGTTGTGCGCCGGATCGAAAAATATTCCGATACGGCGGATGGACGGCAGTCCCCGATGAATCATGTGAAGCTGAATATCCGGCGGAATATTTAAGGAAATGCCGGCGTCTATGTCCCGGACGCCGATCACTTTTTCCGGGTTTAAGATAAGGGAATATATTCGGGGAATGGAAATGCTCGGGAAGGTTTTCCATACAAACGCCGCCGCCTCCGGACCGATGGATGCGATCAGATCCGTCTGTTTTTCCCGGATCAGACGGTCCGCGAGATCAAATCCGGCTTTCTCATCATACCGGTCCAGCATGATGACGGCTACTTCCGCTTCGATGGTCTGGTCGAGTTCACTGCGAAGCCCATCCAGCGCTTCAATGTATGGGCGAATATCAGCGGAAACAACGATAACCACCCGAAAGGACCGGTCGGCGATTGCGCTTTCCTGGCAGGGCGCCGGGAAAGCAGCGCAAAAAACCATGCCGAGTGCCGCGCATAAAAAAGCAAAGAAATTGAATTGCCGCCTTTTACCTTCAGCCTTCAGCCTGTTCACCTTTTTATTTTGCTTCCGGAAACAAGTTAACCGCCTTTTTCTTGAACTCCTGGGTCACTGCATCCACATCATCAAAATCATCCAGCACATAGGGAGAGATCATGATGATCAGTTCCGTTTTTTTGCTTGCATCCGTGTGCGTTCCGAACAGCCACCCCACCACGGGCAGCGTGACCAGCCAGGGCGTCCCGGCTACGTCCGCGTTTTTGCTTTCCCGAATGATTCCGCCGATGACGATGGTCTGGCCGCTTTGCACCGTCAGGGTCGTGTCGGTGGCGCGTTTGTAAAACGAGGGATATGAAGAGTTGCCGGCATCAATATTCGGACCCAGTTCACTGATTTCCTGACTGATCTCCATGGTCACCAGCCCCTGTTCATTGATATTCGGGGTTACGGTGAGCAGCAACCCCGTATCCCGGTATTCAATGGACGTTTCCAGCAGGTCGGAATTCCCGGTATCGGTGTACTGGTATTGAGTCGTGGTGATCGGAATCTCCTGGGAAATGTCAATGGTCGCCGGCAGGCTGTTGGACGCCAGAATTCTCGGCGTTGACAGAATATTGACCCTGTTCTCGGTCGCCAGGGCATTTAGCGTGGCGGACCACCGGTCCGGATTGCCCACCAAAACCTCCATGCCAGGGTTGAGCGTTGTGTTGATCTTGGCGCTTATCAGACTCGTGTCCATACTGGGGCCCTCTTTATTATACTTCCACGATACCCCCAATCTTGATGCTTCGTCCAGGCCGATTTCCGCGATCATCATTTCAATCAAGACCTGTCGCGGGAGAATATCCAGTTTGGTGAGCAAATTTTTAATGATCTGGTAATCTGCGGGGGCGGCCTCAATCACCAGAGAATTGCGGGCTTCATCTTCCGTGATGCGCACTTCGCCGTTCAATGTCCCGGAGCCGAAGGAATCGCCGCCAGCACCACCGGCGCTCTGACCCAATGACGGCTTTGCAGCAGGAGGTTTCTGGCGCTGGTCTGTCTCCTGTTTCTTGTACTTTGCATCACGGCTTAACGGATTCCTGAAGGACGACTCTGTTTTTTGGGACTTCTTTTTATCAGTCGCAGCTTCCTTTTTCCCACCAGTGAAAACCTGGTTTAAAATACCCGCAATATCCGAGGCCTGACCGTTTCTCACCGGATAAAAATAAATTGAAGGCTCCGTGCTCTGGCTCGGCACGTCATACTGTTTAAGAAATTTTTCAACCGCATCAAATGCTTTGGGCTGGGAACCCACTGCCAGCAGCGTGTTCAACCGAACAATGGGAATAAAAGTCATCCCCGCTTTTGTTGACGGACCGTAAGCGGTGAACACTTTATCCATGGTTTCAACCATGGTTTCGACATCGCCATACTGAAGCGGATAAAACCGGTAATTGACCCGGTCAAAAATATCCGAGTCAAATACATCCACCAGACGAAGGATTTTGGCGATATTGTCCGCTTTATCCACCGCAACCAGAAGATTGGTGTTTTCCTGGGTTACAATGCTGCCTTCCGCTGAAACAAACGGGGTCAGCACCTTTGCGATTTCCTGGGCAGAAACGGACTTCAGCCGGATGACCTGAATGACCACCCGGTCCCCGGCCGGAATCTTGCCAGTCCGGTTCATTCGCGACGTGATGGGCAACCTTGCGGCGTCTTTCATCGGAACAAGGTGATAAATATTGTCCCGTTTGATTGCTGTGACGCCGTTCACCTCAAGTATTTGATAAAAAATCGGAAAAAGATCATTTTGGTCCAGTTCACCGGCGGTGTGAATGGTGACCTTGCCGCCGACAGCCGGATCCAGCATATAATTGATGCGCAGCAAATCAGCTAAAGTACGAATCACTTCGGCAAGTTCCGCATTGTCGAAATTAAACACCAGCTTGCCCATGCCTGAAGATTTTTCTTCGGGCTGAACGGTTGCCGTGGCGTCGTTTTCCGGAGCTTCCGCGATCACAGGAGAAACAGCATTTTCACTGTCCGTGTCACCGGCCGGAGGAGACTGGGCCCAGGCAGAAGGTGCGTACCCCGGGAATCCGGAGACGATCACCATCAAACACATCATAGCCAACAACCATTTTTTATTATAAAATATTGTTTTCACTTTTATTTTCTCTTTCTTTTGATTTTGCCCAAAGGCGTATCAACAATTTCATACTGACCGTCTTCCGATATGGTAACCTTTTCTGTAAATTTAGAGCTCTGCTGCCTCACCGGCTCCGCCTTTTCAACCGCGCTTGCTGCCGACGGGGTAGTCTTGACGCTGGTGCTTACTGATGAGGGCGTTTCCCCAACGCTGACGACTTTCGGCTGAGATGAGGGCGAACTTTTGGGAGAGACCGAATTTTTCGGCGCCTTTTCAGGATCATGCAGCAACACCCGGTAACTCCCTTCTGCGTCTGACAAAACCACCTGATCATGATGGATCTCCCGGACCTTCAAATTCCCGATGTTATCGCCCTCTTTTACCCATCGGTTTTGAATGTTTTTTTCCTGGTCCCCGGGATTATTGATCAGAGCGGTCTTGTATTTATCAAATATGACCACTCCGTAAAGTACTACCTTTTCGCCTGAAATCCGGACCTCTTCATCAACCGGTTCTGTTTTGGCAGCTTCCGGCGACGGCGCTGTCCGGGTCGCTGAAAACAGATTGTGAGCCACCACGCTCTGATAATCGGCATCGGATAAAATACCATTTTCAGGCGGCGTCTTAAATGATTTGGCCGCCTTGCCTTTTTCTTCAGACAACACCACAGGCACCATACCCGTATCTGTTTGCCAGACATCCCAGATATTCATCCAGCAAATGACCAGGCCGACTGCCAGAAGCGCATTAACGATCCAGACCCGTGACACCATGTTCAATCCGCCTTTTTTTTGGGTAACGGCTTGCTTTCCGCCCCGGTACGCTGCATAAGCCCTTCAACGGTTATCGTTGAACGGATCAAATCCTCCTGACCTCTCGATTTTGATAAACTCGCATCAAGCTCTTTAACAATCAGCAATTTTGGAGAAGCTTCAATTTGATAAAGAATAGTCTTCAGCTGAACGATGTTCGAATTCATTGAAAACTGAACCGGCAGCCGGATAAACTCCGCATCCGCATCTTCTTCCGGCTTCATCACCCGCATGGTCACAAACTTCACATTGCTTGCCGCACTGATGGTATTGAGTATATTTTGAATTTCCACAGCAGCCAGGGCCGGCGTGTCTCCGGGAAGAAGACGCATTTCCGCCTGCTTCTGCATCCGTTTAACATAGGCGTTTTCCTTTTCGATCTGCTTCCGCTTGGCAACAATTCCGGCATACGTTTCCACCTGCTTCTGTTTTACGGCCATTTCATCCGAAACGGAAACCATCGAATGAATGTCCGGATAAAACCGGTAGATAGCGCCCAGAAGCAGGACAATCGCCCCTGCGATCAGGATCATCTTTCTTTCTTTGGTTAAAGGAATGGATTCCAGCATTATATACTTTGTTTTTTGAGTTGAATGTTACATCCAATGCGAAACACTTCTTTTCCGTCACGGTCATTGCGTATGGCGGAAAGAAAGACCACATCCATGAACAACGGAGATTTTTCCAGAATGGAAATCAGCTCGGACGCGGAATCGGCCATCCCGTAAAGTCCCAACTTATTTCCATTGAGCTTAAAGTCCGTTATCCAGGCGCCCTGAGGAATAATATCACTGAGTTCTTTCATGATTTCAATTATATACGTGTTGCCTGGCCGAAGGGAGCTTAAATATTCCAGATTTTTTTTAATCATCCGGGTTTCCGCCGACATCTCCTCAACAACCGAAACCTCGGCTTTTAAACGGGCCGATTCAGCTTCCAGGGATTTTAATATCTGCCGCTGGCTCATCAGATGACTGCCAACCCACAGACCCCCCGATAGCAGGAGAAGTCCCGCCAAAGCGGCCATTACATAGATGCCGGTTCGGTTCGGTTTTTTTCGCAAGCCCACGGGCATCAGGTTCATTTGAACCGGGACCGGCCGAATGCCTTTCAGGGCCAGGCCAAACGCCGGGATGGAAGCAGCATCCTGAATACCCGCATGAAGATTGCCGGTTACAATTTCCTGGAATTCCCCCGACAACCGGCGCCGCCAGTCTTCGGCCTCACGAACACCGTACAGAACCAGCCGGACGGTTTTTTCAGTTTCAAAAAAAACATCCCGTAATTGCACCAGTTGACCGCCTGCCAAAAGTGAATCAACCGTTTCCCCTGAACCAGCAAATGTTTTTGAATATATCAGGGCCCGGTTTTGAACAATCATCACATCCGCCCAGAGGTCCCGTATGCTGACAATGACAGCCGGTCCCTGGGTATCCGGATGCATGTGGAAATAATAATTCGCCACCGCAGCCGGCGCAATTTCCATGCCGGAAATGCCCTGATCAACACTTTCAGCTATCTTCAGAAAATCATCCAGTGTCTCCTTTTTGACAGCCGTCAGGAGCAGTTTCAGTTTTTCTTGTGTCTTGTCTTCAGCAACAATCTGATAATCAAAGTAGATATCACCGGCGGGGAATGGAATGTATTTCTCGATTTCATAGCTCAGGGTTGTCCGCAAATTTTCTTTTACTGCCAGCGGGAATTCGATTTCCCGGAGGATCGCCTGATCGCCGGAAATCCCGATAAACAAATCGGAGGCCGCAATTTTTTCTTCCCGGATAATCCCATTGATAAAATCAGAAATGTCAGACTGCCTGTCCTGTCTGGACTTTGATTCATCGAGCAGGCAACTGGATTCCGACACCAGAGTCATCCCTTTAAACGCGGCTTTTAAATGGACCGCACGAATCCGGTGGGAATTGATATCAATACCGATACTGGAATTAAAAAACAATGTTGCTTTCCTCTTTTAGGCCTTCGTATTATGAAATCGGGAGCCGGCTCCCCGGCTGATGATGATCGATGTCATCCATCCATTGAATTACCTGATATTTTTTTTTCATCCGAACGTCAAAAAGAACCACTGCGGTCACGCCTTCCTCTATCCGGCTTCCCGGTATTTTTCCTTTGGACCGAATGGTAAAATACGGTGAATCCTGCAACGTTAAATATTTCGATATCCCCCGGTACACGTCCGGTCCCACAATATCTGCGACCTCCCGCAGCGATTGAAAATCTTTTTCCGCTCGATAGGCAGCGATATCCTGCGCCAGCTCAACGGTCATTCCCGGAAAACCGGCCCACATTTCCAGTGGAATCGAATTGATATTTAATTTATTGTAATTAAATTCCTTTTTACCGGCCCGCTGTTTTCTCTTCTGGACGTCGCTTTTAGGGAATACGGTCACATAGGCCGCAAGTCCCTGTTCATAAATTTCAGGAGTGACGCCCCGGACCTTCAAAAGTTCTTCTTTGGAATCAAAATCACCGTCCTTGCAGTCATAGGGCTCGGGCAATGACTGATAATAATCATTTTCTGCGCCGTTGATCCGGTGATTCCGGTCGGTGTCCCGCCAATCCATAATGGAATCCGCGATCACATCCTTTTCCTCGTCATCCATATCCAGACTGCCGAGCATGGCCATCAGCATTCCCCTGTCCGCCAGGTTGATATTGATCTTGCCGCTTTCATTTTCAATCCGGGTTTCAAACGTTCCGCTGCCGAAGGCGACCGGAGGCATATCCGCATTGATGCGCCATTCAACCGCTGTTTCCTCGGCGTCCTCTTCTTCAACAGACACGAGCCTGCGCGGCGTCATCAGTTCCCGAAGGGTCTGTTCGATCGCCTGGTTCAGGCCGGCCACTGCGATATAATAGGCCTGCGTGGATTCCTTAAAATTTCGTGTAATATTGACCCGGGTTTTCATGGCGAAACAAAATTCCCCCACAATCACCGTCAACAGCATAAGCACCCACAACACCATTAACAGGGCAACGCCCTTATTGGAAAAAAAATTTTTCATATATCCATGGACTGTCACTGATGGGATGGTCAGCATTATCGGCGGTCCGCCTCGGGCAGCATCCGGGCAATCATTCTGATCGGCGGTTTTTTTTCATCCATTTGCAAGGTGCATCGGACCGCAGCAGGCAACCCCGCATCATTGTCCGGGTTCCATTCAGCCTGCCATTCGGGCGCTTCCGGGGTCAATTCCAAATATTCAAACGATACGGCATGGGCCCCGAAAATCAAGCGATGGGCCATTGGTTCATCCGTGACGCCCCTCTTTTTATCCCCTTTTCCAGTCAGCACATTTTGTTCCGTTATTTCAAGATAATATCCCTCTCCTTCTTCGCCACTGCCGACCCGGTAAGCCACCTGCACATTTCCAGATTCATTGCCGGGAACAACGGAGATGGAAGAAATAAAATCCATGGATTCCGAATCTCCGCGAAAAACAGTCGGCTTCTCATCTTCAGAGACGATGGGCTGGTCACAGGCTGATGACAACTGGCGTTTGAGGATCGAAAAGACCATCTGCTGCCGCTGGTACCTGTCCCCATCCCTTTCCCCGGTTTCCCACGCCCGGATACCGATGCGAAAGGCACCCAGAATAATCAACAGAATAACGCCCAGAATGGAGAGGGATATCAACAGTTCGATGAGGGTTGAGCCTCTGTCCGGCCGATACGTCATGGATTATTCCGCTGCTTCCGGTGTATTTCTTTTTTCAGTCAGCGCTGTGGTCGTCAGCTCAAAACGTTTTTCCCGGTCGCCATTATTCCAGATCACATTCAAACGGATCAGCAGGGTCGAAACCGGCAGTTTTTTAACCAGTTCCTCATCGTCCCCGGCATCTTCACTGCCATCCGTCTCGTCAGGTATTTCCTCAATGGTCGCCGTCCACCGGTATCCGTCTTCAAAATCGCCGCTGGTCTCTCCGGGCGCCCATTCCTGGGCAAGGAGCAATTCCTCCATTTTCTCTCTTGCATGGAATATGCCATACTGGTAATCATTTGATATTTTATTCGATTTTAATCCGCCGGAAAAAAGCTGCATGATCACCACCAGCGAAATCGCCAGAACCATCACCGCCACCAGCACTTCAATCAGGGTAAACCCTTTTTGCCCGAAAGACGTTCCCGTCCGGGGGCGAAAAAACCGCGTCCGCGAACCCTGCCGATGGCCAACGACCGGTTTATTCACGAGAAGATGACTTCGCAATTTCAACCATGCCGGTGATAAAATCAATGTGAATCATCATCATCCGTTCATTCTCGCCGGCAAGGACAACGTCCCCGCCGCTGCTGCTGCCATTTGCGAAAAAAACGACCTGAAACATTCCACTATCCACGGCTGTTTCTCCAGCATACGCTTGTTTCAGGGTTACGCCTTTCGGTAAGACATAGGATAGCTCCCGACCGCCTTCCGGAGCCGCGCTTTCATTCCCGCGGCCTGGGCTCGATTCGGAAAAGATCGTCAATTTATGGTTTTCAAAATCAAACACACACACCCGGTTTTCTTTTTCACTGGCAGCAAGGCTGCGGGCGTAGCGAAGCGACCCGGCGACTTTTTTAACCGCCGTCTTCAACTGGAGATTTCCCAGGGGGGATGTCATTCTCGGGGCCACCAGCGCGGTTATCAAGCTGATCAGCACCAGCACCACCAGCAACTCTATCAGCGTAAACCCCCTTTGCATTATTAAAGATCTTTCCAGCTCACAATATCGGCATTTTCACCTTCTCCGCCGGGCTGTTTGTCCGCGCCATAAGACTGGATGTCATAATCGCCATGTTCACTCGGATTTGTATAAATATACGCCTGCCCCCAGGGATCGACCGGGACTTCCTTGGGGAGATAAGGCCCATCCCAGTCATCCGTATCGCCGGGTTTTTCCCGCAGAACCGCCAGCCCCTGCTCAGTGGTCGGATATTTTCCCACATCCAGTCGGTAAGTATCCAGGGCGGTTTCAAAAAGAGACATTTGGGACTTGGCGGCCTTTTGCTTGGATGTGCCGACTTTGCCGAACATCCTCGGCGCCACCAGCGCCGCCAGCAAGCCCAGTATAATCATCACGATCAGGAGTTCAATCAAGGTGAACCCTGCGTTTCTTTTTATTCGCTTCATTTCTTTCATCATTTTTCCTTTCTTTCTAACTCCCATGCCCGGATGCTCACAACAAAGGATGAGAATAAAGACTTAAGTGATTTTTCTCAGCGCCTCAGCGTCTCTGCGCGAGATATGTTTTTTCGCCCGCAGAGACGCAGGAACGCAGAGGATTTTTTTATATTTTCATATAAAAGCCCTTTAAAAGGGGACATCATTCATGCTGAATACCGCCAGCAGCATGGAGATGACAATAAACCCAACAATCAGGCCCATGGCAAGGATCATGGCCGGCTCAAGCAGATTGACAAACCGCTTGATCATGTTCCGGACCACTTTTTCGTAATTGTCCGCCACTCTTAACAACATCTGATCCAGATTGCCCGTTTCTTCACCCACAGCAATCATCGATACCGCCAAGGGCGGAAAAATACCGGCCTGAAGCAGCGGCGCGGAAAGGCTTTCGCCCTCCTTCACCCGATGATACACGGCGTCCAGTGATTCCGCGATCAACTGATTGGTAATGATTTCCCGCACCAGAATCATTGCCTGCAGGATGGGCACACCGCTGTGAATAAGGGTGCCCAGAGTGCGGGAAAAACGGGCTACTTCCACGGACCGCACCAGATTCCCCGTGACCGGCGCGTTAACCTTTAAGCGGTCGGTGGCCATCCGCCCTTTAGGGGTAGCAACGTATTTTTTAATCCCCAAAACCATTGCGGCGATCACGCCGATAATGATCCACCAGTAGCCCCTCAGCCCATGGCTGATGGCAAGCAGCACTTGTGTTGATCCCGGCATGGCCTGGCCCATATCCGAAAAAATAACCGCAAATTTCGGGACCACAAAAGCCAGCATGATAATAATTGAAATCCCTCCCACAAACACCAGAAACAGCGGATACACCATGGCCGACGTGATATATTCCTTTAAATCCTGAGAGCTTTCAAGAAAACTGCCCAGCCGTTCGAGAACCGCGGGCAGCACGCCGCCGGTTTCGCCCGCCCGGACCATATTAATATAGAGTTTCGGGAAAACAGCCGGATACTTGGCCAGGGCTTCGGACAGGGAATTGCCGCCTTCAACATTCTTCAGGATGCCGTAAACCACTTCCCGGAACTTGTCTTTTTCCGCCACATTGATCAATATGGACAAGGCTTTGTCCACCGGCAACCCGGCTTCGAGAAGGGCATGTAAATCCAGTGTGAACATCATCACGTCCTTTGACGTGATCCGTTGAAACAGATGCGACAAATTCACCGGCCCGGTGAGGGAGAGCTTACCCTGACCGCCGCTGGATGCCTGGATACGGATGGGGATATAGCTCATACTCTGGAGTTTCGCCGCCACATCTCTTTCATCCGACGCTTCAAGGGTTCCCTTGACCACATGCCCGGATGCGTCGCTGGCTTTATATGAAAATATCGTCATTTTATTTCTCGAGCGTGACCCGTAAAATTTCCGCCAGCGTCGTCATTCCCTGACGAACCTTTTCCCAACCATTCTGCCGCAGGGTCACCAGCCCTTTTCCCAATGCAACATTTTTGATTTTTTCAGCATCCGATTTTTTAGAGATTTCATTGCGTATATCCGAATCAATGGCAAGATATTCAAACAAGGCGGTTCTGCCTTTAAACCCCGTATAACGGCATTCCTCGCACCCTTTGCCGAAATAAAATTCGACATTTTCAATATCCATGGAGGTCAGTCCCATGGCGCTTAAATGCTTTTCATCCGGCTGCCCCGGAGCCTTGCAATGGGGACAGATCACTCTTACCAGCCGCTGGGCCAAAACGCCCAGAAGTGTGGAGCTTAATAAAAACCCTTCCACCCCCATGTCCAGAAGCCGGCTGATGGCCCCTACGGCATCGTTGGTGTGCAGGGTGCTGAAGAGCAAATGCCCCGTCAATGCCGATTGTATAGCGATTTCAGCGGTTTCCCGGTCCCGGATTTCACCGACCAGAATAATATCCGGATCCTGACGCACAATGGAGCGCAGCCCGTTGGCAAACGTCATCCCGATTTTCGGGTTCACCTGGATCTGGTTCACCCCGCTGAGATAATATTCCACCGGATCTTCCAGGGTAATGATTTTATTTTCCGGTGAATTGATTTTCGCCAGCGACGTATACAGGGTGGAGGTTTTTCCACTGCCCGTAGGGCCGGTAACAAGAATCATCCCGTAGGGCTGGGTGATCAGGCGCATGTATTCTTCAAGCAGGGCCGCAGGGAATCCGATTTTTTCCAGATCCAGAATCAGCATGCCCCGGTCCAGCACCCGCATGACCAGGCTTTCACCAAACAGCGTGGGAATGGTGGACACGCGAAAATCGATATCCCGGCCCGCGATTTTCAGCTTGATGCGGCCGTCCTGAGGCAGGCGGCGCTCGGCGATGTCCAGATCCGCCATGATTTTCACCCGGGAGCTGATGGCCGCCTGAAGCTGTTTGGGCGGCGACTCAACTTCATGGAGCACACCGTCCACGCGGAACCGGACTTTAAACTTATCTTCAAAGGGCTCAAAATGGATATCGCTGGCCCGGAACTCCACGGCTTTCAGGATAATCCGGTTCACCAGCCGGATGATGGGGGCCTCAGACGCCAGGTCCCTGAGCTGGTTGACATCTTCTTTGCCGGTATCCGCGATCTGGTAAATATCCTTGCCCGCTTCCTCGATAATCATTTCCAGAGAATGGGTCCCGGCCCCGTAAAGCCGTTCCACCGCCTCAACAATATCGTCCTCGGTCCCGGCAGCGGCTTCAACGTCCACGCCAAACCCCTGCCGGATCGCATCAATCGTCCAGAAATCCGAAGGATCCACCATCGCCACCCGCAGGCTGTTTTCACTGAATGCGATGGGCACGAATTTCGACTGTTTCATGAACTGGACGGACAGCTTATCCAGAACCACCGGTTCTGAGGGGTAATCATTTGAAGATAATTGTTTCATTTCACACCATGTTCATATTGATCGAGGAACTGATACGTCGTATGGGCCGTATCCGCCCCATACGCATCAGAAGCCAAACTGACGTCAAAATATATGCAATTTTGATACCACCCGATGAAACCAATCCTGCCCTGATCAACCGCCTTTTTCCTTGATTTTCTTGCCGGATTATCTCATATTTTAACGAAACTGCATGGCCGCGTCCGGCGGCTTTTCTTCAGGAACATACGGCACCATAGACCAAATACGGGTTGTGAATCAACTCTAACCCGATATATTTTTTTTGCATTCCCACGCCAAAAAAAGGAAACGAATAATGACAGACCCCCAAAAACCCTATACAGCATCCTTTGAGCGTGCGCTGGCCGCAGGCCGCCCCCCGAATATCGTATCCCTTTTTCCCAATTCCAAAGCCCTGATTGTCAGCGGCAAGTTCATTGACCAGGCCATGCTAAAAAAAGGCAAGGCCATCTGCATGGCGGCCAACGGCAGAAGCTTGACTGTAATTCGCGGTGCGCTCCGGGCAGCCCAGCGCGCCAACTCGGCCATCATCATCGAAATTGCCAAATCCGAAGGCGGCGCATCTGCTTACTGCGCAGTAAGTCTTTGGAATATGGCCCGAATCGTTGACAGCCTGTGCAATGAAATGGGGATCACCATACCGGTGGCCATTCACGCCGACCATTACGGCATTAAAAGCCCGGCGGATATCGAAACGGCAAAAATCGAGATCCCGACATTGTTTGAGGCGGGCATGACATCCATCGCCATTGACGCGTCCCATTTGCCGGATGACCAGAACCTGACGGCCAGCATCGAATTGTCCCCTTACGTGCCCGCATGGGCCGGATATGAAACCGAAGTCGGTGAAATCAAGGGCAAAGAAGGTCTGTCCACCGTGGAAGAAGCGCTGTTCTTGATTCAGGGTCTCAATGCCCATAATATCTTCCCGGACTGGATCGCTTTAAATAACGGCACCACTCACGGCATCGAAGCCGGGGCTGAAGGGATTCAGGTGGAACTGACCGCTAAAATTCATCAGGCCCTTTCGCCCTATAAAGTTTCAGGGGCCCAGCACGGCACTTCCGGCAACAGCTCGGATCGCCTAATCCGGATCGCAACCACCACCCGAACCACCAAGGCCAATGTGGCCACCGCCCTGCAAATGATCTCCTGGGGACTGAAAGTGAATGATTACGGCAACGCGGAACTGGATGAGAACGGCCAGTTCATCAAACTGCCGAACGAAGGCGTAACGGAAACCCTGTGGGGAAAAATGACGGCCTATGCCGAGGCCAAAGGCCTGAAAAAAGGGGATTACAAAAAACTCAACCTTCCCTTTGAAAACCATCTTCTTTCACAGTCCCGGGAAATCAGGGAAAGAATGTCCCGTCGCGTGGAAGAGTTCATTTACCACATGCTGGTGGATGTTTTTAACAGCAAAGACACAGCGCCCCTGGTGACAGACGCGATTCTCGCCGTCGGCTCCCATGATCCCGGCCCGAAAGCAACCCGGATTGAACGGCCGGACGACTGGACGCCGGAAAAAATTGCCCGCCGGGCGGCAGTCATTCAAGGAGAGAAGGGACCGTCAGGTAACTTTGATGATTAAAACCCAATGATCCCGAAACTTTTCTGCCATTTTTGCGGGACCAGCCTCACGGATCGGTTGATTGAGGGGCGTGTACGCCGGTTCTGCTCTTCATGTCAGGCGCCCATTTATGAAAACCCGGTACCGGCCGTTTGCCTGGTGACGATTAACGCCCGGCAACAGGTGTTGCTGGTCAAACGCAGCGTCGACCCCCAAAAAGGGTTCTGGTGCCTCCCGGGCGGTTTTATGGAACTTCACGAGACTCCGGAAGGGGCCGGTCTGCGGGAATTGCGGGAAGAAACCGGCCTTTGTGGAAAGATTGACAGGCTGCTGGGGGTTACCGCACACCACAGCAGGCTCTATGGCACGGTTTTCGTGACCGGTTTTCTCGTCACATCCTTCAGCGGCGGTCTGATTGCCGGTGACGATGCGGACGAAGCAGGCTGGTTTGCCGCTGATAATCTTCCGGAAATCGCTTTTGACAGCCACCGCAAATTTATTCGGATTTACTATACCGCTTATGCGAATAGCCCCTCATCAAATTCATAATGTGCTGAACGCTTATGCCAAACGCCTGAGCGATATTCAGAATTCGTTAAATAGCGGCGGGGCATCGCTGTCCCCGCCACCGGATTCCGAGCCCAATTCCGTGGAAGACAAGCGGCGGCTGATCGTCAGCAAAATTTCCACGGATATGATTGAACGAATGCTCCTTGCCCGGCATCAACCGGACCAGAAAACAAATGATCCTTCTGATGCCCCTGTGGCCACCCCCCGGCCCCCCCTTCCCTCTGACCGGTTTACCTATCGCATGATCACTGCCGAAGGAGAAAGCCTCATCACCCACATGGAAATTGAAGACCCTGGTTTTTTGATCAACCCGATGGGCCCGACCGCACACAAGCCCGAAGATAAACCGTACTCATGACCCTGTCGGCCGAACCTTGACCCCTCGCTCATCAAGGTATGTTTTGATTTCCGCTATCGTATAAGTGCCATAATGCACCATCGATGCGATCAAGGCGGCGTCCGCCCTGCCGGTGGTCAGCACATCATGTAAATGATTCGGGTGGCCTGCCCCGCCGGAAGCAATCACCGGGATATCCACGGCCGTTGAAATGAGTTCGGTCAGCGTCAGCTCATACCCGTCTTTTGTCCCGTCTGCGTCAATGGAATTCAAACAGATTTCCCCGGCCCCGAGTTCCTGACCCTTCAGGGCCCAGGCCAGTGCGTCCAGCCCCGTATAGGTCCGCCCCCCGTTAATGACGATTTCATAACCGGATGGAATCTTTTCGTTTTTCCCCACATGCTTCACGTCCATGCCCAGCACCATGCACTGACTGCCGAAGGCGTCCGCGCCCACGGAAATAATCTCCGGGTTTTTAACCGCCGCTGAATTCACGCTGACTTTTTCCGCACCGGCCAGCAGAACATCCCGCATGTCATCAATGGTGCGGATGCCGCCCCCCACGGAAAACGGGATAAAAATGGTTTCCGCCACCTTTCGCACCACGTCGATCATAATATCCCGTTTTTCATGAGACGCAGTGATATCATAAAAAACGATTTCATCTGCGCCGGCTTCATAATACATGAGCGCCATCTGGACCGGGTCACCGATATCCACATTGTTTTTAAATTTAATGCCCTTGGTGGTCCGGCCTTCGCGAACGTCCAGGCAGGGTATGATCCGTTTGCTTAACATGGGTTCCATCCGCTGAAATTTTTTAGAATCGCCAAGCCTGGTTTTCCGCTTTTTTCCGGATGAAACTGGGTGGCGACAAGGTTTTTCATGCCAATGACCGAAGGAAATGTGATGCCGTATTCTGTGGTGGCAATCACCTGGTTCGCATGATCGGGTGACGGATAATAGCTGTGCACAAAATAGAATTCATCTTCCGCCCGTATTCCGGCAAATACCGGGTGATCCGACTGGAGGTTGATCCGGTTCCACCCCATGTGGGGGATTTTGAGCCCCGTGACCCCCTGGGATTTAAAGGATTCGGAAAAGCCCCGGGCACACCCGTCGATCAGACCGAGACACGGGGTCTGGTTTTCCTGACTGGTCTGCAGAATGATCTGAGTGCCAAGACAGATGCCCAGCACCGGCTTACCGCTGTCAAGGGCATGCCGCAATACCTGGTCAAGCCCGAGCTGGATCAGGCTTTTCATCGCAGACCCGGCCGCGCCGACACCGGGAAAAACGACCCGCTCGGCTGATTTTATTCTCCGGACATCATTGGTAATCATATTTTCAACGCCAATATGGGAAAACGCTCTGGACACACTGGCCAGATTCCCGGCTTTATAATCGATAATTGCGATCATGGACACACCTTCATTAACAATTCATCAACAACCTTCCTCATGATTTCCGGCTCCACCCTTTTTTAAATTCCTCCATTTTCCGGTCATATGTGTCCTTCACGCCTTTGGGCATGACATCGACGATCACCCGGCCTATGGCCACCACCGGCGGGGCGAGCTTTGAATCCCGGACAAACGCGATTCCACCGACAGGGGAAACCGTCACCAGAAGGATATAGATCAGCGTCAGGACCAAAACCGCTTTTAACGCCCCGAAAACCGCTCCGAATATCCGGTCCGCCACACCCAGAAAAGCGGCTTTGGCGACCATCCGGATCAAAATGCTCACCAGCATGATGGAAAAAAACACCCCGCAAAACACCACAACGAAACCCGCAATCGAAAGATAGGCCGGTTCAGTGATCCAGGGGGATAAAAAATGAGAAGCCGTTCCATGATACGTATAGGCCGCATAAAAACCGGCCAGAAGCCCGGCAATCGACGCCACTTCTTTGATCAGGCCCCTGAAAACACCCCGGATAATGCAATACCCCAGAACAACGATGATCGCTATATCAAAAAGGTTCATACTGTTTCGGCCCATTCCTGTGAATCATATGATCATCATTCATATAAGGAGGTGCGTGTCTATCGCCGGGGCTGCAAAGTCATCGGGGTCCACCTGCCGCCCCCCCATCGTGTCCGATTGGCTGATATATTAAAAAAATTATAACCGTATCAGTATGTTGGATTACTCAAACCCAAAATCCCCGTCAAGATAATTCTTGTTTTTTTTTAATAACCTGGTGTAAATTACCAAAAAAAACACTGAGTCGAAGTCCGGATACCTGCAACTGAAGTTAATGCTGCTGATTGGAAAAATGAGCAAATATCAAAAACAGACCCTATCTGAAGTCAATTTTATCGACAACCAGGCGGCCAACGAACTTTTTGGGGCACACAACTGCAACCTCAAACGAATCGCCGAATCAACGGACGTCACCCTCTCCGCCAGGGGAACCACCGTCACCATTGAAGGCGACACCATCGCCACTGCCCTGGCTGAAAATATTCTGAACCAGCTTTACGAACTGATCAAAGGCGGGTATCCGATATATCCCAAAGATGTGGAATATGCAACCAGTGTTCTCTCCCGGGACAGCCGCGTTGACTTAAAAAAAATATTTTTGGATTCCGTATATGTGACGTCCAAAAAACGCACCATTACCCCTAAAAGTCCGGCACAAAAAGAATACATTGACGCCATCCGGCAATACGATATCGCATTTGGCATCGGCCCGGCGGGTACAGGCAAAACCTATCTGGCCATGGCCATGGCGGTAGCAGCCCTGGCCCAAAAAAAAGTCAGCCGGATTGTGCTGACCCGTCCGGCAGTGGAAGCCGGCGAGGCCCTTGGGTTTTTACCCGGCGATCTGGCCGAAAAAATCAATCCTTACCTGCGCCCCCTTTATGATGCGCTGCATGACATGATGAACTTTGAAAAAGCCTCCGGCCTGATGCAGCAGGACGTGATTGAGGTCGCGCCTTTGGCGTTCATGCGGGGCAGAACATTAAATGATTCTTTTATCATTCTTGATGAAGCCCAGAACACCACTTCCGAACAAATGAAAATGTTTCTCACCCGCATCGGATTCAATTCCAAAGCGGTCATCACCGGCGATATCACCCAGTCTGATCTCCCCAGCAACCGGGCGTCCGGCCTGATCGAAGCCAAAGAGCTGCTTAAAGGAATCGAGGGTATCCAGTTTGTCTTTTTTACCAAACACGATGTGGTCCGTCACCGGCTGGTCCAAAAGATCATTGATGCTTATGAACAGCAGACGATCCGCCAAACCGGGAAAACCCATGCTTAAACAACAGTTTCACAGAAGCCATCCTGCATAGCGTCCATGAACCGGTTTATTCATTCACTTTCCGCTTCCCCATCAGAGTTCATACGACGATAACCTATTAAAAAAAATAGCAATCAGAATCTTATGAATAAAAAACGCAGTGACATTTCAATTAAAAAAAGGTTTCCCCCCAATTTCTGGATGTTATCAGGGATTCTTTTGTCCGTCACCCTGATTTCAACCCTGATTTTATCCCCTCGACTGGTGGTAATGCATCACTCGTACAATCTGGGCGATATCGCGGATAAAAACATCAAGGCGCCCACTGATTTTTTTGTTGAAGATGTTTCCGCCACCGCTCAGCAAAAAAAAACAGCCAGGGAAGGGGTCTTAACGGTTTATGACTATGATGACGATTTATCTAACAACCTGAAAAATCAGATCAATAAAGCATTCAATCTCCCACGGGCGGTTTTTGAGTCCACCCCTGCAACCGGCGAAAAATCCAAACAGCCAGTTGATATAACGACAGCAGTCCGGGCGATGAAACCGGAATTCGAAAAAACCCTTGGCATCCCGGTAAACGATGGCGCGTATAAAATTTTAGAAAATGAAAAATTCTCCACTCATATTTCAAACCTGATTGTCTCGATATTGTCAGAGATCATGCGCAACGGCGTTGTGTCCAACAAAGACCTTCTTTTAAAAGGCAACGACCAGGGCATTGTATTGAAATCTTTAGGTTCAGACTCAGAAACAGTGGCTCAGAACCTAAAGAGTTTTTACGGACTCGACCAGGCCAAAACCATGGTCAGGATTATCGGGGAACCGATGCTCAAGAATCTCGACTATACGGTGGTCAACCTGATTGTGGATTTGACCCAGCGGCTCATCCAACCCAACATTACACTCAACCGCAGCGAAACGGAAAACCGGCGCAACCAGGCAGAATCACTTATCAGTGCAACACTGAATAAAATCCAGCGGGGCGAAATGATTCTCCGGGAAGGGGACCGGGTGACCGCGCAACACCTGTTAAAACTCTCGGCGCTCAAAGAACAGACCGGGAAAAAACAGGTTTTCGAAAAAGGAATCGGCACGGCGCTCATTATTTTCGCCCTTCTGACCATCACCTATTTGATCCACCTGAAATATCAGCAAAAAATTCTGCACTACCAGAATAAAAACCTGTTTTTCATCAGCTCCGTGATCATCCTGTTTTTACTGATTTTGCAGCTTTCAGCATCTCTGGCACAGGAACTCGCACCTGCGGCGCCGGTGACCCTGTCTCCGGCTACCATATTTTACGGCATACCCCTTTCTGCCGGGGCCATGACCATCTGCCAGTTTCTGGGTTTTAACATCGCCTTTCCTTTTGCCATTGTGCTGGCTTTGATCTCGGCCATCATCTTCGAAAACAGCTATGAGCTCTGCCTGTTTTTTTTGCTGAGCGGAATTATGGGGGCCTTCTGGGTCCAGAACTGCAAGGAGCGCAAAGGATTTATCGAGGCTGGCGTCAAAGTGGGGCTTTTGAACATGGGGCTCGCCACCATAACTGATATCTATATGATTGATTTTGCGGATTTTAAGATTCTGTGGGACTGGATATTTGCTTTTTCCGGCGGGGTTATCGCCGGGATCATCACCGCCGGGATCACTCCGCTGATGGAGTTGTCCTTTGGCTATACCACGGACAGCACGCTGCAGGAACTGGCCAATCTGGACCGGCCCCTGCTCCGCCGCCTCATGCTGGAAGCGCCCGGCACGTATCATCATTCCGTCATTGTCGGGTCGCTGGTGGAAGCTGCTGCGTCTGAAATCGGCGCCAACCCGCTATTGGCAAAAGTATCCGGGTATTATCATGATATCGGAAAACTGAAAAACCCTCTCCATTTTATCGAAAACCAGCAGGGCGGAAAAAATATCCACAACAAACTGGCCCCGTCCATGTCATGCCTGATTCTGATATCCCACACCAAAAACGGCATTGAACTGGCCAAGGAAAACAAGCTGGGCCGGGCGATTCAGGATGCCATTAACCAGCATCACGGCACCACGTTGATCAGTTTTTTTTATGACAAGGCAAAAAAACTGGAAAAAGAAGATCAAATAGTGAATATTGACAACTTCCGGTACCCGGGCCCCAAACCCCAGACCCGTGAAACCGCCCTGGTCATGCTGGCAGATGTGGTGGAAGCAGCGACGAGGACGCTGGAGCAGCCAACCCCGGACAGGATTCAGGGCCTGGTGCAGCAACTGTTCAACAAGCTGTTTACGGACAATCAGTTGAATGAATGCCCCCTGACGCTGAAAGACCTGCACAATATCGCCCGGAGCTTCAATAAAATATTAAACGGCATCTATCATCACCGTGTGGAATACCCGGATAAACTATCCCCCGGCGAACAGAAGGAAAAAAATGGGAGTACTGATCGACAACCGGCAGACACGCCACAACCTGTCCCTCCAGCAGATGCAGACGACAGCCCAAGCACTATTAAACGCCTTGGACAGTCCTGACAGCGAATTGTCCATTGTCATCATCGATGATGCCGAAATGGCGGAGTTGAATCAAACCTACCGGAACCGGCCGGGACCCACCAATGTTCTGGCGTTCCCCATGCATGAGGGCGATTTCTCGGACATCAACCCCGAATTGCTGGGGGACGTGGTGATTTCCATCGACACGACGATCCGGGAAGCCGCAGAAATGGGACTGACAATGGAACAACGGCTTCAGTTTTTGCTGATCCACGGCGTGCTTCACCTGTTTGGGTTTGATCATGAGACGGATGATGAGGCAGAGATCATGGATGAAAAAACGGAAGCATTATTTAACCATTTAGGGGAATAACACCATGGCAGGTCTGTCAGTCAACGTTGATCATATCGCCACCTTGCGGCAGGCCCGGGGCGTCAACTATCCCGATCCTGTGGCAGCGGCGGTTTTAGCCGAACTGGCCGGTGCGGATGGGATTGTTGTCCATCTTCGGGAAGACCGGCGGCACATTCAGGATCGGGATGTGCATATTTTAAAACAAACCGTCCAATCCAAACTGATCCTTGAGATGGCAGCCACCGATGAAATGCTCCGAATCGCAATGGAAGTCGAGCCGAATCTGGTGACCCTGGTGCCGGAGAAAAGAGCGGAACTCACCACCGAAGGCGGGCTGGATGTCATCTCCCATGCAACCCATCTGGCTCAGGCCATTGACAGGCTTCATGACCGGAACATTCCGGTCAGCCTGTTTGTTGATCCGGATCCCGCCCAGATTGAACAGGCCCGGCATATCCAGGCGGACGTCATTGAAATCCATACCGGGGCGTTTTGCGACGCCATCGAAGCGGCCGAAAAAGACGCGGCGTTTTCAAAAATCATTCTTGCCGCAAAAACCGCTTACCAGCTCAATCTGGGCGTTAACGCGGGCCATGGGTTATGCTATCATTCCATCAAGCGATTCAAGGGATTAAAGGAAATCGACGAGTTTTCCATCGGCCACAGCATTGTCTCCCGTGCAGCCCTGGTGGGCATGAAGCGGGCGGTATCGGATATGCTGAAACTGATCAGGGACTTATAGAATCATTAACAGGCCAAAAAACCATGCATCTGGTAACTGCTGAGGAAATGCGGGAAATGGACCGGCAAACCATCGAAACCTTCGGTCTTCCGGGCCGCGTTCTGATGGAAAACGCCGGACGGGGTGCAGTCCGGGTTCTGATGGCACATTTCCCGGACATTTCCGGGAAAAAAGTGGGTGTCATCGCCGGACGCGGCAACAATGGCGGGGACGGATTTGTGATCGCCCGGCACCTGGCCCAGGCCGGTATTCACGTCACCGTGTACCTGTTATCCGACAGCAACCGCCTTGGCGGAGATGCGGCGGACAATTTCAGGCTGCTTGCGCCACTGGACATTCCGGTCAGGGAAATCCCGGATGACATCGCTTTAAATGAATTCAAACCCGAAATGGCGGTCCAGGATATATGGGTGGACGCTATTTTCGGAACCGGCTTAAATGCAGATATCACCGGGGTCTTTAAATCCGCCATCGATTTTCTAAACGCCCTGGACCGGCCGGTGCTGGCAGTGGACATCCCTTCCGGTCTGAATGCGGATTCCGGGCATATCTGCGGCGTGTGTTTGTCCGCCGTTGCCACGGCCACCTTTGCGTTTCCCAAAATCGGCCATGTGCAATCCCCCGGAGCATCATATACCGGAAACCTTCATATCATCGATATCGGCATCCCGCCCCACATTGTCGACACGGTAGACCCGCTGCAGCATCTGCTGACCAAAGCGGCGGCTGCGAAAATCATGATTCCGAGATCCGTTGACGCACACAAAGGGCAGACCGGCCATGTGCTGGTGGTGGCCGGTTCAAAGGGGAAAACCGGCGCCGCAGCCCTGTCCGGCCTTGCAGCACTCAGGTCAGGGGCCGGGCTGGTCACATTGGGGATCCCTAAAAGTTCCCTGCCGGTGGTTGCGGCATTGGGCATGGAAGTCATGACCGCGCCCCTGGCTGAAACAGATACAGGGGCGCTCAGCGATGATGCATGGGCCGATGTGATGTCCCTGCTGAAAGATAAAAAATGCCTGGCCATCGGCCCCGGTATGGGAACGGGTCTTCAAACCCGGCGCCTGGTTTCCCGGCTGATCATGGAAAGTCCGGTGCCGGTAGTGGTGGATGCCGACGGATTGAATACTATCGCGGACAACCCGGAGATACTCAGGGGCTGCTGCTCGGAGATTGTCCTCACCCCCCACCCCGGTGAAATGGCGCGGCTCATGGGCCAGCCAGCCAGCCATATTCAGCAAAACCGTATCCCCTGCGCCCGGGAATTCGCCGTCAAGTACAACGTGCATGTGGTGCTGAAAGGCGCACGCACCCTGATCGCCCATCCGGATGGTCATGTGATTGTCAATCTCACCGGCAATCCGGGAATGGCGTCTGCAGGAATGGGTGATGTCCTGACCGGGGTTGTGGCCGGTTTTATCGCTCAGGGCTATCCTCCCGGAACCGCCGCCCAACTGGCAGTTTATCTTCACGGCCTTGCAGGGGACAATCTGGCCGCTGCCAAAGGGCCATTTGGATTTATTGCCTCGGACGTGATGGCAGCGCTCCCTGAAGCAATCGCCGGATTGATGGCGTCCGGCAATATCAAACGATATTCGGGCTCCGTTGAGCCTGTTTTGGAAAAATGATGATCCGGGTTCCCAAACCATGATTACGCCGCAAAAACCGAATTCGCCCCCGGCAGCTTTTTTGCGCATTATCACCCGTTCACCGGAGGAAACCCGGCGTCTTGGCGAAATCATCGGGCTATCCGTTCATGAAAACGAAAAATTAATTATTACTCTGACCGGTGATCTGGGGGCCGGAAAAACCGTTTTTGTTCAGGGACTGGCCCGCGGGTTGGACGTTCCTTCCGACTATTATATCACCAGCCCCACCTACACCTTGATCAACGAATATCCGGGCCGTGTCCGGCTCGCACACGCCGATCTGTACCGCATCTCCGCCGCTGGTGATTTGGCGGATATCGGTTTAGAAGAAATTAGCGTCTCCACCGGCGTCCTGGCAATAGAATGGGCCAGCCGTCTGGGTCCGGACGAATTGGAAGAAGACCTGTCCATTGCGGTAACGGCCCCCAATGAAGCGGCGGATGGATACACGGATGAATCCACCCGGAACTGGGAATTATTTTTTTATGGACGGCCAAAAACAAATTTGATAGATCAGCTCAAAACCACATTTTCAGGAGAGTAAGAGGACATTATGGCACTTATTGTACAAAAATACGGCGGCACTTCCGTGGGCGATCTGGACCGGATCCGCAACGTCGCCGGGCGAATCGCCAAAACTTATGATCAGGGCAATCAGGTGGTGGTTATCCTGTCCGCCATGAGCGGCGTCACCGACACTCTGATCAAGACTGCGGAAAAAATAACGGAATTTCCGGACAAGCGGGAAATGGACGTGCTGATGGCCACCGGAGAGCAGACCACCGTGGCGCTAATGGCCATCACCCTGAAATCAATGGGGTATGAGGCCCAGTCACTGCTGGGATATCAGGTGGGCATCCTTACAGACAGCCAGTCCTGTTCAGCCCGTATCTTAGACATCGGGGCCGACCGCCTGAAAGCCCTTCTGGCGGACAATTCCATCGTGATTGTGGCCGGGTTTCAGGGATGTGACGCCAAAGGTGACATCACGACGCTGGGCCGGGGGGGATCCGACACCTCGGCAGTGGCGGTGGCAGCGGCCATCAATGCGGATGCATGTGAAATTTATACGGATGTGGACGGGGTTTATACCGCTGATCCCAATATCTGCAAACGGGCGAAAAAACTCGACCGGATCTGCTATGACGAAATGCTGGAAATGGCCAGCCTCGGGGCCAAAGTGCTCCAGATAAGGTCCGTAGAGTTCGCCATGAAATACAATGTTCCGGTTCATGTCAGATCATCGTTTAATGAGGAGGAAGGTACAATGGTGGTAAATGAAGATGCCAATATGGAAAAAGTGGTGGTCTCCAGCGTGACGCACAATAAAAACGAGGCCCGGATCACCCTGCTGAAAGTTCCCGATGAGCCGGGCATTGCGTCTCGCATTCTGTCGCCCATTTCAGATGCCGGCATCATCGTTGATATCATTATACAAAATACCCGTTCGGGCAATATGACGGACCTGACCTTTACGGTATCAAAAACCGATTATAAGGCCGCCATGAAGATTTCCGAGCAAACAGCCAAAGAAATCCGGGCCGAACAGGTGGTTGGGGATGAAAACATCGCCAAAATATCCGTCATCGGGGTGGGCATGAGAAGCCATTCCGGTGTTGCTGCTAAAATGTTCGCCACACTGGCAAAAGAAAATATCAATATTCTGCTGATCAGTACTTCGGAAATCCGGATTTCCTGCATTATCGAGGAAAAATACACGGAACTGGCGGTTCGGGCCCTGCATACGGCGTTTGAGTTGGATAAGACGGAATAATTTTTATCAAATTTTAAACATTGCCGATGCCGCCGCTGAAACACTTCAATCCGGATCAGATCCTTTTTATAATCATTCTTGCGGGACTGGTCATGGGCGTCACGCTGTTCCGGCTGTATGTATAATGGCTGTTTACAATTCAAATAGCGCAACACTGATTTCTTCAGCCACTTTTTTGGCGGCCCATACCGGATCCTTTGCATCCCTTATGGGTCTGCCAATCACCAGATAATCTGATCCATCCGCAATGGCTCTGGCTGGTGTGACAATACGGCGCTGATCATCACCACCCGCCTGCCAACCCGGACGGATTCCCGGCGTGACAGCGACAAACTCCCTTCCGCACAATGCTTTGATTTGCTTCACTTCCTGACCTGAACACACGATTCCGGCACATCCGGCGGCCCTGGCCATGGCAGCGCGTTTCAGAACCAGGGCTGACAGATCGTTTGAGAAATCTTCCTTAAATCCGGCCCCTGCAATTTCCTCTGGAGAAACACTGGTGAGTACCGTAACGCCCAATACACCGACATGGGCCCCGCCGCCTGCGACTGCTGCTTCCAGCATCCGGCCGGACTCCCCGCAATGGACGGTGGCAAAGGTCACCCCCATCTCCGCGACCCGATTCATGGCCCGGGAAACGGTCATGGGGATATCATGGAATTTTAAATCCAGAAAAATCTCTGCCGGGCCGTTTGCTTTAATAATACGGAGCACCTCCGGCCCGGCCTCCACAAACAGCTCCAATCCCACTTTAAACATACCCACATCCGCTGACAGCAGCTCAACATAATGGACTGCGTCTTTCAGGGCAGGCACATCCAGGGGAAATATAATGTAATCCCGAGGGTTTTTCATTTTTTAGCCATCCTCCTTTTTATCCTTTATTCATATATCCCAAAGCCGCGGGATCTTAAAGTATTTTATGTGCAAACGCATGGGTTTTCAGCCATCCTTTTCACCGGGTATTGCGGCGCACCACTTTAATCCCTCAATTTCTTAAACAAACTGTTGAAAACGGTTCGATGAAAATGATATGAAGTCCATGCGATAAATGTTAAAAAAAATTATCATCAGGCGCGTTGTTTCATATACTTATTCAACCGGAATCACCCATGACCGATTCGGGGAAAAAACCAGGCATTGATGCGGTCCAGCAGTCGCTGTTACGAAAACTCCCCGGCGTGGATCATTTGCTGGAAATCGCCAGAACAGACGCTACGCTTTCGGATGTGCCCAACACCGTTCTCACCGCCGCCGTCCGGCAAGTAGTGGACGACCATCGAAAAACGATTCTGGATAATCCGGAGGCTATCACCGAAGCCCTCCTGTCCGACCCCCGTCTTCTGAGTGAAGTGAAAACCAAAGTCAAATCCGCCATGCGCCTCAACCTCACCCCGGTCATCAACGCCACCGGTGTTGTGGTGCATACCAATTTTGGCCGCTCTCTTCTGGCCCGGCAAGCCCTCGATCACGTCCGCGGCATATCCGACCGGTATTCAAATCTTGAATACAATCTGGCCTCCGGAAAACGCGGCCTCCGGTATTCGGCAGTTGAAGGGCTCCTCTGTGAAATCAGCGGGGCCGAGGCAGCCATGGTGGTCAACAACAATGCGGCCGCCGTCCTTCTGTGTCTCGATACCGTTGCCCGGGGCAGGGAAGTCATCGTTTCCCGGGGCGAACTGGTGGAAATCGGCGGCTCATTCCGGATTCCCGATGTCATGGCAAAAAGCGGCGCCCTGCTCAAAGAAGTGGGCGCCACCAACCGGACGCACTTGTATGATTATCAGCGGGCCATCACAGATGCAACCGGCCTGCTCATGAAGGTACACACCAGCAATTTTGGGATTGTCGGCTTCACTTCCAGCGTTCCGTTGAATGATCTGGTGGCTTTAGGCAAAGAACATCATCTCCCGGTGATGGAAGATTTAGGCTCCGGCACCTTTATCGATTTCTCAAAATACGGGCCGCTAAGGGAGCCCACTGTCCAGGATTCCGTCCGGGCCGGGGCGGACATCGTGACGTTCAGCGGCGACAAACTGCTCGGCGGGCCCCAGGCCGGCATTATCCTGGGCAAACCGGATATCATCGCCAAAATCAGACAAAACCCCCTGACCCGTGCCTTAAGAATAGACAAACTCACCCTGGCGGCGTTGGAAAGCACCCTGCGGCTTTACCGGGATGAAAAGACCGCCATCGCGTCCATCCCGACGCTCAACATGCTGACCTGCCCGATTGAATCCGTTGAAGAAAAAGCGGCATCGCTCAAAAACCTGATCGAAGCTTCCGGCGACCCGCGCCTTCATGCCGGCCTGATGGACACCGTATCAATGGCCGGCGGGGGGGCTCTGCCGCTGATGCATCTGCCGAGTCGGTCTGTAGGGATAGAAATTGAAGCGATGAGCGCTGACGCCATCGAAAAAAAAATGCGCAAAAACGATCCGCCGATTATCGGGCGTATCGAAGATGGAATTTTTTTAATGGATATGCGCACCGTCCAGACTGATGAACTGCCGATAATCGCCCACGCACTGACAACCTGTTTAAAAGGGATTGATGATGAAACTACTCACTGAGGACATTCGCTGGAGTCAGATTTCAAACCAGGAGTTCTTGTTCGCCAGAACCGACCCCCACGCAGACCCGGAACCACTGGATCCGGATTCAACGGATCCTGCGGATATTTTCCCGACATCACATTTACAGAAAAAATTTCCCTTTGTCCTGACCGGAGAGGATTTCTCGGATGCCGCCATGACCCTTATGTCAGATGCCGAATGCTTTTCTGCTGCCGTGGTGCGAATCGATAACAGCCATCATATCATCAACCCGGGTCATGTCATGACCCTCCTTGCCACCGCTCTGGACAAACTGTGCAAAAAAGCATCCGGTGTTTGGGGGATCGTGGGGCAGGATTCCCTGGGCTGTTTTTTCCCAGGGATAAACGAAAAAAAATGCCTCGCCATGTTTCAATCCCTCAGGCAACACCTTGCCGGCAAATGTCCTGAAACCGTTTCCGTGGGACTGGCCGTCTATCCGACACTCTCCTATGAGAAGCATCATGTCCTTGATAATGCGACAAAGGCCCTGAATCATGCGGATTTTTTCGGCCCGAACAGTTGCGTGGCGTTTGATTCCGTCAGCTTGAATATCAGCGGGGATAAATATTACCAGGCAGGGGACATTAAGGGCGCGATGAATGAATTCCATCTGGCCCTGAAACTGGATCCGGACAACGTCAATGTGCATAACAGCCTGGGTGTCTGTTACGGAATAAAAGAGGATTTTGATAAAGCGCTGCATGAATTTAAAACCGGCATCCGTCTGGCGCCCAAAGAGATTATGGCGATTTACAACGCAGGCTACGTTTATTTTTTGAAAAAAGAATACACGACCGCCCTTGACTATTTTCTCAAAGCGGAACGGATCGACAGCACGGTATTTGAACTGGCGATTCAAACCGGCAGAATTTATCTTGAGCTGAATCAGCCGGAAAATGCAAAAAAATATCTGGAAACCGCCACAAACCTGAACCCGAAATCCGCTGCCGCTTTTCGTCTGCTCGGAGACACGTACACCCTTCTGGACCGGATTTCTGACGCCACTACAGCCTATAAAACGTCTTTAAAACTAAACCCTGAAAATGCGGAAGCGCTTTCAGCTTTGGGTTATCTGTATGAAGTGCAGGGGAAAAACGCGGAAATCGCATTAATGTTCTGTCGTCAGTCCATTGGGATAGACCCGAAAAACGGACTGTTTCACCACCGGCTGGGTCGTCTGTATTTAAACCGGAACCAGATTGAGGCGGCTCTGGACGCTTTCCAGCAAGCCAAAGAGCTGAGTTATCCATCAGATGAATATATCACTAAAACCCTCAAACTGATCGGTTCCGAGAGATAGCGTCTCACCTTTGATTTTATCAAAAATATGGTTATTGTGTTTACAATGTAAGCCGGATGGGCTAAAGAACTGTCTTTGCCCTCGCGGCAAATTTGATCATCAACCAATTGAAATAATTTATTTATAATGGCATATAAGGAGCGAGTCCATGCCGATATATGAATATATTTGTCAAAAATGTGACAAAAAATTTGAGGCTCTGATTATGGGCCGCGATGTCCCCAGATGCCCTGATTGCAGCGCATCATCAGTCAAACGGCTGATGTCGGCCTGCGGTTTTGTCAGTAAAGGCGGGGGCGGGGAAACCGTGAGCCATTCCGCCGGGTCATCGTCCTGTGCCGGATGCAGTTCGTCCAACTGTTCCAGTTGCGGGTCGTAATGAAAGATCACCTCATCATCGGCACCCGAGGCAGCGCTCTTGCACTGTGGCAGGCCAACTGGGTCAAATCCGAGCTCATCCGACACCATCCGTCCCTTTTTGTTGACCTCTCCATCATCAGAACCAAAGGGGACATTATCCTGGATGTTCCTCTGGCAAAAGTGGGGGGCAAAGGTTTGTTTGTCAAAGAGATTGAAGAAGCCTTGATCGACGGGCGAATCGACCTCGCCGTTCACAGCATGAAGGACATGCCGGCGGAAATACCCTACGGACTGTGTATTGCGGCCGTGCCGGAACGGGAAAACCCTCGGGATGTGCTGATATCCCGCGACAACACCCCTTTATCCCGATTGCCCGTTGGGGCCAGAATCGGGACGAGCAGTCTCAGACGAGCGTCTCAACTGCGGTTTGTCCGGCCGGATATTCAGATCATGCCGCTGCGGGGCAATTTAAACACCCGCATTCAAAAACTGGAAACGGCGGACCTGGATGCGGTTGTTCTGGCGGCAGCAGGCGTCAACCGACTGAATCTGCAAGAAAAAATTTCAGAATACCTTGATTTTGATGTTCTCCTGCCGGCTGTGGGACAAGGAGCGCTGTGCATTGAAACCCGGCAGCATGATCCGGACACCCGCGCCCTTGTCGGATTCCTGGATCATGCGATCACCCATCAGGTCATCATTGCCGAACGGGCCTTCCTTTCCCGCCTGGAAGGGGGATGCCAGGTGCCCATGGCCGCTTACGGGGAAATCAGGAAATCTGTGCTGACGATCTCCGGCATGGTGGCGGAAATTGACGGCTCCAGCATCATCAAAGAGGTTATCACCGGCCCGGAAACCGATGCGCACCGGATCGGAACGGCACTTGCCGAACGACTCATCAGCCGGGGCGCCGGAGATATTTTGAACAGACTCACCCAGGAATTAAATACCCATGAACAATAAAGTCTATCTGGTAGGCGCCGGTCCCGGAGATACGGGGCTGCTGACGCTAAAAGGGAAAGCCTGCATCGAAAAAGCGGATGTCATCGTCTATGATTACCTGGCTGCTGACGCATTATTGCAATATGCACGCAACGATGCGGAATTGATTTATGCCGGTAAAAAAGGCGGGGACCATACCCTGACCCAATCGGAAATCAATGCCCTTCTGGTTCAAAAAGCCAGCCAGGGCCACACGGTCACCCGTTTAAAAGGCGGGGATCCCTTTATATTCGGTCGGGGTGGGGAAGAAATTGAGGCCCTGATTGACGCAGGCATCCAGTTTGAAGTGGTTCCCGGCGTCACATCCGCCATTGCCGCGCCGGCCTATGCCGGAATCCCCCTGACCCATCGGAAATTCACCTCCACCGTGACCTTCATCACCGGGCATGAAAATCCGGACAAAGAGGCATCCTCCATCAACTGGAAGGCCTTGGCCGACATGAGCGGCACCCTGGTGTTTCTGATGGGCGTTAAAAACCTCCCGAACATCATCTCCCGGCTCAGACAACAGGGCATGGACGGACAGACACCGGCGGCTCTCATCAGATGGGGGACCACCAGTAAGCAGAAAGCGGTGACCGGCACGATAGAGACCATTATTGAAAACGTCCGGGCCGCCGGATTAACCTCTCCATGCATCATTGTGGTGGGCGAGGTCGTGTCACTTCAGAAAAAAATGAAATGGTTTGAAAACAGGCCCCTGTTCGGTAAAAAAATTGTCGTCACCCGCGCCCGGGCCCAGGCCAGCGACATGGTCGCCCAGCTGACGGATATGGGAGCGGAATGCCTGGAATATCCGACCATTAAAACCATTCCCCCGGCTGATTATACCCGGATCGACCAATCCATTAATGCGCTTTCCAGCTATAACTGGATTATTTTTACCAGCGTGAACGGGGTGGAATATTTTTTCAACCGGCTGGAAGCAACCGGCCGCGACGCCAGGTCCCTTGGCGGCCTTCGCACCGCCTGTATCGGACCGGTGACAGCGGAAAGGCTGAGGTCTCGCGGCATCATCACCGATATCCTTCCGGACAATTTCCGGGCGGAATCGATTATTGCCGCGTTTAAAAACGAACCCATGGCCGGGATGCGGGTTCTCCTGCCCCGAGCTGCGGAAGCCCGCATGATTCTTCCCGGAGAATTATCCAAAATGGGGGCTGTAGTTGATGAAGTCGCGGTTTATCAGACAGTGGATGATACGGAAAACATCGACCAGCTGATCCGGCAACTCGACGATCAGGCCATTGACCTCATTACCTTTACCAGTTCATCAACCGTCACCAATTTTAAGAAACTGATTCCGGAAGACCGGTTTGCCACATTAATGGCCCATACCGCCATTGCCTCCATCGGCCCCATCACCTCTGAAACCGCTGAAAAAAATGGTTTCCGGGTGGACATCAGCGCAGATACTTATACTATTCCCGGATTATGCGATGCGATTGTTCAGTATTATCAGGACATGCCGCAGCAATAAAAATCGAAAGTCTAAAAACGATCCCCGGTCGATTTATAATAAGCCATAACCAGGAACACGGATGGAATTAGAAAAAAACCGACTTATTGACTCCTACAAACGACGCTTGGATTATTTGCGGATATCGATTACTGACCGCTGCAACCTCAATTGCCTCTATTGCAACCCCCTGTCGACTGAAACCAAACTGCTTCATAAAGAAATTCTGAGGTATGAGGAGATCCTGCGCATCGCCCGCATCGGGGTGCATCTGGGTATCACAAAAATCCGGGTGACCGGGGGAGAGCCCCTGGCCCGAAAAGGATGCTGCGATTTCTTACAACAACTCGGAGAAATTGATGGGCTGAAGGACATTTCCCTGACCACCAACGGAGTGTTGCTCAACGAACATATCGACGGGATTCACGCTGCTGGCGTCAAACGCCTGAACATCAGCCTGGACTCCCTAAATCGAGACAAATATCACCAAATCACAGGTCATGATGTCTTTGACCGGGTCTGGGCCAATATTCAACTCGCGCTGGCCAGGGGTTTTTCACCCATCAAACTCAACATGGTGGTACAAAGCGGCATCAATGACGATGAAATCCGGGAACTGGCCCGCCTGTCTCTGAATCATCCGCTCCATGTGCGTTTTATTGAACAAATGCCCATCGGCAAACCACCCGCCAAAACCGCACCCCCGGTGCTGGTTCCGGCAATCAGAGCCTGTGTTGAGTCTTTAGGTGAACTGATTCCTGTCACAAAAGCCGCAACCGATGGCCCGGCCGATCGGTATCGATTGAGGGGCGGTAAGGGTGAGATCGGATTTATCAGCCCTGTCAGCAACCACTTCTGCAGCCGCTGCAACCGGCTCCGGCTGACTTCCGATGGCCGTCTGCTGACCTGCCTGCTGTCGGACATCAGCGAGGACATCAAGACGCCGCTGAGACGGGGGCTGCTCGACAATGATCTGGCGGCGGTTTTCCTACGGGCCGTGGGACGCAAACCATTTTCCCATCCGGAAGCCCTGATGCCCTCCCAGCAGCCGGAACAAATGGTATCCATCGGCGGATAACCGAAGTTCAATCGCCGCACAGATATCCAAAAACGGCAACCTTCCAGAACCGCCGATTTGTCGGATAAAAAATCGCTTGTAAATCCCAGCTGTTTATATGAATATCATTAGAAAAAAATAAAACCGCTCGTTCCGTTAATCCCTTCCGAGGCAGGAAAATGACCGACAAAGAACAGATCATCGAATTTTTTCTCAGCCTATTCAAACTGCAATGCAAAAATCCGAATCCGGGAAGCCAGTCGCAGGAATACCAATTACTGACGCAGGGGCCGGGAAAAGATGAAATTTATGAGCTGCGGGTGAGATCCGGCGTGGAGTGGGAAACCCGTCGCATGAGCATCTGCCAGCTGTCGGAGATGGTGGAGAGCAAAAGCACCTGTTTTAAAGTGATCTATGACGATCAGATGGTAATCAAAATTCCGCCCAGACCATTTACGGATTTTAATAAGTATATGGCCTACATTAACAATGAACGCCATATTGTCTCACAACTCACCCCCGCAATCACCTGTCTGTCCCCCAGCCTGTCGGCCATATTAAATAAAGTTCCGGAGCTGAAATTTCCTGAAATAACGGAGGATGATGCCCTTGAAGAAAAATACATTAAACTTTTAACAACCCACCCCCGCCTTCAACGATACTTGAAAATCGGCGATGGGTTTGTCTTTTTCATGCAACTGGCCACAAGTTCTTTTTTCAATCAGGTCATTGAGAAAATACATGATAAAACCCGGATCCAAAGTGAAATGCTCCATATAACCGGTATCTTTGAAGACATCTACGCGTTTGAGGCGCTCTACGGCACCCACTACGACGATATTTTCTTTAAAATCAACGGACTTTATAATGAGTATAAAAAAATTATCGATATTCTTCTGCCTCAGCATGATAATTACGACGCCGTTCCGGCATACAAAAAACAGGAATGGTTTTACTGCAAACTGGCTGGTGAGAAACTTGATCTGGAAAGTTCCCCGTTATCTGATGGATTTTCAGAAGATTTAAATCAGCTGATTGATATTTTAATGGAGGATAAAGAAGCAGCGGTCTTTCAGTACCGGAGTATTACCGAAAAATACATTCACAAAAAAGTCTTCGACAATAACCGGAAAAGCATTGAGGGCCTCATTCTCAATATACTGAATTTGTTGCTTAATTTAAAAAATCAACAAGTCGCCATCCGGGATTTAAAACCCGACAATATATTTATCTCCGGCAATACCGACACTGCAGACAGCTTTCTTGGCAATCCGGATGTTTATACTCTGGGCCTGATCGATCTGGAAACAGCCGTGCATCTGCATGCATCGGACCCTGACCGGATGAAGCAGCCCCCGCTGGCCGGAACATTCCCTTACATGACGCCCCATCATCTGTTTTTGAACAAATCTTTGCGTGCGTTGTTCGGCAAAGAAATCTGCCGCATACTCTATATGCAGGACTGGTATGCGGCCATCGGGATGATGTTCAACGTGGCCACCGGAAAAATACTGTTTGTGAAAACGGCCCGGATGATGCAGAAAATATTTGAAATTAAGAAAAAAGCGGCTTTGGAAAAACAACCGCTGGCAGGCGTGTTGAAAAGTATCAGCTGGAATTTCTGGAATACAGCGTCAAACGAATGCCATCAAAAAATAGCCCTGCACAACGACAAATTAAGCCAGTTGCATATCGCGCTTCCGGAACCGGTGGTGAAAATGCTGAAACAGGAACTTCACATTGAAAAACAAACCATTAATCAGACGATTGAAGCCCGCATCCGTTCAAAACCGTTTCTTCAGAAACGCAGTCAAAAACTGATGACGGCATCTTCCAAAAAAATCGCGCAATACAGAACAAGATGGGAGAACGGAGAGATTGATGCGGAACTACCGTTAGCGGACCGCAATAAAATGATAACCATCATGAATGCGATCGAAAGCCTTAAAGCGCTGACAGAAAACCATGACAACCTGAGTCTGAAACTGGATCGGGAAATGCCCTGCGGCGAACTGATCATTTTTTTATTTAACCGGGTGCTGAACGCCATGTATCGTCCGTTCTGGACCCATAAAGACTATCCTGGAAAGGAATATTGACGGTTGTGACGGTTGTGCCGGACGGCCGGCTACTTCAGGGCGCATAAATGCGCCCTCAACTCCCGGTCTAAAACTTCATACTGCGTTTCCATGTCACTAAAAAACCTTTCCAGTTGAGAATCCCGGCCTTTTTTTATCAGTTCCTGCATGGCTTGGGAAAATTGCTGGAGTCTTTTGGCGGAAATATTGGCTGCCGCCCCTTTCAGGGTATGGGCGGCCTTTTCCATCGCCTCCGCATCCCTGACGAGAATGGCCGAACGCAGCGCTGCCATCAGATTCGGCGAATCTTCAAGGAATATCTCGATAACTTCCTTTAAAAGATCAATATCCCCGTCCATCCGTTCCAGAAAATCATCATAATCAAACACCGGCAGACCCGGATTATGTGTATCAGTGGCATTCATCATTGGGGCGCTTTCGTCTTTAAACGATTCAATTTTCATACGGGAAAAAAATAATTTATCTATCATATGAAGGGATGAATCATCTGGTCAATAATTAAATTTTATGGTAGCATAACTCGCATACTAACCCATACGTTATATTTCCCCTGAAGCTTCAAAAACGGCACCAGGGAACCCTATCAGAGAAAACCGGCAGGATCAATGGAACCATTCAAACTCCACAAGAAAGATGCGTATCAAATCAAGGCTAACGGGCTGACCGAAGATACACTTTATCATCAACTGGCTACCATTGAACAGGGAGCGCCCTTTACCGATCTGGTTCGCCCCTGCACGGTTGGAGACGGCATTCAGAGGCTTTCCAAAGACCAAATCCAACAGGCCCTGATGGTGCATGAAACAGAGGCAACCGGCAAAAAACTCATCAAATTTGTTCCTGCCTCCGGAGCCGCAACCCGGATGTTCAAACACCTGACCGTTGCCTATAACAGTCTCCTGGCCGACGCCCAGTTTCCCGACGACCACTCAGACCCTGAAATTATTGAATTTGTGACAAATTGCCATAAATTCGCATTTTATGAAGACCTGAAAGCATCCTTGTCCCAGGAAGGGCTCCATTGCGAAACACTTCTTTCAGATCGTCATTTTTTACCGATATTTGAGCACCTGATCAGCGATAAATGGCTTCATTACACAGCCCTTCCCAAAGGCTCAATCAAATTCCATGATTATGAGACGGGCGCCCGGACCGCCTTTGAAGAACATCTGGTGGAGGGAGCCGGGTACGCCAGGCCCCGGACCGGTGAATGCGCCATTCATTTTACCGTATCCCCGCAACACCAGGAAAAAATTGTATCGTTTTTGAAACCAGTGATACCTGCTTATGAAGATCGTCTTTTGACGCAGTTTCACGTATCATTTTCCACCCAAAAAAATGAGACCAACACCATTGCAGTGGATCTGGAAAACCGGCCTTACCGTCAACCGGACGGGAGTCTCCTGTTCCGGCCGGGGGGTCACGGGGCGCTGATTGACAACTTGAATACTCTTGATGCGGATGTGGTTTTTATAAAAAACATTGATAATGTCGCCCATGAACGCTATCTTTTGCAAATTGTTGAATGGAAAAAGATTCTGTGCGGGCTTCTCATCCAGATTCAGCAACAGGTGTTCCGTTTTCTGGAACAATTCCACGGCCATTCTTCCGGTCACGGATTAATCCCTGAAGCTGCTGAATTTGTTAAAAAGACCCTTTCCCGTGACCTGCCGGATACCTTTGACGCCAGTTCCATGGAACTGAAACAACAACTATTGATCGACCTGCTGAACCGGCCCCTGAGGATATGCGGCATGGTGCCGAATGCCGGAGATCCCGGCGGCGGGCCTTTCTGGACAAGGAGCCTCAATGGAGAAACGTCTCTCCAGATTGTGGAAACATCGCAAATAGACACCGGCAATCCGCACCAACTATCCATTGCAAACAAACTCACCCACTTCAACCCGGTGGATCTGGTCTGCGGAATCAAAAACTGGCGGAATAAACCCTTTGATTTATCCCGATATGTGGATGATAAGGCTGTTTTTATTGCAAACAAAACAGAAGGGGGCCACCCTATTAAAGCACTAGAACTGCCCGGACTATGGAACGGAGCCATGGCCTTCTGGAATACCGTTTTTGTGGAAGTTCCCCCGATCACATTCAATCCGGTGAAAGAAGTGACGGACCTGCTGCGAAAAGGGCATCAGCCGGCGGATTAAAAAATAAAAACACCGGAATCAATCCCAGCACAACAATCGTTTTTTTAAACTATCAATTCACATAGTATTCGGAGTAATAACGCATGGCCATTCTGATCATTGATGATGTTCAGGTTACCCGCAAAATTATCAGCTCCTTTTTAAAAGACGGGGGGTATACAGACATTATTCAGGCGGAATCCGCTGAAAACGCCTTTCACATTCTCGGATTGTATGCTGAAAGCGATGGCAGCCGGCCGTCTATCGATCTGATCCTGATGGATATTGTGCTTCAGGGAGTTGATGGAATCGAGGCCTGCCGTCTCATCAAAAATGACCAGCGAAGCGCCCATATCCCCATTGTGATTATCACCGCATACACCTCTTCCGAACATATTGAAACCGCTTTTAAAGCCGGGGCCATTGATTTTCTGCCAAAGCCCATCAACAAGCTGGAACTGCACGCCAGGGTCCGCTCGATCCTGCATTTTAAATCAGAAGTGGACCGGCTGCGCGAACGGGAAAAAAATCTGGTGGAAACCACATTAAAACTGGAACGGGCGAATGTCCTCCTGGAACGCCTGTCCAATTCCGACGGACTGACCGGTATCCCCAACCGCCGGTATTTTGACTATATGTTTAAAAAGCTCCTGGCCTCCGGCATTCGTCTGGCGATTCCGATTTCTCTGCTCCTGATGGATATCGATAATTTTAAACTCTATAACGATACCTATGGCCATCTTGCCGGAGACGACTGTCTGAAGCTGATTTCCGGGGCGATTCACGATACCATCAAACGGGAAAGCGATTTTATCGCCCGTTACGGCGGGGAAGAATTCGTGATTGTTCTTTTTGGGGTGGAGGCAAAGACGGCAGCAGACCTGGCAGAAAACATCAGAGAACATATTTTCGGATTAAAAATATCCCATTCAACTTCGTCCGTGTCCGACTGGGTCACGGTCAGCATCGGGGTCGTATCGTGCATACCCGAACCGTCGGTTTCTCCGGAAAAAATGATCGACCGGGCGGATAAAGCGCTGTATGCAGCAAAAAGCCACGGGAAAAACCAGGTGGTTCGATTTGAACTCGCCGGAGACTGAGAAAAAGTTTAAGGCGCATTGGCGCATTATTTTCCGAAGGGCGGCCTATCCCATATATCGCAGCGCGATGGCCACCATCCCGGCAACGGCGCAATAAGGGGCGAAAAAGTACAACCGCCCTTTTTGAACCATTTTTACCAGCCCGCTCAGCGCGCCATATCCCACGACAAACGATGTCATCAGCCCGACAGCAATCACCTGAAACGAAAGGTCCCCATTCCCGTGCTGATGGGTGAGCACTTCCAGCAGCAACGCCCCCAGAATCGCCGGGATGGACAGTAAAAATGAATACCTTACCGCGATATCCTGGTGAACGCCCATCAAAAGACCCGTGACAATGGTCGATCCGGATCTGGAGATTCCTGGAACAACGGCTATTCCCTGAACCAGCCCGATGGTCAATGCCCGTATGAGGGTCAATTCCCCTCCGGTCCCTGAGGCGATTCGTTTCCATCGGGTAAGCATCAAAAGACCCGCCGTTACAAACAGCCCGGCCGCTACGAGCATCAGCGAGGAGAACAACACATCGGCCATCCGTTGCAACCCGGCGCCTATGATGGCTGTGGGCACACAGCCGGCAATAATAAACCAGATCATTTGGATTTCACCAATTTCCTCCGTGGAAAAATCTCCGGTTTTCCCGGTAAGTTTAAAAAACAGGGACCTGCCCCAGGATGCCAGCATCCTCTGTATATCTTTAAAATAATATAAAAATATGGCGGCCAGTGTTCCCACATGAACGCAAATATCAAACATCAAAGCTGGTTCTTTTAAGCCCATCATTTTCTGAAAAATCACCAGATGCCCGGAACTGCTGACTGGGAAAAACTCCGCCAGTCCTTGAATGGTTCCCAGAATCACTGCCTGAATCGGCTCCATCAAAATTCCTTTATGTGTAATTCATTATTTTTTTCCCGATCCAACCCCTGTTGGCACATCAACCGCCCACACTAAAGTGATCGCTTCCCGTTTGATACCCAAAGGCGATTTCCAGAAAAACCAATGGATCCGGACCCGGATTTTCGATCCCAACAGGCTTGCCGGACTCAATACACATAGAATTGCTTTTCGTCAATTCAAATACAGTATGATTCATGCGCAATTTTGCCGCACCTGTCAGGACCATCCAGGTGAGCGACTGGCAGGCGTGGCCGGGCAATAAAAATGATGCCCCGGGCATAAGGCTGATTTTCCGGACATGAACATCTTCCCCCTTATCCAGGGTCTCCAGATATCCCCATGACAGAACCTTTTCCTGATGGGTCAGGGTTTCCGGCCGATGGTTCAGCTTCAACAAGTCAACAATCTGCTTTACCCCCTGCGTATTGGATAATGAACTTATCATAATGGCGTCCGGCGTTTCCACCACCGCCAGATCCCTGATGCCCAGAACCGTTACCAGTCGGCTCTCGGACCGGATCAATGTGTTCTCCGTATCCACGCAAATCACGTCCCCGGAAATTACATTTCCCGATTCATCTTTATCGCCGACCTTCCATAACGCTTCCCAGGAACCCACATCATCCCACCCGGCATCCAGCGGTATCATGACCCCATGATGGGTTTTTTCCATAATCGCATAGTCAATGGAATCGGATGGACATTTTTCAAATGACGCATAATCCAGATAAAAAAAATCCGCTTCTGATTTTCCAGCTTCCAACGCCTGTTCACAGGCACAGACAATATCCGGCGCAAACTGACGGAGATCTTGTAAAACACCTGCTGCAGGGAACATAAACATCCCGCTGTTCCAACAGTAATCGCCGGACGACAGATACTGCAGGGCGGTTTGAAGGTCCGGCTTTTCAACAAATTCATCAATGGCAAACCCCGAAACAGCATCATCCGGCCCCAGGTTTTTATGGGCTTTAACAGGTTGTCCTTTGCGAATATAACCGTACCCGGTCTCCGGCCGGTCCGGCACAATACCGAATGTCACAAGACCGCCCTGACGCGCATATGACTCTCCTGATTTTAACGCCACATGAAAGGCCGGAACATCTTTAATCAGATGATCCGCCGGCAAAACCAAAATCAGGGCGTCAGGATTGATGCTAATGGCTTTTAACGCCCCAACCGCCAATGCCGGGGCCGTGTTTCTGCCAAGAGGCTCCAGAAAAATAGCCGATGGCCGCATATCAATCTCCGTGAGCTGACGATCGACCATAAACCGGTGTTTCCCGTTGCAGATAATCATCGGGGCGGTCATGCCGTCCACCTCAGCGATCCGCAACAGGGTATTTTGAAGCATGGTATGGCTGCCGGTCAGCCTCAGCAACTGCTTGGGATGCAATTCACGGGACATTGGCCAGAGCCGTGTTCCGGAGCCACCGGCCAGAATAACGGGTATGATCACGGGTTTTCTCCTCTTTTGGAAGGAACAGTTTTCCGAAACCGGAACATTTCGTCCGGGTCTTGCAGGGTCTTTATAAAATTGCAGGGGTTACGGGGTCAACAGATCAAATCCGGTAGACGAATCCCGCAACCGTCTGGCATCATTTCCGATGAGTTCAAAAAGAACCACTTCCATAACGTGCCACACCTTCACACCGGTCCGGACACACCCTGTCACTGTATGGCCATTTCTGCCGCAGGACATATGCATATGCAGCACCGGGTTTCCGGCTGCATCCGGGAAAAGGGTGCCGGTGCCGGACACCTCATGGACGTCGTCCAGGGTATGGGTCATGGGAATAATTTTTTCCGTTTGATCCTGTTTCGGACGCCCTTTTTCGGGACCGGTAACCAAACGGCTGCCGGTGTCTGCGCCGCCTAAAATGATAAGCGCGGCAGACTGAATCGACTGGGCCCTGGCAAACGCCTCGATGGTTTCATGAACCACATCGCCATCTTCCAGACGCAAAATAAATGTGCGGCCCTGAGCCGCCTGGCAATACTTCATTCTCTCTCCTATAGATAGGGCTTGTTTCCCCCGCCATGCTGATAGGACATCACATCTCCCGGCAGGTTGGTGATGAATTGTCCGGAAAACAGGCCGCAATGCCCCACAGCAAATGCTTCGGGAATCAGGGATTGAATGCGGGCAAACGTTTCCGGACGGCAGGCGAACAGCAACTGGTAATCCTCCCCCCCCGCAAGCATCATCCAGGCAGGGTCAACCCCGCATACGGCACTATAATCCTTCAAGGCCGGCGTAATATGAAACAAAGAAGAATCAAAGGTAATGGAAACAACGGATGCGGCGGCAATATGGACCGCATCTCCGGCAAGACCGTCACTGATATCCATCACGCAGGCCACTCCAAAGGAAGCCAGAACGTCTGCTGCGTCAAACCGGGCCTTCGGGTACTTAAATGCCCGGATCAGATCCGGAAACCGATCCTCTTTTTTTCTCAGGCAATCCAAACCTGCCCGGGCCAGCCCCAACGGGCCGGTCACATACAGCCCGTCACCGGGCCGGGCATTGGCGCGAAGGGGAAAAATATCCGGATGGCCGTCCCCAATCGCAAACAGATCCATGGAGAATGCGCTGCCTGAAGAAATATTTCCGCCCCCGAGGACGCCTCCGTATTCTTTGATTCCGGCACTAATGCCCTGATAAATCGCTTCAATGTCTCTGTCCGGCATATGGGACGGAACCGACAGATTCACAAATAAGGCCAATGGCCGGGCATAAGATGCGGCCAGGTCGCTGAATGTGATGGCCACTGCCTTTTGTCCAATTTCATCAGGGGCCTGCCAGTCTCGCCGGAAATGAACCCCTTCTTTCTGGGTGTCGGTGGTGATGACCGGATTTTGAATGGGCGACAGCAGGGCCGCATCATCTCCGGGCGGCACCCGGACCGCGCCCCCGGAATCGGGGCATAAAGCCAATATCTTTTCAATCAGGCCGAACTCATCATTCCAGCCGGAAACCAGGGGCCGGTGGGAACACCCGCAGACCTTTGCCAAAGCTTCCGCCCCGGCTTTCGGGTCTTCGGCCCGGGAAATACAACTGATCACCGAAACGCCCGCAGCTCCGCACTCAAAACAACTCCGGGCGTTTAACGCATCAATGCCGCCGATGGCGACCACCGGAACGGGAGATTTTTCCACAACTGTTTTCAATCCTGCAAGGCCGACCACCGGATGGGCGTCGGGTTTGGTTGCGGTGGCAAAGACTGGTCCGCAGCCGACATAATCGCAGCACGAGAGATCGGTTTTCGCCAGCTCTTCAGGTGTTGAAACGGAAATACCGATAATGGCGTCCGGGCCCAAAACCCTTCGGGCCAGCGTCCCTGCGTCATCGGCCTGTCCCAGATGAACGCCGTCCGCATTTACGGCTTTTGCCAGCAGAATATGATCATTCACAATAAACGGCACGTTGTGGGTGTTGCACACCTTTCGGACGGCCTCGACCTCCGCCATATCCTTTAATGAAAACGACTTGTTGCGATATTGGACCACGGTGGCCCCTGCGGCGATGGCGGTTTCCACCTGCCGGAGGGTTGAAAACAAAGGGGCATCGGCATCCGTAATATAATAAAATCGCAATATTTGGTGTATATTCAACAAACGCGCCTTATCAACTATTTTCGCCAAAAACCGCAAGCCATTCCTTGAATCGCGCCACTTTCTGCGGCCCATATGTTTCAAGGCTTTTCAGCACCATTTCAACCGGCCATTCCTCACTTTTACCCGGTTTTTTGGAAAAAAATTTGTCGGCATAACATACGATCTGTTCTTCCAGGCTGACCGGAACCATATCCCGATGGGGCAGCGGCAGAGGGTATTTTAGAATTTCTTCCAGGGTCAGCCCCACCCCCACATGCCTCTCACAAACCAGGGCATGGCGAAAAAGCCCCTTGGTTTCCATCAGTTGCCGCCCCAGATATCCGTGGCAGACGTAGGGATATTCCCCGAAACAGCCGATTTCCGGGGCACGGGCATAAAAAATGCCGATATCATGAAGCATGGCGGCTTGTTCGACAAATTCAAGGTCCGGATTCAGGTGCGGCACTTTCCGGGCTACCTGAAGCGCTTTTCGGGCCACGGCTTCGGAATGACTCAAAAAAACATCCCTGGCCGGCGCACCGGTCGGGTAGAATTCATTGATAATATTTATTATTGTATTCGACAAGGTCATTTATGCAAAAATCAGACAGCTCCGGAAAGCAGAGCGTCCTCGATAAAGGGATCGAGCCGGCCATCCAGCACACTGTCCACATTTCCCACTTCCATGTGGGTGCGGTGGTCTTTGACCATTTGATAGGGATGCAGCACATAGGACCTTATCTGGCTGCCCCAGGCAATCTCATCCTTGGTGTCGTGCATGGCCTGCAATTTTTTCTTCTGTTTCTCCTTTTCCATCTGATACAGCCGGGCGGCGAGAACCTTCATGGCCATTTCTTTATTCCGGATCTGGGATTTTTCCTGCTGGCACTGCACCACAATGCCTGTGGGCGCATGGGTGATCCGGATGGCGGAGCTGGTTTTGTTCACGTGCTGGCCCCCGGCCCCGCTGGCCCGGAAGGTGTCGATCCGGAGATCATTTTCATCGATATCCACTTGAATCGTGTCATCCAGCTCCGGATACACAAACACGGACGCAAAAGACGTATGGCGCTTGCCGTTGGCGTTAAATGGAGAAATCCGGACCAGGCGGTGAACGCCGCTTTCGGTTTTCAGATACCCGAACGCATATTCGCCTGCCACGGAAAACGTCACCCCTTTGATCCCGGCCTCATCTCCCGCCTGATAATCGATCAGATTCTGCTTAAATCCCTTGCTTTCAATCCACCGGGAATACATCCGGAACAGCATTTCCGCCCAATCCTGGGCTTCGGTGCCGCCCGCCCCCGCGTTGATGGACACAATGGCGTTACACGTATCGTCATCCCCGTCCAGCATGACTTCAATAGTGAATTTCTTTAATTTGGATTCAATTCTTTCAGATAATTTACCGGCTTCATCTGCGGATTTTTCATCAGACGCCTCAAGGGCCAGGTCGAGCAGGATTTCACACTCTTCCACATCGGCATAAAGCGCCTTCCACCGGTCAATGGCGGTGGAGAGCAGGGATCGCTCTTTTAATATGATTTTAGCCTGTTCCGGATCATTCCAGAAATTTTCCCCGGCCATGCCATGTTCAATTTCATCCAGACGCTGCTGTTTTCCGGGGAGGTCAAAGATACTCCTGTAATTGTCCCAGTTTTTCATAAAATGTCTTAATCGACTGCTTTAGCTCAAATGACATAACGCCTCCTGCCCGTTTATTTGTTATACAGGCCTTCAGGATGAAACCATCCGCCTGTTCGCTTTTTCGATTCAACTATTGATACCATGACAATGCCCAGTATGGCAATAAAACAACACAGGACCAGCAGATCCCCGTGCCGGGTATAAAACGTTTTGAAATTTTTAACCACCGGCACGGTACCGGTCAAGGCAGCTTCTACAAAAAGCCCGGATGCAGCCGCCACCCTTCCGGCCGGATCGATCCAGCCGCTGACGCCCGTATTGGCAGCCCGTATGACGGCCCGCCGGTTTTCCACGGCCCGGAACACAGCCATATCGAAATGCTGCCAGGGCGCGCCGGTGTTGCCGAACCATGCGTCATTGGTGATATTCACCAGCAGTCCCGCACCGTTTTCCACCATGTGTGCGGCCAGTTCCGGAAAAATGATTTCATAGCAGATCAGCACGCCGATATCGGCTGGCGGCCATGCCAATGTGTCGCCAATCCTTCCGGTTTTAAATTCCCCGACCTGCTCGACCATCGGGCTGATAAACGGCAGCCATTTCCGGAACGGCACATATTCGCCGAACGGCACCAGATGGACCTTGTCGACCCGGCCTGCGACTTCGCCATTCGGGGAAATCAGGTAAGCGCTGTTGTAATAAAAATCATCAGGGCCTGAGAACTCAACTGTCGGACTGCCGATGATAAAATCCGGCCCCATGTTCCCGATGCCCTGCAGCACCATTTCGGTCAGGGTTTCGTCATAATTGAAATAAAACGGGGCTGATGTTTCCGGCCAGATAACGAGATCCAGGGATTTCGACCGGGCAGCCTGTTCGGAAAGGCGGATATAGGTTGAAATAATGCTTTCCCGAAATGCCCTGTCCCATTTTTCCGATTGGTCGATATTTCCCTGAATCACGCCGACATTGACTGTTCCGGACTCGGCGATCATCTTGTCCATTGACCCGATCCGGATCATTCCATAGGACCAGACCACAATCATGACGCCCGTCAGCAGCGATACATATACTGCCGCTGTTAAGCGACCGACCATACGCCCCTTCCACGCCAATCCTCTGGCATGCATCCATGCGAAACCAATCACTCCGCTGGCAAAAACCAGAATAAAGGACACCCCGTACACGCCGAACAGATCGGCTATCTGAATGATGGGCAGGCTGTTTGCCTGGGTATAGCCGATCAACCCCCAGGGGAATCCCGTAAACATGAACGACCGAAGGTATTCCAGACACACCCAGCCGCAGGGGACAAGCACCAGAGCAATCCCCGGTGAACCCCCTGCAAAAGAAACCAGCCATGCGAAAACCCCGATATATAATGACAGATAAAAAGCCAGAGGGATGAAAATCACCACGCTCAGCCACAAAGGCAGGTAACCGTATATATTTATTGTCGATACCAGCCAGTACAGCAGCGTCATGTAATGCACACTGCCAGCAGCGAGCCCTAAAAAAAAGCTCTGACGGGGGGGCGTATCACGCAGGGCGACCAGCAGAAAACTGAGTGCAAACCAGGAGGCAAGGGAAATGCCTGTCAGGGGGAACCCGGCGGTCAGAAAAACCCCGCTTAAAACAGATAAAAATAATTTCTCACGGCCCAGGCCGAGGGGGAGTGTTTTCATTGTTTATTATTAACCAGCGATATGCCAAATCTTTTATCGATGATAACAACCTGTTTAAATTGATAGCAAATACATTCCAAATACGGAGCCCAACTTAACATTTACAGGGATGTTGTCAACAGCGTTTCCGGCGATTCAAGATGCACTTTAAAAAATATCCTGATACAAAATCCGCCACTGATCCTTTACCCCCAATCAACACATCAATTATCTTTGTAAAAAATCCGTTTTTCATGTACATTCCCGATCAATAAAATTTATACATTAAAATCCAACCGGAGCAGACAGGCGGACAATTCGCATGAACATTCTGATTACCGGCGGCAGAGGGCAACTTGGAAGCGACTGCGAACAGGTGCTCAAAACCAGCCATGAAGTAACCTGCATCGATATTGATGAGCTGGATATTACGGACAGCGATTCCGTCAATCAGGTGGCCGGCCGCATCCGTCCGGATACTATTATTAATTGCGCGGCATTCACCCAGGTGGATGCCTGTGAAACCCAGACCGAGACCGCCTGGCGCGTGAATGCGGCAGGGCCTGAAAACCTGGCGCGCTGGGCTTCTGCCCATGGCGCACGCCTGGTGCATATTTCAACAGATTACGTATTTGACGGAGGAAAAACACCGCCGGAAACTTATCTGGAAACCGACACGCCCAACCCGCTTTCTGGTTACGGGAAAAGCAAGCTGGCCGGCGAACAGGCGGTCGCAGCCGCCACAAATGACTTCATCATCCTGCGCACGGCCTGGCTGTATGGATTTCACGGGCATAATTTTCTAAAAACCATTCTAAAAAAAACACTGGCTGAACCGGAGAGGCGACTGACCATTGTTGACGATCAGTACGGGTCTCCCACCTGGTCTTTTCGTCTTGCCCAGCAGATACGGCATCTGCTGGAGAATAACGCCCGCGGCTTCTATCATGCCTCTGCGGAAGGATATTGCACCTGGTTCGGTCTGGCCCGGTATTTTCTGGAAAAACTGGACATTCCCCATCAAATCTCACCATGCACGACAGACGCGTACCCCCTGCCCGCCACCCGGCCCCCATGCGCTATCCTGGAGAACCGGCGGCTCAACGACGCGCATTTGAATATCATGGAACCCTGGCAGCAGGATCTGGACCTTTATATCAACCGATTCGGGCCTGCCTTGATCGAAGAATGCCGGAAAACGAATTAGAACATATGCAACCAATCAGACCTACATATCAAACAGGAGTATCCCCATGAACCTTCTCGTCACCGGCGGCTGCGGTTTTATCGGTGCCAATTTTATCCGGCTTCTGCTGGATCAGCCGGATTTTTCCGGGCACATCATCAATGTAGACTGCCTGACTTATGCCGGAAACCCGGAAAATCTGGCAGACATTGAAAAATCAGCCGGCGACCGGTACACATTTATCAAAGCCGACATCTGTGACCGGAAAACCATGGCTTCAATTTTTGACGACCATGCAATAGACACGGTCTGCCACTTTGCCGCCGAATCCCATGTGGACCGTTCGATTGTATCACCGGATGCGTTTATCCAGACCAATATCAATGGCACCTTCACCCTGCTCGAACTATGCCGGGAAAGAAAAGGCCGGCTGCAGCGGTTTCATCACATCAGCACGGACGAAGTTTACGGCAGTTTAGGCAAAGACGGATATTTCCACGAAGAGACCCCCTACCAGCCCAGCAGCCCCTATTCCGCTTCCAAGGCAGCCTCCGACCACCTGGTGCGGGCCTACCACACCACCTACGGCCTGCCGGCGACCATTTCCAATTGTTCCAACAATTACGGACCATTTCAGTTTCCGGAAAAGCTGATCCCCCTCATGATCTGCAACGCCCTTGAAGGAAAGCGCCTCCCCGTATACGGCGACGGAAAAAATGTGCGCGACTGGCTCTATGTAACGGACCACTGCCGGGCGGTTTGGGAAATCATCAAAAACGGCAAAGACGGCGAAACCTATAATATCGGCGGAAATTGTGAGATGGAAAACATCCGGCTGGTGGAGACCATTTGCGATGCTCTGGATCAGATCGCCAGGCCACTTGCGGACAATAAACCCCGGAAATCGCTCATCACCTTTGTCAAGGACCGCCCCGGTCATGACCGGAGATACGCCATCGACGCCACGAAACTCAAAGAACACCTGGGCTGGATCCCTGCAACATCCATTGAAACCGGCATCCGGGCCACAATTGACTGGTATCTGGATCATAAAGAATGGATGGAACGGGTGAAAAGCGGGGCGTACCGATCGTGGATACAGATGCAATATCAATAATATACATATAAGGACATGGTGACAATTGATGAAAGGAATCATTCTTGCCGGCGGTTCCGGCACGCGACTCTACCCCCTGACCCGAATCACCAGTAAACAGCTGCTGCCGGTGTATGACAAACCCATGATTTATTATCCCCTGTCCGTGCTCATGCTGGGGGGCATCCGGAACATTCTCATAATCTCCACCCCCCAGGACCTGCCCAATTTCAAAGCCCTGTTCGGCGACGGGTCATGGCTCGGCCTTTCCATAGAGTACAGGGAACAGCCCCGGCCCGAAGGTTTGGCCCAGGCCTTTATTATCGGAAAAACATTCATCGGCGAAGACCCGGTATGCCTGGTCCTGGGAGACAACCTCTTTCACGGCCACAATCTGCCGGAAATCGTGAGAAATACCCAGAAATCAAGTCACGGCGGTGTGGTTTTCGGGTATCGGGTAAATGATCCGGAACGCTACGGGGTTGTTGAATTTGACCCGACCGGCAAAGTCATCGGCATTGAGGAAAAGCCGGTAAAACCCAAATCCAAATACGCCGTTTCCGGTCTCTATATATATAATAAGGATGTGGTGGAAATTTCGGAAAACCTCAAACCATCAGCCAGGGGGGAACTGGAAATCACGGACGTCAACCGGGAATATCTGCGCCGGGGCGAACTGAAAGTGGAAATCCTGGGCCGGGGGTTTGCGTGGATGGACATGGGCACCCATGAATCCATGCAGCAGGCGGCCAGTTACGTGCAGGCTGTTCAGAACCGGCAGGGGTTTAAAATTGCTTGCGTGGAGGAAATCGCCTATCGGTTGGGCTATATTACCAGCGATCAGTTAAAAGAAATCGCATCCCAGATGGGCAAAAACGATTACGGCAATTACCTTCATGAAGTATCCGGTTCCACCCCGGCGGAAATAGCAAAATGGCTTTAATCATTCAACAATTATCCATTCCCGGTGTCTGCCTGATCGAACCGGATTGCTTTGAAGATCATCGCGGATTTTTCATGGAAACCCATCACCAGGAAAAATACCGGCAGGCAGGACTTGACAAGACCTTTGTTCAGGACAACCATTCCCATTCCAAACGCCATGTGCTGCGGGGGCTTCATTATCAGCTCAACCGGCCCCAGGGAAAGCTGGTTTATGCAGTAACCGGGGAGATCTTTGATGTGGCGGTGGACATCCGGCGCAGTTCCCCCACCTTCGGACTCTGGACCGGCGCAATCCTGTCCGCGCAAAACCACAAACAGATTTATGTTCCCGAAGGATTCGCCCACGGGTTTGTGGTGTTAAGCGAAAGTGCGGATGTCATCTACAAATGCACGGACGTTTACACACCCGGAGACGAATACGGGGTTTTGTGGAATGACCCGGCCATCGGAATCAACTGGCCGATTGACAGCCCGGTTTTATCCCAAAAAGATCAGGAAAACCAAAAACTGGAAGACATTGCATCCAGCCGGCTGCCGGTGTAGCAGGCGCACATATAAAACCCGAATGCTTTCAGATGCCTGTCAACCCGTCGCCGATTATTTTTCAGGAAGCTTATTCTGAGGTTTTTGAAAGGTATGAAATAAAATTGGTCGGGGCGAGAGGATTTGAACCTCCGGCTTCCTGCTCCCAAAGCAGGCGCGCTACCAGACTGCGCCACGCCCCGACATCTTGATGGGGGAGTTTCTACCATCATTTTTTTAAACATTCAAGGAGAACCGTCATTTTTTTCAATTAATAATGACTCCCTTGATGAACTCCGTCGTATCAACTGCTTGCATCGATTTTCCTTGACACCCCTATAAATAGATACTATTTTAACCAAATTTGAAGCAGGAATATTTTTTTTGTTTATAATCTCAGTATGTTGTTAGTTTTTTGTAAAACAGGCCCCAGCTTCCTGCCTTATTTTTTTTAATCAAAAAAAATCAATAAAAAAGAATACAAATACCGGCGAGAGTGGCGAAATTGGCAGACGCGCTGGACTTAGGATCCAGTTCCGCAAGGAGTGGGAGTTCGAGTCTCCCCTCTCGCACCAGTGCATAAAAACTAAGATATAACAGCCATTCTTAAAAAGTTACCCGGCCTGAAAACATCGGCCGGAAATTCATCTTATGAGAGGAATTACATTTATGGAAGTCACAGTAACGGATATTAATTCAGTTAAGAAAAAAATACAGATTGAAATCCCACAATCGGATGTGGCCAAAGCAATCGATACCGCATACCTTGAACTCAAAAAAACCGCAAAAGTGAAAGGCTTCCGGCCAGGCAAAACCCCGCGCACCGTTCTGGAACGGATGTTTTCTAAAGATGTGCAGGCGGATGTCGCCAGCACACTGATCCAGAACTCATTTCTGGAGGCCGTCAAGCAGGAAAGCCTTGCCTTCATCGGGATGCCCGATATTGATCCGCCGGAACTCGATCCGGCCGCTCCCTTTATTTATGATGTCACTCTGGAATTGAAGCCGGAACTGTCTCCTATTGATTTTAACGGCGTGCAATTAAAAAAGACGCTTTATAAAATGTCGGAAGCCGAGGTTGATAAACAGATCGATCTGCTGCAGAAACAACTTGCTGAATTCCAGCCCATCGACGAGGTTCGGGCTGTTGCTGAAGATGATTACGCAGTGATTGATTATGAAGGGTTCAAAGATGGCCTTCCCTTTGCGCAGGCCCAAAAAACGGAAAATTACACCCTTAAAATCGGCCGGAAAATGATCACCGAGGCGTTTGATAATGAGGTCACCGGCATGACCCCCGGCCAGCAGAAAACCTTTTCCATCACCTTCCCTAAGGATTACCACAACAAGGATCTGGCCGGTCTGGAGGTTTCTTTTAGCGTGACACTGAAAGAAATCCGCAAGGAAGTGCTTCCGGATGCGGATGATGCCTTTGCAAAAAAACTGGGGCCTTTTGAAACCCTTGAAGATCTCAAAAACGCCATCCGCAAAAACCTTCAGGAAGGATATGACAAGCGCTCCCAGCAGGAAATCCAGGAACAGATATTTGAAAAGCTCCTGACCGAATCGTTTGAGCTTCCGGAAACGCTTGTAAAATACGAACTCGACGGCATCGTCGACGACATGGAAATGCGATTTTCCCAAAATAACATGACTCTGGATCAGCTCGGCCTTTCCCGCGAAAAACTTGGAGATGAGTATCGGGATGTTGCTGAAAAACAGGTTCGCCGCCATCTTTTCTTAAGCAAAATCATTGAACAGGAAAAAATGGAACTGACCGAAGAACAATTGAATCTCGAATATGAATCATTCGCCCAAGTTGTCGGTCAACCAGTTGATTTCATAAAAACATATTACAAATCAAACCCGGAAAAACTGGATGGTTTCAAACATGCCCTGCTTGAAAAAAAGGTGTTTGATCTTATAGTTGAAAAAGCAGTGATTGAAGAAGTGGAACCGGAAGCTGCCCAGCCTTAAAAACTCAGGCTGCAAAGGCGCGGAATTCAGCTTCAGTTTTAAACACATACCAGAGCTACAAATAAAAGGAGGCTTATTTTGCCATTAATTCCAATGGTCATCGAACAAACCAGCAAAGGGGAGCGGGCTTATGACATTTATTCCCGGCTGCTGAAGGATCGCATTATCTTCCTTGGCACTGCCATCAATGATGACGTGGCGAACCTCATGATTGCGCAGATGCTTTTTCTCGAATCGGAAGATCCAGACAAGGATATCAACCTGTACCTCAATTCTCCCGGCGGTTCCGTGACTTCCGGGATGGCGATTTATGACACCATGCAGTACATCAAGCCAGACATCACCACCGTCTGTATCGGTCAGGCGGCCAGCATGGGCGCTCTCCTGCTTGCGGCAGGAACCCGGGGAAAGCGTTACTCCCTGCCCAACTCCCGTATCATGATCCATCAGCCCATGGGCGGTGCCCAGGGCCAGGCATCGGATATTAAAATCCAGGCGGAAGAAATTCTCCGGCTGCGCGGCAAGCTGAATGACATCCTGGCATTTCACACCAAACAGGATATTAAAAAAATAGAATTTGATACGGATCGGGATTTTTTCATGTCGGGTGACGAAGCCCAGAAATACGGGCTCATCGATTATGTGATCAACAACCGGGACGATCTTGATAAAATCATAAAAGCGGAGGCCTGATATGACAGCAAAGAGCGATAATGGAACAGACAACCTGTTCTGCTCATTTTGCGGAAAAAATCAGCAGGAAGTCAAAAAACTGATCGCCGGACCTGCAGTCTATATCTGCGATGAATGCATCCAGTTGTGCAGTGAAATCATAGAAGAGGAAATCGTCAAAGAAACGGATATCAGCGGACGGATCATCACCCCGGCTGAAATCAAGGAAAAACTTGATGAATACGTCATTCAGCAGGATTACGCCAAAAAGGTTCTTTCCGTCGCCGTTCACAATCACTACAAACGGCTTGAAACCAATGTAAATACGGATGATGTTGAAATCCAGAAAAGCAATATTCTGCTCATCGGCCCCACCGGCTGCGGGAAAACCCTTCTGGCCCAGACGCTTGCGCGGTTTTTAAATGTGCCGTTCACCATTGCGGATGCCACGAGCCTGACGGAAGCCGGATATGTGGGCGAAGACGTTGAGAACATTGTCCTGGCGCTGCTTCAAAACGCCGATTATGATGTTGAAAAAGCCCAGCGGGGCATCGTCTATATTGACGAAATCGACAAAATTGCGCAGATGTCGGACAATCCGTCAATCACCCGGGATGTTTCCGGCGAGGGCGTGCAACAGGCCTTGTTGAAAATCATTGAAGGCACCACCGCCAGCGTCCCGCCCAAAGGGGGCCGAAAACACCCCCAGCAGGATTTTGTTAAAGTCGATACCTCCAATATCCTGTTTATTTGCGGCGGCACATTTACCGGGCTCGACAAAATTATCCGTCGCCGTCTGGGTTCAAAACTCATGGGATTCGGCGCGAAAGTGGTGAGCCAGTCAGAAACCAGTACCGGCGAACTCCTCAAGCTTGTTGAAACCGAGGATTTGATTAAATTCGGCATGATCCCGGAATTCGTAGGCCGGCTCCCGGTAGTGGCCTCGCTTCAGGAACTGGATGAGCAAGCCCTGATTCAGATCCTGACCCGGCCCAAAAACGCAATTATCAAACAATTCCAGAAACTGTTTGAAATTGAAGGGGTCAACCTGCGGTTTACGGACAGCGCCCTGTCGGCCATCGCTGCCGGTAGCTTAAAAAGAAAAGCCGGCGCACGGGGACTTCGGGCCATTCTTGAATCCGCCATGCTCGACATCATGTATGAACTCCCATCCATTGGCGGCGTTAAAGAGTGCGTGGTCGGTGAAGAGGTAATCATTAATAAGGAAGGGCCGATCCTGTTGTACGAAAATTCTAAAAAAAAAGCATAAATGCCTAAATTTTAAATTAAAAACGGCACTTTAATAACTGGTAAAAACGGGTTATTAAAGTGCTTTCCTTTAGTTTGCCTGCATATCACCAGCTGGTTTTCCACACCGCAGTGTCCCTGGATTCTTTCAGTTGCATCTTTTTACCCAATCCTTTTTTCAAATGACACTTGCGTGCCTTTGGTTTCGTGCTTAATTTAACTTGGCTGAAAGGGCTTGCCATTAAACATGACACGGCCGCAAGAAAATTAACCGATGCCCGAATAGAATTACAAATGCGTTTGCTGCGGTTTCTTCAGAGAAAAAATGATCTTCGGAGCATGAGCAGAAAAGAAGTACTCAATAAAAACCAATTGATAAAATAAGGATATCTGATCCTATGGTAAATATACCCAGATTTTTTAAGCCCGATGACGCTACTGCTGACGGCAACCCGTCCACAAGAACAATTCCTCTGCTGCCGTTAAGGGACATTGTTGTGTTCCCTTATATGACGTCGCCTCTGTTTGTTGGCCGCTCAAAGTCGATTAACGCCATTTCAGAAGCCATGCATTCCCAGGAAAAATATATTCTTCTGTCCACCCAATCAGATCCGGGCAAAGAATCACCCAAAGAAAATGAAATCAATAAAATAGGCACGGTTGCTAAAGTCGGGCAGATCCTCAGACTGCCGGATGGCACCGTCAAAACAGTGGTGGAAGGCCAATTCCGGGCCCGCATTCTTGAATTCAAGCCCAATGACAGCTTCTTTGAAGTGTCGGTGGAAATTATCGACGAAACGGACATGAATGACAGTGAAAAAGAGGCGTTTTTCCGAAACATCAATGCATTGCTGAACGAATATGCCCAACTCAACAAAAACTTTTCACAAGATACCATAAAAAGCATCGGTGTGATTTCCGATCCCGTAACCATGCTGTATACGGTCGCCGGTCATTTTTCCTTTAAAACGCCTGAGAATCAGCGCCTGCTGGAAATTGTATCAATTCAGGAAAGACTGACGCACCTGATTGAACTGATCAAACAGGAAATCATCATCATCCAGACCGACAAGGTAATCAAAGACCGCATTAAAGACCAGATGGAGAAAAGCCAAAAAACCTATTATCTCAATGAGCAGATGCGGGCCATCAAAAAAGAAATGGGTTCCGATGAATCGGAAGCCGATGAATTAAAAGAGATTGAAAACCGCATAGAGGAAAACAAAATGTCCGCCGAGGCTGACGGAAAAGCCCGGCAGGAACTCAAAAAACTTAAAATGATGACGCCCATGTCAGCTGAGGCAACGGTTGTCAGAAATTATATCGACTGGCTCACGAGCCTGCCCTGGAATAAAAAAACCAAGGTGGCAAAAGATATTGAAAAAGCCCAAAGAATTTTAGATGAAGACCATTATGGGCTCGAGAAACCCAAAGAACGCATTCTGGAATACCTTGCCGTTCAAAGCCTTGTGAAAAAGCTTCGGGGCCCCATTCTTTGCCTGGTGGGCCCTCCGGGCGTCGGCAAAACATCCCTGGTCAAATCCGTAGCCAGGGCCACCGGCAGAAAATTTGTCCGGCTTTCTCTCGGGGGCGTTCGTGATGAAGCGGAAATTCGCGGGCATCGCCGCACCTACATTGGCGCTATGCCGGGTAAAATCATTCAGTCTTTACGAAAAGTAAGCGTGAATAACCCGGTTTTTTGCCTCGATGAAGTGGACAAAATGAGCATGGACTTTCGGGGGGACCCGTCCGCCGCACTTCTGGAAGTTCTGGATCCCGAGCAGAACAACAGCTTTAATGACCATTACCTGGATGTGGAATACGATCTGTCGGATATCATGTTCATCACCACCGCCAACACGCTGCCGGACATCCCCCTGCCCCTTCAGGACCGGATGGAAATTATCCGCCTGCCCGGTTATACGGAAGTGGAAAAATACCATATCGCCAATAAGTTTCTGGTTCCTAAACAAATCAAAGAAAACGGGCTGAAAACAAGTAAAATTTCTTTTTCAAAAAACGCAATTTATACCATTATCCGGGACTATACACGGGAAGCCGGAGTTCGGAGTCTGGAGCGTAAAGTCGCATCCATCTGCCGCAAAATAGCAAAAGATCTTCTTAAGAACAAAAAAGACATCAAAAATATACCGGTCAATATTTCTTCAACGTCGGTTCAAAAATATCTGGGTCCGGGAAAAATCCGCACCGACCTGATTGAAAAAAAAGATCAGATCGGCATTGTCACGGGACTGGCATGGACCCAGTTCGGCGGCGAGTTGCTCAGTGTGGAAACGGTGACCATGCCCGGTAAAGGGAATTTCACTGTGTCCGGTAAACTAGGTGATGTAATGAAGGAATCCGCCAGCGCAGCCATCAGCTATGTGCGGTCCCGAGCCAAACAGTTTAATATCGACCAGCATTTTCATGAAAAACTCGATATCCATATTCATGTGCCGGACGGCGCAACTCCCAAAGACGGGCCTTCCGCAGGAATTGCCATGTGCACGGCCATCATATCCTCATTAACCCGGCTCCCCATTGACCGGGGCTTGGCCATGACCGGTGAAATAACGCTCCGGGGCCGGGTGCTTCCCATTGGCGGTTTAAAAGAAAAAATGCTGGCCGCCCATCGCGGGGGGATTAAAAAAGTATTGATCCCTAAAGGAAATATACAGGATATCAGCGACATCCCTGCCAGCATCGCCAAACAGATCACGATTATTCCGGTGGAGCATATGGACGAAGTGGTGAAGCACGCCATTATCGAGCTCGACGGCAAACTGATTTTCAACCATAATCATAAATTCGATACAGGCCAGCTGGATGATTCCGACATTGTGGCCGCCAATATTTAACAATTTTAACTTGACATGAAAAAATTTAATTGTTAGTTAACGACTTCTATAATTAACGATGCAAACTTGAGGGCGGGTAGCTCAGTTGGGAGAGCATCGGCCTTACAAGCCGAGGGTCACAGGTTCAAGCCCTGTTCCGCCTACCAATAAACTATCCTTTGTGGGGGTGTAGCTCAGTTTGGTTAGAGCGCCGGCCTGTCACGCCGGAGGTCGCGGGTTCGAGCCCCGTCGCTCCCGCCACAAATATCAAGGACTTAGAGAGCTTCTCTAAGTCCTTTTTTTGTGCCCAAATATTTCACGCCCAACAGTATACCCCACCCCCGCCTTCGCTTTAGAATTTTCACCGAAGTACTAAAACAGCGTCTGAAAAAAATCTGAGCTAAGGCCGCCATTGGTTAGCATGGGTATTTTTTTGATCAACACCGCACATCTCACCGGCAGGATTGTAAAACATGCTGCCTCTCACAACCGACGCAGCAATAGCACCCGGTCGTTCTCCTGACTGCGAATATGGTGGAAGCGATAAAAATTACTTTTTGATTGATTCCGTCACCAGCGAAATATGTACTTTGTCCCCAACCCCCGGGAGTTCCTTATCCATACCGTAATCGCTTCGCAGGATATCAAAATCCGTCGAAAAAGCCATTCGGTATCCTCCCCAGGGATCTTTTCCCTCGCCAAGAAATTCAACAGGGACGGTAATTTCCCTGGAAATCCCGTGCAGCGTCATATTACCGGTTACTTCTAGAGTTGTTTCATCAATTTTTTTGACTTTCGTGCTTTTGAAACGGATTTCAGGGAATTTAACGGCATCCAGAAAACTGTCGCTCCGCAAATGATCATCCCGCTTTTTCACATTAGTATCGACACTTTTTGCCGTAACCACCATCTCCACGGAACTTTTTTCTGGATTTTCCTTGTCCGCTACAATCGTGCCTGAAAAATCCACGAACATGCCGAGGACATAGCCAATATCCAGATGCCTGATTTTAAATACGATAAACGTGTGAACCGGATCAACGGCATACGTGTCGGCAGCCCTGGCGGTCGTCCCGGCAGTCAGCAACAACGCCATGAAAATGAATAAACAAAAAATATTTCTGATCGTCTTCATTGGGGCCTCCTTGCATATATGGATGGTTGTTCTCAAAAAGCCGCAGTGGATTCGATAGATTGTCGCAGCGATGAAGGGATAAAATCTGTCCCTATACGGAAATCGATCCTTTTCTGAAATCTGTGCGGCCAATGTGTGCATTAATCACCACCGGCTGTCCGCTCCGGCTGATGTTCTGGGCGGTTTTCAGCGCTGTTTCAATATCATCCCCCTTACCCAGAAGTATCCCCTTGGCATCCAAAGCATCGGCGATAAGGTGGTAATGGTTATGTTTCAGCACTGTCCCCACATCATCACCGAGGAGTTCCACCTGATCCCGGGCGATCTGGGTCCAGCCCGCGTCATTGCCGATTACGGTGATAATCGGGAGGTTATGCCGCACAAAGGTGTCGATCTCCATTAACCCGTATCCGGCAGCCCCGTCGCCATACAGCAGCCAGACTTCGGCTTCCCGCTGAACCAGCTTGGCGGCAATAGCGAATCCGGCCCCGACGCCCAAGGTGCCGAATGCCCCGGGATCGAGCCACGAAAGGGGGCCGCGGGGATGGACGATATATGAAGCAGTGGCAACAAAATCACCACCATCACCTATCACCACGCTGTCGGAAGCCAGGGCCCGATTAATTTTTTCACATAAATATAATGGGTTGATATGTTCGGTGTCTGCCCGCAAAAACTCCTGAATTTTCTGTTCCCCGGCTACTTCCCGCTTTGATAATTCTGCCATCCAGTCCGCAAAATGATGGGGACCAAACTGAATGGCTGCCGTCAGCTCCAGTAAAAAGGCGGATGGATCGGCCAGAACCGCGGCATCCGGGACTTTATTTTTTTTCAGGTCTTCCCTGCTGCGATTAATGGCGACATACCGGGCATTTTTTCCTATACTTCGCCCGTAATTCAGCCGGAAATCGCAAGGCATGCCGGCGATGATCACCAGATCCGCCTCTTTTAACGCATGAGCACGGCCATGACGAAATTGCAACGGACAGGACGGTCCCAGCAATCCTCGGGCCATGCCGGTCAGAAATACCGGGACACCAAAATTTTTGAGCTGCCCGGCCAGGGTGTTCAGAACCCTGGGCTGCAGCGCGGCCTGACTGCCGACAATCAGGACCGGCGCCTTTGAGTTTTTAAGCATCTCCTTTACTGTTTCGATATCATCCGGGTCCACAAAAAACGGCGCAATCTGGTCCTGCTCGGCCAGTTCAATACTTTTTGCCGAACAAGCAAAAAGTTTATCCACATGGCGGCGCAGATACCAGTTCGTCACCTTGTCCTTCCACCCTTTCGCCGGCCCGGTTTTTTGCACATACCACTCGCTCACCAGTTCCCGGTCATAGAGCAGATCAATAGGGCATTCCACAAACACCGGGCCGGGGATGCCGGATGTGGCCACATCAAAGGCCTCCTCCAGAACCGGCACGATATCGCAGTCCTGGGTAATGGATGCCGACCATTTAACAATGGTTTCCAGCAGTTTTAGCTGCTCAATATCCTGAAGCGCGCCCCGGCCCTTTAAGGCTGTTGCCGGAGCACCGCCCAGGAGAATCAGGGGCGACTGGGCCATCTGGGCATTTTTCAGGGCCGTAACGGCATTGGTCACGCCCGGCCCGGCGGTCACTGCGGCCACTCCGGGGATACCGGTCAGGCGGGACACGGCATCTGCGGCAAAAACAGCCGTGGGTTCCTGCCGCACATCAATGATGCGGATGCCCAGCTTTTTCGCCCCCACCAGAATGGGCGAAATATGCCCTCCGCACAGGGTGAACAGGAACTGAACGCCCTGGTTTTTCAGCACCTGCGCAATGATCTCCCCGCCGTTCATAAGCCCTTTCCCCGGCCTGTTAAGTTGTTAAATTCCAAACTTCCTGTTTCTTTTGGACAAAACAGATGGACTCAGCTTAGTGGAGCTACGAATTTCCGCGGTCAATCCGGTTTTGCTGCGGGTGCTTTCAGCGGCCATTCAACGACCAGTCATAATCCAGATATTTAATTTTTATTCCGGACCGTTTGCCTTCCAGCATTTTTTTTAACGGTTTATCCGCATATTGGATCAAAAACGCCGCCACATCATCGTTAAAATCTTCCGAAAACCACTTGAAAATCGAACTGACATGCAGGCTATTCCCGGCCAGATAATTGCGGCCGGGATCATTAATAAACGCCCGGGTAACCTGATCCAGCTGCCGGTCCAGCCGGGCCGCTTCAAAAGGTTCGGACAAAAGCGGCGGGCACCCTTTTGACGCGCAATTCACCGCAAAATGAACCCGGGGATCCTTAAATATGGGCCTGAGAATGTCATGCTCTATATGGTCCAGGGTTACTAAATCACCCTTCAGCCGGACCAGTTTTATCTTCCAGGGGCCGCTGAAAAATCCGCCCAGATCTTTTATGGATTGAACATCCGGATATTTAGACAGAATCAGCTTGATGGTCCATGCATTATATAAATTGATATAATAGGCCATCTGACCGTTGCGCGGCAGGCGGGAGACATCTGTGCTCTCCAGAAGGTTTAAATACTGGTCGAGAAGAGGTTCATCCCTCTTGAACCCCCCATAGTCGACCACACCGTTTTTAACATGGGCTGCCAGCAAACCGGCATAGATGCCGTTGTCCGGAACCGGACTGGCGCTGCTGCCGGTCGCCGCATATCCGGAGGATGCACCCGAAATCAGACAAAAAATCATTCCCGCGCCAATCATTGTTAAAACCCATTGTTTTTTGGATTTCATGAAACCGCCCTTGTGAATATAAATGGTTAGATTCGCTGATAAAAATGTTCAGATGGCGGACAATTCCCCCTTTACTGACCACGCTTTTTCTCTTTAAAAACCTGCCGAACACCTTTTGCCAGCAATAGCAAAGGAGCTGTCCCATGAAGGAAAAGATCAAAAATGTCGATGGGTCTCGACAATTGACCATGAAACAGCATCCGGGCTTTTTCCATCAAATGGGGCTCCGGCGTAAACGGCGCCAGGCCCAGGGACACGGAAATAATAATAAGGATGGAAAAAGGAATCCGGTCTAAAAAATTCAATCTGATGAGATTCATTGTTTTTCCTTTATCATGTCAACCTGGCCTTGCGGCCTTATTCATAAAAAAGGCATTTTTTACCAAATAAACCGACAGGCCGCTTATTGGCCGAACAGATCTTTATACGTTTTTTCCACCCGGAATTGATGCCGGGCCTCTTCCCTGGCAAGCCCTGAAAACAGCAGGCTGACGTCATCATCCGGGGATATTTCCGCCAGAAACGAATACAACTGACAGGCCTTGTCCTCCCGCTGCATGGCAAAGACCAGCGCGTCCTGAAACGCCATATCGGAGGACGGCGTCACCCTTTGGAAGGCTTGGGCCAATCCCAAATCGGCCTGTTTCTCCATAATCTTTTCCAGCAGCCCGTTCAGCCCGCCCGTATCCAGATCCAGCAGCTTTTGTTTATGTTTTAACTCCTCCCGGGCGAACTCCTGAAACAAGGGGTAAAGGAACGGATCATCGGTTTTTGCCGCCAGATTTTGATAAACATCATGAGACTCTTCTTCCCTCATCACGGCAAAAGCAATCACTTCAGCAAATGTTTTAAACCCGTTTTTCATTCTTTTCCTCCCTGAATCGTTTAAATGGATGGCGCCCTGGTATCCGCCGGATTTTTCAATTCTTGTTAGTACAGGGAGTGTATTCTTTTCACCGGCTGATTTCAATAAAAAGCCGAAACCGCCGGCCGCATCCCTATTGAACATTTTATTGAAACGTGCCATGGTTTAACTAGTTTTTGCCCTTCGGAAAGGCGGCTGACCGCCGGAACCGGCAACTCTGAAATCAGGAGGAAAAACCCATGTATTTACCCAAACATTTTCAAAACTTTAAAAAAAAATTCCCTGCCGTTCACGCGAGCTATGAACAGCTGGCAAAGTCATGCCGCGACTACGGACCCCTTGATCAGAAAACCCAGGATCTCGTCAAACTGGGGATCGCCATTGGCCAGAACTCCAAAGGCGGGGTCATGTCCAACGCACGAAAAGCCATGGCTTCGGGCGCGACTGCTGACGACATCCATCACGCCATTTTACTGTCCCTGACCACGGTTGGGTTTCCAGCCATGATCGCGGCCATGGGATGGGTCGATGAGGTGCTGGAAAAAAATCAGGACTGACGGGAATGACATTACACCCAGTCGAGCCCCGAACCGGCCCTGCCATCATGCTCATCGTCGGATTCGCCAATTCCGGTAAAACCCTGCTCATGACCCGGCTGATAGAAATCCTGTCTCAACGGGGGCTTCGCGTGGGGGCCGTCAAACATCACGGGCATGTTGTTGCGAACAGCGATCGGCCGAATTTTGAACCGGATTTTGAAATGGACCAGCCGGGAAAGGACACCTGGAAATACCGGCAGGCCGGCGCCAAAACCGCTGTCATCAGTTCCCGCTTCGGCATCGGCATGGTAAAGAATGTGGACCATGACCATGAGATTCCGGAACTGATGGAACTGATGCCGGACATGGATATCGTGCTGGCGGAAGGCTATAAACGCGCCGACCACCCGAAAATCGAGGTGTTCCGGCCGGAAAACGGCAAGCCGCCCGCCTGCCGGTACGACCGGAACCTTATCGCCGTGGTCAGCGACACACCCCTGGAGTGGGATGTGCCGCAGTTCGGGATCGAGGCTGTTTCGGATCTGGCTGATTTTATGCTGCACAAGCTGAATATAACCGTCTGACGGACAAACGGAGCATATCCCCGCCTGAATTCAAAAACCCAATCTCAACAGGATTTCTGTCCATGGACGTCAATCCGGACCTTCTCTTAAAAATTTTCTACGCCCTCGGCATCGGGGTGCTTATCGGACTCGAACGGTCGATGATTCCGCCGTTTACTTCAACCTGTGAAGATACGGATATTCCCCGGACCTCGAAAACCCACCCGCAGCCCCCGGAACTGCCGGACACACTCTTGGGTGTGCGGACGTTTTCCATCCTGTCCCTGGGCGGATTTTCGGCTGCCCTCATCGGGGATACCAGCCCCGCCGCGGCCGGGGTCATCGTGGCGGGACTCGTGGCCCTTATCATTGTCATGTATTTCCGCTCCTGCCATGATGATCCGGGCATCACCACGGAAATTGCGGCGGTGATGTGCTGCGGTCTCGGCTTCATGTGCCAGGGACACCCCCATGCCGCCGGCGTTCTGGCTCTTCTGGTCACGTTTCTTCTGTCAATTAAGCGGTATATGGCGACCACTCTCATGCAGTTGAAACGGGTTGAACTCACCGATACCTTAAAATTTCTGGCCATTATTCTGGTGGTGCTGCCCCTTCTGCCCAACCGGGCCCTGGACCCTTACGGGGCGTTCAACCCTCACAAGGTGATGTTTCTGGTGATTTTAATTTCCGGCATCAGTTTTACGGGGTATTTTCTCACCAAATTTCTCGGACCGCAAAAAGGTTTAGGATTGACGGGACTGTTCGGGGGCCTGACTTCCTCAACTGCGGTGACGGCGGCCATGGCAGCCCAGGCCAGACAGACTCCGGCCCTGAGAGACGCCTGCGCCTTCGCCACCATTATTGCCAATGCCACCATGTTCGGCCGGGTGCTGGTGGTTTCGGGCATTCTGGACCGGACGCTGATGCTGCGCCTGATCTGGTCCATCGGAACCATGACGATAGTTGCTTCGCTGGCTGTAATCTATCTCTGGCTTTGCTCCAAAAATAAAAAACCCCGGGACGGCGGCGCATCAGAAGGCCTCCGCCTGAAAAACCCGTTTTCTCTGGGGCCGGCGATCAAGTTCGCCGTTTTTTTTGTGGGAATCCTGTTTACTGCAAAAATCGCCAAAATATACCTGGGTGACACCGGCCTGTATCTTGCATCTCTGGTCAGCGGGCTGGCGGATGTGGACGCCATCACCCTGTCCATCGCCCAGCAGACAAAAACGGTTCAACTAGCCCACGAGACCGGCGCTATCGCGATAACCATTGCGGTTGTGGCAAACAGTGTCGTGAAAAGCGGCATCGCCCTATACTCTGGCGGCTGGCGGTTCGGGGTTGAAGTGGGCGTTATTCTGATGGCCGCCACCCTGGCCGGGATGGGGGTGCTGATGGTGTTTTGATACCATCAAATATAGAAAAAAACGCACCGGCTGCTGACGGCATAAAACGCGCCCTGCTTTCTGATATCAAGCCATGGTGCAACGGCCAGAACCTCATTTTCCCGCCTGACAGTTCCTGAAAAACTCCAAAAAAGCCTGCCACAACGTCGCATTTTCACAAACAAGTCCTATCTTTATGAAAAAGCCATAACGCACTTCTTTTTTCAAAAGTCCGTGAAGAGCGAACGAATTGCTTTAACGCGCCATACGGCGACAACAGGAGAATGGCCATGACATCCCCGGCGACCCCCTTATTTTCAATATCCCAGCCCGGAGCCGCCCCCTATGATAAGGCGCTGGTGCAGCAACTTGAGCAGATGAAAGCATCACGGGAGACGGCGTATCTACCCCGAACCCGTCATCTTCGGGCCGACGGGTGGGCAAAATACACCAACCGGCTGTTTCTGGAATCCAGCCCCTACCTGCTCCAGCACGCCCACAACCCGGTCAACTGGTATCCTTGGGGCGACGAAGCCTTTGAAACTGCCGCCCGACTCAACCGGCCCGTATTTCTGAGCGTGGGATACGCCACCTGCCACTGGTGCCATGTGATGGAAGAGGAATCCTTTGAAGACGAGGAAATCGCCCGCTTTCTCAACGAAAATTTCGTATGCGTGAAGGTCGACCGGGAAGAGCGGCCAGACATTGACTCCATCTACATGAGCGCAGTGCAGGCGCTGACCGGCCGGGGCGGCTGGCCCATGAGCGTCTGGCTGACCGCAGGCCGGAAACCCTTTTACGGCGGCACTTATTTTCCGGCCAGGGACGGGGATCGGGGCGCCAACATCGGGTTTCTGACCCTGCTTGAGAAGCTTCAGGAAAGTTTTCACCTGGCGTACGGACGGGTTGAAAACGCAGGGCAACAGATCACCGACGCCATTCAAAAAATGATGGCTCCCAAACCCGGCGGCCGGTTACCCGAAAATTGGATCCTGGACAGGGCGGTCGATTTCTACCGGCAGCATTATGACCGGGCCTTTGGCGGCATCAGCGGCGCGCCGAAATTCCCCAGCAGTCTGCCAGTCCGGTTTCTGCTCCGGTATTATCACCATACCGGGAAGCCGGACATTCTGGAAATGGCAGAAAACACCCTCCGCAAAATGGCCGGGGGCGGCATGTATGACCAGGTGGCCGGCGGATTTCACCGGTACAGCACCGACGACCAATGGCTGGTGCCGCATTTTGAAAAAATGCTTTACGACAACGCCCTGCTGGCTGTCGCCTATCTGGAGGCCTGGCAGGTTACCGGCAATATACACTATAAAAACATTGTCGACGATATACTCCGGTACGTTGAACGGGATATGACCGCTCCGGAAGGTGCATTTTATTCAGCCACGGACGCAGACAGCCGAAAACCGGACGGGCATGTGGACGAAGGATATTTTTTCACCTGGACGCCGGAAGAACTTGAAGCTGTTCTGGGTGAAGACCGGGCGAAAATCGTCAAAACTTACTATTCCGTGGGCCCTGCCCCGAATTTTGAAGGCCGCCACATTCTGCATACCAATAAATCTGCGGCGGAAACCGCCCGGATGCTGAACATTTCCACAGAACAACTGATGACAGAAATCGAAAGATCCCGGTCCCTGCTCTATCAGGCCCGCAACCATCGCCCGGCCCCGCTTCGGGATGAAAAAATCCTGACCGCCTGGAATGGTCTCATGATATCCGCGTTTGCCAGCGCGGGTCTGGCTCTGGGCAATAAACATTATACAGGACTGGCGATCCGGGCCGCCCGGTTTATTCTGGACCGGCTCTTTGTCGACGGCAGAGTGTACCGCAGCTTCAAAGATGGTCAAGCCCGGCACAACGGATATCTGGAGGATATCGCATTTCTGACCGCAGCCTTCATTGATTTGTATGAGGCCACCGGGGATACGGAATGGCTGGGAAAAGCTGTTTCACTGGACGGGATGCTGGAGCAATATTATGAAGATATTGAGAATGGGGGATTTTTCATGACGCCTTCCGATCATGAAACCCTGATTTTCCGGGAAAAACCCTGCTATGATAACGCCATACCGTCCGGCAATGCTTATGCCTTGTTAAACCTGTTGCGGCTTCACGCCTTCACCACCAATCACCGTTATCTGGCGCGCGCGGAAAAGGCCCTCACCGCATTTGCCAAACCATTGGCCGAAAATCCGGCCGCCTTGTCCGACATGCTTCTGGCGGTGGATTTTTATCTGGATGACGCCAAAGAAATCGTTCTTGTGACCCCGGCCGGACAGCCGGAGGATGCAGGATCGTGGCTTGCGGAACTGGGACGGACGTTTGTCCCCAATCGTGTTCTGGCGGTTGTCCCTGAAGATCAGGTGGGACCTCATGGTAATATCCTGCGGCTCACGGCTGAAAAAACCGCCACGGACGGCCGGACCACCGCTTACCTCTGCACTAACGGCGAGTGCAGCCTGCCAACAACCGATCTTGCGGAATTCGCCCGGCGGCTCAAACAATAACCTGAGTAGTGCTCATTTTTACTTTTCTTTGGGATGGAGATATAGCGGGATTTTATGCTATCGGAATTTTATTGACATTAATTAAAAACACTTGTTATATAACAAGTGTTTTTAAAATTTATAATTATATTCTGAACCACTTGGTTGTCTTTGGATTTGTCTGAAAGAAACAAGAAAGAGTCGGCAACAATCTTTTAATGCCGGGAATTCCGGCCAGGGAGGATGTCATGGGATTTGTCAAATCATTTGAAGAAATTATGGCCAACACCCGCGCAACTGCGGATTTTTATGACGCGGAAATGCTGATGGTGTTCTGGGAAACCAAACCGGAAGTTATCGCAAAGCTGCTGCCGCCGCCTTTAAAACCGGCAAAGGACCCCATCGCCATGGCCTTTGTAGCGGATTACCCGGCCACCAATTTTGATTGCATCTACAAAGAAAGCGCGCTGTTTATTCGTGCCGAATATGAAGGGGAAGAAGGCAGTTATTGCCTGGCCATGCCCGTCACCAGCGATATTGCCATGGCCGGTGGCCGCGAAGTGTTCGGATTTCCCAAAAAAATGGCAAACATTGAATTTAAGAAAGAAGGCAACATCATCAGCGGCTGGACCGAACGGCGGGGTATCCGATTTATGGAAGTCAAGGCAACGTTAAGCGGCCAGCCCAATGATCCCAAAGCATTGGATCTGTTTGCAAGCGGGGCGGGTGAAGAAGAAGGCGTTATTAAAGGGGTGTCCTATAATTTTAAGCATTTCCCCGCACCGGAAACCGGCATGCTCGATTATGACCCCCGGCTGGTGAAACAGGAGACAGTGCTAAAACCCAAGGTTATGGAAATCGGTGAAGCGGAAATCATCTTCAGACATTCGGACTATGACCCCTGGATTGAAGTGGAAGTGGTGAAAATGCTGGGCGGCATTTACACGAAGGGCAATAATTCCATGCTGGGCGGCAAGGTGGTCGCGGAAACCGGTTTAATGGAATTTGCGCCGTATGCATTCCTGAAATGGGACATGGTCTAAAAAACCGGAGGATTTATATATGACAATACGTGACATAGACATCAACATCAACAAAGAAACAAAATCCATGCTGAAAGAAGTGGAAAAATTCAGCATGGGAGTGATGCGGCCGGCAGGGATTGAACTTGACCGGCTGAGTAATCCGGCGGATGTGGTTAAAAAAGAATCGGTGTTGTGGGATGTTTTTAAGGGCTTTCGGGAAATGGATCTGCATTCGCTTCAAATTCCCAAGCGCCTGGGCGGAACAGCGGATGACCTGGATCCTATGGCCGCCATCCGGATTACGGAACAGCTCGGTTATGCGGATGCCGGCCTGACCATCAGTCTCGGCGTATCCAGCCTGCCGTTTAATATGGCTGCCATGTTCCCGATGCCTGAAATGCAGGAGCTGGCAAAGGATTATTGTGCGGATAAGTCCGGCAAAATGATCGGTTGCTGGGCCATCACGGAGCCGGACCATGGGACGGACTGGAGCCTTGGCGGCAGCAAACCGAAATGCGGACCTTCGGTGACCGCCATATTAAAAGGCGATGAATACATCGTCAATGGCGAAAAATCAGAGTGGGTTTCCAATGGCACCATCGCCACCCACGCGGTACTCCATGTGGGGCTTTACCCGGAACGGGGGATGGAAGGCCAGGGGCTTGCCATTATTCCCCTGGATCTGCCGGGGATTTCGCGGGGAAAACCATTGGATAAAATGGGGCAGCGCCCCTTGAATCAGGGTGCGATAATCTTTCAGGATGCGCGGATTCCCAAAAAATTCATGGTAGTTCCCAATCCGGATTTTCTTAAAGCCACCGCCGGGCAGGGCCTGGCCAACGTAAACGGCGGCATGTCCATCGTTTTTGCCGGCCTGGCAAAGGCGGCCTATGATGAAGCCTACCGGTATACCCGTAAACGGATTCAAGGCGGAATGCCTATTTTTGAGCACAAAAATATCAAGCTGAAACTGATGCAGATGTTCACCCAGGTGGAGGCGGCCCGTGCAAACGCCCGCCGGATGGCTCTCTATAACCTGAAAAATCCCATGAACCCGTCCGTTGTTCACGCCGTAGCCGCCAAATGTTTTTCCACGGAAACCGCCACTCAGGTTGCCAGCGATGCCATGCAGATATTCGGCGGGTACGGCCTGGCAAAGGAATATCCCATTGAAAAAATATTCCGGGATGCCCGGGCCAGCATGATTGAAGACGGGGTCAATGAGGTCTTGGCGATCAAGGCCACAGAGTTCATGTAATATCTGAGCCTCCGTGCCCACCGGGCATGGGGGCAGTAAAAATTGGGAATGCGAGGTTACAAAAAGTGAAAGAACTTAAAAACAAGGTCGCCGCAATCACGGGTGCGGCTTCCGGCATCGGACAGATGCTGGCGGTTAATCTTTCCGCTAAAGGATGCGCGGTCGCTATCTCGGACATTGACATGAATGGTCTCCAGCTGGATGCGTATGTGCTGGACTTTTTAACGCGGATGTTTCCGAAAGGATTTGTCCGTCTGGCAGCAGCCATCGCCGGACGTAAATAATCCGGTCACCTCATATTTTATTTCCTTACCACTCCATGTATGCTAAAAATAATTGAAATCACACATCATCTATATATGCTTCCAAAATCTGCAAGGAGGGCCTTCACTATGAAAAAGCTCATTTCCGTATTATTGGTTATTGTTTTTATCGGGTTTGGGACGTCAGCATTTGCAAAGGATTCGGAACTGGACTGCGATTGCAAAAAAGGGGGGTTAGGGCTCATGATGGGCAACTTTGTCGCCGGTTTTGGTGTCCGGACATTTAACAACAAAGTCGGATGTGATAACAATTTCGGTATCGGCATCGGTTTGGGGGGCGAGACCTTTGGTGTCTTAATCGGATTTGGGTTCAATGAAGGCATGATCGGTTTCGGGGTAAGCTTCAAAGGCCCCGAAACGACGACGAGCGCGGGATTCGGCCTTGGTTACGATTGCAGTGATTGCCGGATGGTCTGGCCATACGAGGATTAGTGAGATCCGTTTTCAACAGATGTTCGGGTGATGAAAACGGCAGGTTTTACTTTTTTTAATAATCTGAAATCCGCGACCTGGAAAGGGAAGGTGAACACATGGCATCAACACGTAAACTGTTTCCTTGCGCGACAGCCTTAATATTTTTCATGGTGTTTACCGGAGGCTGCGCATCTACCTGGACAAAGATGACAGTGGACGGCATGAAACCCATTATGGAAAAAACGCGTGATGCTTCACGCAGCAATCCGGATGTGGAGACGGTCCGGGACGCCATGCCGGCATTGTTGGTTCAGATGGACGGATTTATCGAAGTTTCCCCGGAAAACCGGCATCTTCTGGGAAGCGCCGCCGAAAGCTACATGGGGTATGCCTTCCTTTTTGTCGAGGACGAGGACAAGGATCGGGCGAAAGGACTCTATTATCAGGCAAAGGAATATGCGTTAAGGAGCCTCTGCCTCACCCGAACATTTGCCGATGGCCTGGCGCAAGATGACATTCAGGTGTTTTCCGACTCGCTGAAAACCATCCATAAGCGGGATATCGCCCCCCTGTTTTTAGCAACAAACGCCTGGCTCCAGTGGATACGACTATCCCACACCGATAACCCGAATGCACTGAATGACCTGCCAAAGGTCGAGGCCATGATCGACCGGACCCTTGAACTGGATGACACATTCAACTACGGGGGCATCCATGCGGTTCTGGGGGCATGGTATGTTTCAAGGCCCCAGATGCTGGGCGGCCAGCCCGAACAGGCGGATTTTCATTTTCATGAAGCCTTTGAGATATCCGGATCCAAATACTTGCTGTGGCAGTATCTGTATGCAAGGTATTATGCGGTGGAGACAAAGGACAAAAAACTCTTTGTCGACACCTTGAATCAGATCATATCCGCGCCGGACGATCTCCTTCCCGAAGAAGCATTTGTCAACGCAGCGGTCAAAATAAAAGCCAAAAAACTGCTAAGCCATTCAGATGATTATTTTTTAGCAAACCAACCCATTGACTGACCTTGAAAAAACCGTAAACCGGGGAGCGTCGTCATGAAACAATACATCATTCAAAGAATCAGTTATTCCCTGGTGATCCTGTTCTTTGTTTCCATACTGATATTTGTTTTAGGCAGGGCATTGCCCGGAGATCCCGTCCAGAGCGCCGTCATGTCTACGGGAATGGGGGTTGTCTCTGATGATGTCATTGACGATTTCAAAGTTCAATTCGGCCTGGACAAGCCGCTGCACATTCAGTACCTCCTCTGGATACGGGGATTTATAAGTGGCGAGTGGGGTAGATCCATTGCCACGGGCGAGGAAGTCCTGCCCATGTTCATGCACCGTCTGCCAATTACTCTGGAGCTGTTTCTGGGGTCGGTCTTCTGGTCGTGTATCATCGGCATTCCGTTCGGTATCATATCCGCGCTTCGGCGGAATTCATGGCTCGATGTCACGCTGACCACCGGCGCCATCATCGGTGTTTCCATCCCGGTCTTCTGGGAAGGGATCATCATGATTTATCTTTTTGCCGTCATTATGCACATTTTCCCGCCCTCTGGCTATGTGCCATTTTCCGAGAGCATCCAGGGGAACCTCCTGTCCATGGCCATGCCCACCTTCATCATGGGAACCCAGGGCGCGGGGCTTCTGGGCAGGTACGTGCGCTCCAGCCTGCTGGAAGTCCTTGGCCACGACTACATCCGGACAGCCCATGCAAAGGGGTTGAAAGAAAGGGCGGTGATTGTCCGTCACGCGTTAAAACCCGCCATGATCCCTGTGGTAACCATTGCCGGTCTTGCCTGGGGGTATGTGGTGGCCGGGTCCTTTATCGTGGAGTACATGTTCGCCATCCCCGGATTGGGCCGCATGGGTGTAAACGCCATTTTCTCCAACGACTTTCCCGTGATCCAGGCAACTCTGGTCATGGTCGCTATCAATATCTTAATTGTCAACCTGATCGTGGACCTGATCTACGGCTACATCGACCCCAGGGTAAGGGTGCAGCAATGATGAAATCCATGGAGAATCCGATCCGGGACGGTAATGCGGTTCCGGCATCCGTTTTCAATTCCAACAGTATCATAAAGACGCTCATACACCATAAGGTTGTCCTGGCAGGGGCTGTAATCCTCCTGTTCATGCTGGTCGTGGCTGTCTTTGCCCCATACCTTGCGCCTTACAATCCCGACGATCAGGACCTCTACCAGGTGTTGCAAGGCCCTTCCCGGCAGCACCTTCTGGGCACCGACGATGTGGGCCGCGACCTGCTCTCCCGGGTCATTTTCGGGTCCAGGGTAACGCTCTTGATGGGGGCTGTCTCCACCTTCTTCTCTGCCATTATCGGCGTGTTCATCGGCCTGGTTTCCGGGTACAAGGGCGGGGTCATTGACATGATCGTGATGCGCATCACCGACACCTTTATGTGCATCCCCGCCCTGGTCCTCATACTTGTCATGGTTTCCGCCCTGGGCCCCGGCATGCACAGCGTCATCATATCCATCACCGTATTGTCATGGACCTGGTTTGCACGCATCGTGAGGGGCCAGGTCATGCTCGTGCGCGAACTGCCCTATGTGGAGGCAGCCCGCGCCCTTGGCGCATCCGGATTCAGAATCATGTTCAGGCACCTTCTGCCCAATGTCATGGCCCCTGTCATCATCACCGCAACCATTGCTCTGGGCGGCAACATCATGCTGGAGAGCGCGGTGTCCTTCCTGGGCCTGGGCGTCCAGCAGCCCACGCCGAGCTGGGGCAATGAGCTTCGAATCGGATATTCTTATCTGGAAATCGTGCCGCTCTTTTCTCTGGCGCCGGGACTGATGATAACACTGACCGTCCTTGCCTTCAACTTCCTGGGAGACGGCCTCAGGGATGCCCTTGACCCGCGCCTGCGCAGCAACAGCCCAATGATGCGGTGAGGCCCATGCTGCTTGCGGTCAGGAACCTCACCACCTATTTCTTTAATGGCCAGGGCACTGTCAAGGCCGTGGATGATGTCTCCTATGAGCTGGAGGAAGGCCAGACGATGGGCATTGTGGGCGAAAGCGGCTGCGGAAAAACCGTGAGCGCATTATCCCTGCTTCGCCTCATACCCGGGCCTTCCGGAAGGATCGTCAGGGGCGAGATCCTTTTTGAAGGCCGGGATCTTCTGAAGCTGAGCCAGGATGAGATCTGCAGTATCAGGGGCAACCGGATCGCCATGATCTTCCAGGAGCCCATGACATCGCTCAACCCGGTACTGACCATCGGGTATCAGGTCATGGAACCCCTCCTGGTCCACAAGGGTATGAACAAAAAAGCAGGCATTCTCAAGTGCATCGAACTTCTCAAATCCGTCCAGATCCCCGACGCCCCTTCCAGGGTGGGCGCTTATCCCCACCAGTTCAGCGGCGGCATGGGGCAGCGGGCCATGATCGCCATGGGCCTGTCCTGCAACCCCCGGCTCATCATTGCGGACGAGCCCACCACTGCCCTGGACGTGACGATTCAGGCAGAATTATTGGAAATCATGAAGGGGCTCACCAGAGACCATGGAACAGCCATGATCATCATCACCCACAACCTGGGCGTAGTGGCTAGGTATGCGGACAAGGTAATGGTCATGTATGCCGGGAAGGCCATTGAAAAGGCATTAACTCCGGATCTTTACCGCCGGCCCCGGCACCCTTACACAAAGGGTCTCATGGCATCCATCCCCAGACTGGACCAGGACATCCGGCAGAAACTCCGGCCCATCGAGGGCCAGCCCCCGGATCTTGCGAACCTGCCGAAAGGATGCGCCTTTGCGCCCAGATGCGCTTTTTGTGTTGAGAGGTGCCGCCGGGAACCCCCGGCATTAATAAAAATCTCTGAAAACCACGAGGTGGCGTGCTGGAATTATGCCTAAAAATAATAAGGAACCCCTCATTCAGGTAAAAAACCTCACCAAGATCTTTCCACTGTACCGGGGTGCAATTTTCAGGAAAAAGCTCGGCGACCTGAAGGCTGTGGACAACGTGAGCTTTGACATCCGAAGGGGAGAGACCCTGGGCCTTGTGGGCGAAAGCGGATGCGGAAAGACCACTACGGGCAGAACCATCCTGCAGCTTGAGCGACCCACGTCCGGCGCAGTGATCTATGATGGCCGTGACATAACGATGTTCGGCAAGGCCGAAACAAGAAGGCTTCGCAGGCATATCCAGATCATCTACCAGGACCCCTTCGGCTCCCTGAACCCCCGCATGAAGATAGGAGATATTGTGGGTGAGCCCCTCCGTATCCATCATATGGCCGGCAGCCCTGCCGAATATGCGGATGCGGTGGAAAACCTGCTTGAAGTGGTGGGAATCAACGCGGCCATGGCAGGCAGATATCCCCACGAATTCAGCGGCGGACAGCGGCAGCGCATCGGCATTGCCCGCGCCCTGGCCGTAAAACCGGACTTTATTGTCTGCGACGAGCCGGTATCCGCCCTGGACGTGTCCATCCAGGCCCAGATCATCAATCTGCTGGAAGACCTTCAGGAGCGGTTTAACCTGACATACCTCTTCATTGCCCATGATCTGGCAGTGGTGAGACACATCAGCGACCGCATCGCGGTGATGTATCTTGGGGAAATCGTTGAAATCGCAGACCGGCAGGATCTGTACCGGAATCCGGGGCATCCGTACACCCGGGCACTGCTTTCGGCTGTGCCCATTCCGGACCCCGAAATAGAAAAAACCAGGGAGCACGTAATGATAAAGGGCGAGGTTCCGGGACTTTTAAGCATGCCGCAGGGCTGCCGGTTTCATCCGCGGTGCCCATTCATGATGGATATCTGCAGAAATTTGCGGCCCGTTCTTGAAACCGTAAACGGGAGCGGGCATAAGGTGGCATGTCATCTGAAATCTTTGGAATAAAGGAGCGTCATGTGAATTATCTCAAAAGGCTATTAACCATAACCGGCATCCTGTTCATGATGATTTTGGCGATAACGCACCTGCCGGATGCCATGGCGCAGGAAGCTAAACCGGGCCAGAATGTCAATCCCGGCCAGAACACCCAACCCGGATGGATGGACTGGAGTGAAACCTACTGCCCGGACAAACCGGTCAGAGGCGGATATCTGCGCCTGGCATGGCCTCTTTACATCGGGGTCATGAACCCGAACCATATGCCGGTGCTGGACTGGATGACCATGAGCCAGATGTATGAAAAACTGATCCTCCTTGATGCAAACTATCAACCGACAATTCCCTGGCTGGCCAGATCCTGGCAAGCGATTGACGACACCACCATGGTCATGAAGCTCCGGGAAGGCGTTGTGTTTCACGATGGGTCCCCTTTCAATGCCCGGAGCCTCAAATACCAGATGGACTGGATCATGGACAAGGACAACGCCGCATGGACCCGGTCCTGGATCGAACCCCTGGAATCCGTCGAGGTGGTGGACGACTATACGGTCAAGTGGCATTTCAAAAGACCCTGGGGATCTTTTCTGGGCACCATGGCCAGTGTGCCCGGATTTATGATTTCCGCCAAGGCCCTTGAAGGGGATGCCGCTTTGACAAAAGTCAAGCGGATCGAGCGGGAAATCGTAAGCGCAAGACGTAAAGCGGCGGATAATAAACATATTGAAAAAGCCCATGAGGCAAAAAAGAAGCTCGACGAACTTGAAAAACAGCTTGAAGCATTCGCCCCTATTGCAAAAACCGCCAAACCGCTGGATACGAATCCCGTGGGTTCAGGGCCGTATATGCTGGAATCCTTCAGCACGGACAACCATATCACCTTAAAACGCAACCCAAACTGGTGGTTCGGCCCGAGCATCGGCATGCCGGACATGCCCTACTTTGACGGCATCAAGGTGTCGGTCATCCCCGACCCTTCCGTCCGCCTGGCAAATCTAAAAGCCGGAGCCATTGATTCCATCATACTGGACGCCATCCAGTACCGCCTCGTAAAAGACGATCCGAATTTCAATGTGGCGACCTTTCCCATCAACTGGCTGGTGTTTCTGACCTTCAACCACGCCAAAGGTCCGTGCGCGGACATCCGGGTCCGGCAGGCCATTTCCCATGCCATTGACCGGAAGGCCCTGGTGATGGGAACCCAGTTCGGCCTCGGCAGGACCGCCAGCTGCATGTATCCGGACGACCATTGGGCCCATAACCCGGACCTTCAGCCTGTCAGCTATGATCCGGAGCTGTCTAAGAAACTCCTGGCCGAAGCCGGCTATGCAAACGGCCTTACCCTCACCGGTTTTACCATCAACCTGCCGGAAGCCCAGGCGTTTGCAAAAGCCATCATGGCCATGCTGGACAAGGTCGGCATTACTTGGAAACCGGTTTTTTTAAGCATTACCGGCATGATCGAACCCTTCCGGAACCTGGATTTTGATGTGGTCGGCAACTTATACCCCTGGATCCAGGAGCCCGACCATATTGCCACCCTGCTTTATGACCCGGCAAGCCCGTTTAACAACGGCCGGAGTCATAACAAAAAGGCGATAGAACTCATTCTGGAAGGACGCGAAACCCTTGATGAGACCAAACGGACCAAAATTTATTTTGACCTGGAAAAAACCCTTTACTCCAATTATGAGGATGCCTGGCTGTGGTGGCCGAATGCCGTTCTGGCAAGCAGCCGGAATATCCGGGGATACAACCTTGATATGCTCCTGAAATACGGCGAGGGGTATGTTTTTTCCCACCCCCAGTGGTTTAAGGACGGGCGCCCGTGATGCCATTATCCTTTTTCATATGCCTGTGCGACGGTTGCGGCTGGCCCATTCCTGCCAGCAGTCCATAAAAGAAGCTCTTTGCGTTGGTTCCGATGGACCGGTTGTTGTAGCCCCCTTCCTGTACCACAAGGCACGGCATCCGGAGACGGCCGATCTCGGCGCCGATGGCTGTAAAGTCCTTGCTCGCAAGGCTCCATGTGCCCGTAGGATCTCCTTTTGCCGTATCCAGTCCGAAACACACGACAAAGAAGGAGGGCTTGAAATCCCGAACGCGGGCCAGGGTGTGCTGAAGCGTTTTAATATAATCGGCAGCGTCTATCGTCTCAGGCAAGGGGTAATTCACATTAAAGCCCACCCCTTCTCCCTCGCCGCGATCACTCGCAAACCCTGTAAAATAGGGATAGGCAAAGCGCGGATGCCCGTGGATCGAAATTGTCAGCACGTCCTTTCGATTATAGAAGATATCCTGCTGCCCGTTGCCGTGGTGGTAATCAATGTCTAACATCGCGACCTTTCCGAACCGGCTGAGATATTGGGCGGCAATGGCGGCATTGTTAAAATAACAGAATCCCCCAAAGAATCCCCTTTCGGCGTGGTGCCCCGGCGGGCGGACCAGGGCGTAAGTGATCCGTCTGCCGGAAAGAAGCTCATGGGCGCCGGTCAGCGCACAGTCAACGGCGCGGCGGGCAGCGACATACGCATGACCGCTGATCGGCGTGAACGTGTCGATGCAGTAATATCCGGCGCGAATGGGCAATTCCACCGGCGGCCTTGCCCGGTTGCGGATGGGGAAGACATACGGATAGATGGGCGTATTGGGCTTTGCATTCTTGCAGACCTTTTTGAGATATCTCACATAGTCGGGATCATGCACGGCGGTAATCCATGAATCCCCGAAGGCTCTCGGTGGCACGGGATCAAAGATGCCTGTCGGATCCAGGGCCTTTTTAATCGAACGAATTCGCACCGGTGCCTCCACATACCCGCGTTCCCTCACATGGTGGATCTCGTGCTGGTCCGTCACCACAAAAGCGATTTTGGCGAGATTGGCGGCAGCGGCAGCGTTTCTTTGCTCCACCGTCTGCGATACCGCATGGCGCGGCGCCCTGAATTGAACGGGTCCGTCACCCACGGACGCCAGCACCATCCGGATATACTCCGGGCTGCAAATGTCCGCGTACTTGCGTTCAAGAATGCAGGCCATCACCTGCCTCAGGTAACTTCCGCGCAGTTCCCCGCTCTGGGCCAGACCATCGAAAACCAGATACGGCGGATTATCCGAGTCCTCGCGAACCGGGGTTTCATAGGCCGTGTTCACGATGGGACGCGCCCCGTATGCCGCATAGAACTTCAGGCGCGCCTTGTTTTGTTTAAGGACATCCGGGTCGCGGCAAAGCTTCGGGTCGTCCGGCAGACACTCAAAGAATACGCCGGTGACGCCGTGGGACAGGGCCTCGCTCCGGACCCGGTCATAAAGCGCTCCGCCCACGCCGCGTCCTGCCAGCCGGCTGTCACTGGCAAGGTAATCAAGGTAACAGAACTTCAGATCCGCATCATAATCAAGCAATGCCAAGCCCCGGACGGTGGATCTCTGATCTTCGGCTACATAAAGAATCGAACGGAAACCGTATTTTAAAGGATGCCGAAGGGATTCAGGAATGCGGTCGATTTTCTGGCGGTCAAGCAGCTCAAACTGGGAACGCAGAATGGTTCTCACCTGCTCCAGCGCATGGCGATTGGCAGGGACGACATCATCGAATATGCGGCGGATACGGAACATCTTGCAATTCCTTCAAATTCTCACTTTATTACTCAAAAGCACTGCTTTGTTGAGAAACACCTTCGGTCTCTCTAAAGGAGTAAAACCTGCAGCCACGGCTTTTCCGACAGTTTCTTCAAATGCCGTCTTTGAAACATGGATTGGCGGTTCCACGATGAAAATTTGTCCGTTCGGTTTCAGGATTGATCGGATCTCTTTGAAAAATTTATCCTGATTGGGAATCTCGTGAAGCATATAAAATGCCAGAACAAAATCAACAGGTTCCGAAACGCCTATTTTGCCCTTTTCACATTTAACCAGCAAGATTCGTTTCTCAAATTCTGTTCCTTTAATCTTGTCTCCTAATTTCCGGAGCATCCCCTCCTGCAAATCAACCGCAATCACCCGGCCTGATTTACCAACCATTTCAGCCATTTCAACAGAAAAAAAGCCCGGCCCGCATCCCATATCCAGGACCGTCATTCCTTTTTTAATATGCGGCTTCAATATTTTCCGGGGATTCTGAAACCATCTCCGGACCCGGCTGTCAAGCCTGCCGGCTCTTTCAACCGGGCAAACGCGATTTTTTCCATCGGCCACTTTTACTTGTCCCTCTTCAAAGGTTAGCATGATTATCTGTATTTCTTTGCTTTAAACCAGGAATTATCCCCCGAATGAAAGTAAAATCTGCCTTCGAGGTGGTCGTTTTTTATGAGAGCCCACCCGCGGCCTGTTGCTTCATCATTTTCATCCCGGCCTTCCCATGAAAATTCAAGCCGCTCAATTTCGCGTGTTTTTTCAATCTGATAGTCTATTTGACCCTGAACCAAACCGAATTGGAAAGACCCCGATTCATCTTTTTCGAAAAGGAAGTAGCCTTCGGTTTCCATATCAATGTACTCCTGGTCCCACATTTCCATTTCGACAAAACGCCATTTTCCAAGATATGGATTTATTTTTTTCATTTTTATCACCTCATAACGCGCCGGTCACTGGCGGCGACTTTTGACCATCCGGTGGACTGGATGGTTGGACCACTTTCGCTATTGGCTCATTGCATTACACTAATCCTGAATCGTTCCATAGAATTTAATCTTTCTTTCCAGTAATTAAGGTCCTATCCGCAGCCACATTTGTGACTACAATTTGGCCAAAACCAATAGACGTAAAAATGTCGCTTATTTCTGTTATTGAATAGCATTTGCCTTCTGTCGAATGCATCAAGAGACAAGAATATTCGGCAACGGAAAGAGGGCCGTTTTTGAATTGGTTCAAATGGGCGTCAAAAATCGCAATAAGTCCGCCTGAAGTCAGACTCCTGAAAGAATTAGCGGTTAGTTTTTCCACGGAATCTATATCCCAATCATGGAAAGCGTTAGCAAACAAATGGACGTCATAGCCGGTGGGAAGTTCTTCAAACATATTTCCAGCAACAACGTTAACTTGTGACGACATGCCCTTTGACTCAATTGAGCGTTTCGTTGCAAGGTCTACAGGTGGTAACTCAAGGACAGTAGCAGCAAGATGACTATTTATTTGCGCAATGGAACAAGCGTATGTACCTGATCCACCGGCAATGTCCAAAAGAGCGGTGTGCTGACTGAGGTTGAATCTCTCTGCAAGCCTCTGAGCAAGAAAAACGCCACGACTATCCATGGCAGCCGTGAAGGTATCTGCAAATTCTTGGTCTTGCATGCTTTTCATCCAGTCCTTGCCATCTTTCTTACTAGACCATCCGGCAGGCTTTCCGGTTTGGAGGATCTCACGAAATTCCACACACTGAGGTCGGTTCTTGAGAGAACAATAATAAGGAACCAGGCTACCGGGTTTGTCGCTAACAAGGTATGTGGCAGACAATTCGGTCAAACCATATTTTTGCTCACATGTTTCAACCAATTCCATGGACACAAGAAGCGACAGCAGGACATCTGCCGGTCGCGGCTGGATTCGTAATTTGTTGCAAATCTCATCAAATGTCTTTGGACATTTGTTCAAAAATGTAAAGAAATCGAAGTAAGCGATCGCACATACCAGCAAATCCGAAGCATAAATGGAGTCTCTATATCTAAGTAGGCGACTCAGATCATTGTGAAGCAGATGGCCTTTCATATACTCGTTCCTTCGGTCCAACAAGTGATTCAAAAGTTTCTGGATATCTCCTATAACCGGAAAGGCCTATTTCACTCTAACCGGTTAACCGGAAAATCTGTAATCGGCAACAAATATCCTGAGAAATGTATATACCTGTTTACACAATATATTTATGATTAACAAGGGTTTCATGTACCATTCCGAATTTTCACAAAAAAATTCAAGAAATAATTGTTTTAAAAATTATGCATTTTTTTCTTGACACGTGCATTTGTGTGCATGTATAAGCATAACCATGGAAATACAAACCCACATAAAAACCCGAGATGAAATTCTGAAAGAATTTTCCGACGCCTATGATGCCCGGTTTTTCAAAACCCTGGGGGAACCGGTCCGCATTCAGATCCTATCTTATCTGATGAAGAACGGACGGTCTGACATCGCATCCATTACGGAGAATATGCCCCAGGACCGGTCGGTTGTTTCACGGCATCTGAATCAAATGCAGGAGGTCGGCATGTTGTGTTGTGAAAAGGAAACCCGGCACATGTATTACAGCATTAACGCCCAGGCATTTATCGATAAACTTGAAAAGTTTCTGACGCAAATCAAGAAAAGCATTTCGGTGTGCTGCCCGCCGGATTGCTGTTCTAAGTAGCGCCCGAACAAAAACCTGAAAATTTTTTAACCAAATATATGCATAAATGTGCATCTTTACACTAAAGAAAGGAGCGAGCCATGAAAAATGAAAACCAACTTCCAGTCAACACTTCATGCATGTCAAAAGTCTGTGTCCCCTCTTACGGGGTGATGGCGCTTTCCGGTTTACTGGGAGGCGTTTCCGCGATTCTTTTCGGTGTTTTCCTTTATACCGGATTGCCGGGTCAGATGGCTTTGGGCTTTAATGAACAAACGAATCTTTTTATCGACGCCCTGCTTTGTTTTCTTTTTTTCCTTCAACACAGCCTCATGGTTCGCAACGGCTTTCGCAAATGGTTATCCGGTTTTATTCCCCAGGATTACCTCGGCGCAATCTATTCGATTTTCTCCGGAATATTTTTAGTGATACTCATGCTTTTCTGGCAAAAATCCACCTCCTTCCAGGTTGATCTGGATGGAATGGCTTATTTTTTCATGCGCGTCCTGTTCTTCCTCTCCATTATCGGTTTCTATGTCACCTTCCGGTCCCTGCGGCCGTTTGACCCCCTCGGCATCCGGGAAATTGTCATCCATTTAAAGGGCAGGACGGCAAAGGAACCCGTCTTTACGGTGCGCGGGAATTACCGACTGGTCCGGCATCCTTTGTATTTCTTCAGCCTTCTGCTGATATGGGCCACGGTCTCCGTGACCACGGACCGGCTGCTGTTTAACGGGCTCTGGACCGTATGGATTATCGTCGGCGCAATGCTTGAGGAAAGAGACCTGGTTGCTTCCTTTGGCGATGCATACCGGAACTACCAGCGCAACGTACCCATGCTGATCCCTTACAAGTGGCGTCCCTGGCGTCACGTCAATAATCAACCCAAAAAATAAATTTAAGGAGAATCAAAATGAATCCGAATGAACAAATCCGGGAAATGGTTTCAACGGCTTATGGAAAAGCAATCAGTTCAACTGTCGGCGGCTGCGGCTGCGGTTGCTCGCCCCAAAAAGAAAAAGGTTCCATCATCGGCATGGCGGGATATGAAACGGCTGATATCCTTCCGCTGAATTCCGATGCCGCCGCCAGTTCTTTCGGTTGCGGCAATCCACTGGCGTTCAGCGGCGTCAAAGAAGGCGATACGGTGTTGGATCTCGGAAGCGGCGCGGGGTTTGACCTGATTCTGGCCGCCAGAAAAGTCGGGCCGACCGGGCGGATCATCGGCGTGGATATGACCGAAGCCATGATCGCAAAAGCAAGGGAGAATATCAGCAAAGAGGGATTGACCAACGTGGAAGTCCGGTACGGCCTAATTGAGAATCTGCCCGTTGAATCCGGGTCCGTGGACTGGGTGATTTCCAATTGCGTGATCAACCTTTCACCGGAAAAAGGGCGTGTTTTTTCGGAAATTCATCGGGTGCTCAAACCCGGCGGACAAATGCTTGTGTCGGATATTGTGGCAAAAAATCTGCCGGACTGGTTTCGTCAGGACACTCAGGCATATGCCGCCTGTGTGGGCGGCGCCATCAGCGAGGAAGACTACCTGGCCGGACTTCGCGAGGCGGGCATGAATCGCGTGGAAGTTAAAAACCGGTTTGTCTATGACGCATCTCAAATACAGTCATTTTTTGAAACCGGGGAAATACCCGGCCTGAAGGAAATGATCGCCGGCGAACCGGCACAGAACCGCGACGATCTCATCCAGCAGATGACAATGAACGCGGTGGGAAACGTCTGGAGCGCCGAGTTTTATGCAAAAAAACCGGCAGAGAAGATGAAGCGGTCAAAGGACGAAACCATCCATCGAATGATCCAATTGGCGGGGAATAAATACAATTGCAGCCAGATTATGATGAGCCTCGCCCTGGAGCAGAGGGGACACGAAAATCCCGGTCTGGTGCGCGCCATGTCCGGCCTGGGTCTCGGTTGCTCAAATTTTAATGAAACGTGCGGGGTTATGACAAGCGCGGCCAGCATTCTGGCCTGGTACGGAGGCAAGGGCGCTGACAATGAAGCTGAATCTGAAAAATTATTTCCGATGCTTCAGGAGCTGGGCGAATGGTTTCGCCAAAAGACCGCGTCAAAATTTAAGGGCACAAGCTGCACGGATATCGTGGGTGATCAGGCGGGCACTCCGGCAGGCAAGCAAATTTGCGGTGCGCTGATTTTTGAAACATACAATAAGGTAAATGAAATTCTCGCGGCTTATGGTTTTACTGACAAACAGATGGGGGGCTAAGCCTGGAGAAGCCTGAAAGAAAGCGTATCCGGCCGGTTGGCTTCCGGCTGACGGCCAGGGCAGATGATCCCGCTTCCGTTGAGCTGGATTTCTTCCTGCCGGATGTGAAAGGTGTCGCCGGTTGCCGGATAAAGAATATAAGTGCCGTTGGAGCTTTGGTCCATCAGAAAAAATTTCCCCCGGCGGTATTCGATTCTGGCATGGGACCGGGAAGCGTATTGGGTATCGATGACAATATCGTTATGGGTTTGGCGTCCCAGCGAGACCCCGTGTTTTTCCGGGCCGATGGTCACGGTCTGGCTATGGAAGACCAGTTCGAGTTTCGCCGGCTGCTCCCTGGAAAACAGGCTTTCCATGGGCTGGCTCACAATGATGGTGAGGTCCTGGGCTTCCCATATAAATTCATACACCGTGAATTCGCCGGTTTTGCCTTTGATGGTGGTATGATCCACGCACTTGACACTTGAACGCAGGTCAGGGGGCAGCGCATCCGCCGTTTGCTCGCTGATCAGAATCTGCCGCTGTTTTTTAAACCCGGCGATCCGGGCCGCCACATTCACGGTATCGCCGAACACGTCCCCTTTTTCCAGGATCACCGGGCCATAGTGGATGCCCACATAAATATTGGGCGGCCGGCAGGCAGGGTCATCCACCACAGACGCAAGGGTCAGGGTCTGGTTCATTTCTTTTGCAGCGCTCACAGCGTCGCGGGCTGTGGGGAACGTGCACATCAGCTCGTCACCGATGGTTTTGATCACCACCCCGTTGAATTTTCCGGTGACTTTTTTAAGCAGGGTCAGACAGGATTCGATCAGGGTCTGGGCGCGCTGGTCGCCCAGGGTTTCATAAATCGCGGTGCTCTTGGCGATATCCGCAAAAAGCACGGCCAATGTATCTGTTTGGGTATTCATGGGCCGAACATACTATAAACAACCGGCTTTTAACAAGAAAATTTTGGCGCCCTGCCCCCATTTGTCTTGATGTTTGCGGTCTTTGGGATTAGATTATCGGATAGGAGCAATTAAGGAGAAACCGATATGAATAATATCCGAATGAATGACGGTTTGATGAACAGCATTACAGGAAAAAAGAGAGAAATTGACCGGTTCCGGCCGTTTCCTTCCGCTGTTGTGAGAAAATTAGATGAGCAATTTACGCTGGAGTGGACCTATAACTCAAACGCCATTGAAGGGAACACCCTCTCTCTTCAGGAAACGGAACTGGTGATCAACCGGGGGTTAACCGTGGGTGGAAAATCACTGGCGGAGCATTTTGAAGCCATCAATCACAAAAAAGCCATAACCCAGCTAAAAAACTATATCCAGAACAAACAGGATATCAGCATTGATTTGATTTTAAATATTCATGAAACGATTTTTAAAAATATTGATGAGACGGAAGCGGGAAAATTCAGAGACCACAATGTCCGAATTATGGGCGCCGTGCATCTTCCCCCGGATGCGGGGAAAATTCCGCGGCTGATGGATGAACTCATCGAATGGTATTATCAGCACCTGAATGCTTTGTCAGTGCCTGAATTAGCGGCTGCCATTCATTACAAAACCGTCCATATTCATCCTTTTATGGATGGAAACGGCCGCACCGCCAGAATTTTAATGAACCTGGTGTTGATGAAAAACGGCTTTCCGCCCGCCGTCATCATGAATGTGGATCGCAAAAAATATTACCGGGTATTAAAAGAAGCGGATATGGGAAAGTATGACGGATTTACAGACTTTATCGGGAAATCGGTTGAAAGGTCATTAATCATCTATCTGAACGCACTGGCACCGGCGGATTTTAAAAAAAGCGAAAAACAGGGCTACATCACCCTGAAAGAAGCAACCCGGTATTGTGATTATTCCCAGGAGTATTTATCGTTTTTGGCGCGGCAGGGCCGGTTGTCGGCTGTAAAATTCAACAGAAACTGGATGACGACGAAAGAAGCGGTTGAGGAATATGTCCGGACAATGACTGGCGAAGGCGGAAAAACATAAAATAACAGATCAAATCTGCAGCGCCTGTCGTCATAATATGCAAATCATGCCTCCCGCGCCTCCAGTTCTTCCCACCGGGCATAGGCGAACTCCAGTTTGTCTTCCAGTTCCTTTTGACGGGCAACCATCCGGGAAACGGTCTGGGCGTCTGTTTTATAGAAATCCGGGGCCGACATCTGTTCAAAAAGCCCGGCCAGTTCCTGTTCCATGGCTTCGATCTGCTGGGGGAGTGCGGCCAGTTCGCGTTTTTCCATGTAGCCCATCTTACCGCCACCTGCTGCCGCAGCGGTTTTTGATTTCTCCTTTGGTTTTTCGGGCGGTTTTTTCGGAATTTCCATAGGTTTCCGCTGCCGCAGCCAGTCATCATACCCCCCGATGTATTCCCGGACCGCGCCATTCCCTTCAAACACCAGGGTACTGGTCACCACATTATTGAGAAACGCCCGGTCGTGACTTACCAGCAGGAGGGTCCCGGCATACTCCAGCAGCAGTTCTTCCAGAAGTTCCAGGGTCTGGACATCCAGATCGTTGGTGGGCTCGTCCATGACCAGCACATTGGATGGCCGGGTGAAGAGGCGTGCCAGCAGAAGCCGGTTGCGCTCCCCGCCGGAAAGGGTTTTCAAGGGACTCCGCGCCCGGTCCGGGGAAAACAGGAAATCCTTGAGATAGCCGATGACATGCCGCCGGCGGCCGTTGATTTCCAGAAATTCATTGCCGTTTGAGATATTGTCCTGAACGGTTTTTTCCTCATCCAGTTGTTCGCGGTTCTGGTCAAAATAGGCGACCTGAAGATTGACCCCATGCCGGACGCTCCCCGCATCCGGCGCAAGCTGTTTCAGTATCAGGCCCAGGAGGGTGGTTTTGCCGCTGCCGTTGGGCCCAATGATGCCCACCCGGTCGCCCCGCATCACCATGACATTGAAATCCCGCATCACCGGTTTCCCGTCCCAGGCAAAGGACACCTCCGCCGCCTCCAGCACCAGCTTTCCGGTGCGTTCGGCTTCCTGAAGTTCCATCTTGGCACTGCCAGCGCGGGTCCGCCGGTTTTGCCGTTCCTGGCGCAACTGCATGAGCGCCCGCACCCGGCCTTCGTTTCGGGTGCGCCGGGCCTTGACCCCTTGCCTGATCCACGCCTCTTCAATGGCCAGTTTTTTATCAAACTGATGGTTGTGTTCCGCTTCCACACCCACCAGTTCGGCCTTACGTTCCAGATAGGCCGCATAACCGCAATCCCAGGACGTCATCCGGCCGGTATCAATCTCAATGATCCGGTTGGCAATTTTTTCCAAAAACGCCCGGTCATGGGTCACAAACACGAGGGTTCCGGCAAATTTTGTCAGAATTGATTCCATCAGGTCGATGGACGGGATATCCATATGGTTGGTGGGCTCATCCAGGAGCAGCATATCCGGCGCACCGGCCAAAGCTCTGGCCAGAAGCACCCGGCGTTTCATGCCTGCAGAAAGGGTTTCAAACTTCAGACCCGGGGAAAGGTTCAGCTGGGTAAGGGTTTTATCGACATGGGCCAGGCGCTTCCAGGCATCTTCATCGCCCGCTTCATGACCTGCTGCAAGAGCAGTCAATCCGTTGTTTTCAAGGCCGCTGACAACGATTTCATGGATGGTTCCATGGAGATCGGAAGGGATTTCCTGGGGGAGCGAGGCGATCCGGATACCGGGCTGGCGAAAAATTTCCCCGTGATCCGGAACCACGCCGCCCTGCAGAATATGCAAAAGCGTGGTTTTGCCTTCTCCGTTTCTGCCTACAAGACACGCCCGCTCACCGGGTTCAATGTGGAGGGAAACCTGATCAAACAGCAGGTGCCCTCCAAACCCCATGCTCATATTACGAATACTGATTAACGCCATAGTTCCTGTTCAGACAATAAAAAGCGCCCCATTCAGCGGGGCCGAGACCAAATCTAAAAATAACGAATTTTATTTAATTTCAAATAGTTATTTTTTGAATAGAATTTTGTTACATAGAAGACCATTCCGGTTTCGTTATTTTAGCCGGAATGGCAACCCCCGTTTATAAAATGATTTATTTTCATTGCGTTGCACTGTATCCAGTTATGTCTTCCGGCGAACATGATTATGCTGCGAAGCGCAGAATTTCCACTTCAGCCCCTTTTCTTACAGCATCTTCCGCCTGAGACAGGATGCGATCAGTTATAGCCTCGTTCAGATAATATTCGCCACAATTCTCACAAACATTGGCTGGTACTTTTTTAATGATGATGCTGGTATCCCCGCGCTGGAGACTCACAGTGACGTGACCGGAATGCGTTTCCCCATTTCGGCAAATAACACATTTCATGATGATCTCCTTTTTTTAAACCCTTCTTTCCATAAATTGATGTTTGGTTCATAGGCAGTAACGATGATGCATGTTTCATTTTGCGCGTCTACCGCCAAGACTATATGAACCGGTCGGCCTTGTATGGATCCTAACAATAACACGCTTGGATAAGGCGTATCGTTTGGATAACTCTCTATCACTTCGCCTTGCTCAACACAGGTGCGAATGTCAGATTTGGAAAACCCTCTTTCAAACATTCTCTGAATGGCATGCCCACTAAAAAAATTCGTTTTGCAGGAAAACTCAAAATGAACGTTATCCCCCGTCATCTCGGTGCCTTTTACTGAAAATAGTTAAATTTGTTCATAAATCCTGCATAAACACATTTTACCGGCATAAAAACCTCGAACCGTTATCTGCGGTTCGGACGACGCCGGTTTTTCCCGGCTGACGGGGATTGACCGGTTTTGCGCGGCGGCCTGGATTTGTCCGGTTTATATGCGTAAAGCGGTTCCGGCATAACCAGCCACTCGTCATCCGGCCGGATGCACGGCAGTTTTTTACCGATAAATGCTTCAATATCGGGTAGATAAAACGCGTCATCGTCATCGGCGAAACTGATGGACGTGCCGGCGGACCCGGCCCGGCCCGTGCGGCCGATGCGGTGTACATAGTCTTCCGGATCATGGGGCAGCTTGAAATTGATCACATGGTCCATTCCCTCGATATGGATGCCCCTGGCCACCACGTCGGTGGCCACAATCACGCGGATCTTTCCGGCCTTAAAAGCTTCCAGCCGTTGAACGCGTTTTTGCTGCGGCACATCGCCGGAAAGTATCGAACAGGTCATGCCATATCTTGTCAGCATCTCGGAAAGCTTGACCACCTGATCCTTGCGATTGCAGAAAATCAGCACCCGTTCGAGCTTTTGCTGCTCTATGACGTTATACAGCAGCGCGAATTTTTCCTTGGCCGTCACAATATACACCACCTGATCCACGGTATCCACGGCGATCATTTCCGGCTCGATTTCCACGGTGACGGGATTGCGGGTCCAGCTTTCGGCCAGCCGGGTGATGGCCTCGGTCAGGGTTGCGGAAAACAAAAGGGTCTGGCGGGTATCCTTGGTCGGGGTGCTGTAAATGATTTTGCGGACATCCGGGATAAACCCCATGTCCAGCATCCGATCCGCTTCATCGATAATCAGGGTTTCCACCTTGTTCAGGAAAAGGTCGCGGCGCTGCTGAAAATCCAGCAGCCGTCCCGGCGTCGCCACCATGATATCCACCGGTTTTCCAGCCAGCTGGCGTCTCTGCTTGTCGTAATCCATTCCGCCGAAAACAGAAATAATCGTCAATCCGCAATATTTGCCGAGCTGCCTGGCTTCTTCGGAAATCTGGATCACCAGTTCACGGGTCGGCGCAAGAATCAGCACCCTGGGGGTCCCCGATTTCCTGTGGTCTTGAATCGGATTGTTCAGCATCCGGGTAATCACGGTGATCAAAAACGCGGCGGTCTTGCCCGTACCGGTCTGGGCTTTGCCGAAGGCGTCCCGGCCGGCCAGGGTGCTGGGCAGAATCTCCGCCTGAATCGGGGTGCAAAAAGTAAAATTCAGATCAGAAATGCCGTGCATCAGGGGAGCAGGAAGAGAGAGATCGTGAAACCGGACCCGGCCCTCCTCGGGCGGGACATGAAACGCGTCAATCGTCCAGTCATCCACCGCCGGCAGCGGTTCCGGGGCAGAAGTCTCCTCCACCGGCGCGGATTCGGGTGATTTTTTTTTGCGGTTTCTACCAGCCGGGCGGCGTCTTCGTTTGGGTTTAACGGTTTCGGATGGCTGTTCTTCGGATGACTCCGGACCCATCGGCTCCTGAATGTCCTGCACTGCCTGGGAACCTTCCGGCTGAATCGAGGCCGGAAGTTTGATTTCCGTCACTTCGACCGCTGCTTCTTCGACAGGCTCAGAGAGTTTTGCTTTGCGTTTTCCAGCGGCAGGCCGACGCCTTCGTTTGGGTTTGGCAGGTTCCTGTGCGGGCGATTCCGGAGTGGTTGCATCAACAGTCTCTTGTTCCGGCTGAGTGGACGCTGCCCGATCCGCATCACCAAGTTGCTCTGTCGGCTCAGGCGACTTTGTCTTGCGGTTTCCAGCGGCAGGCCGGGTACTCCGTTTGGGTGCGACGGGTTCGGGAGAATCCGGCAAAATCCAGGCAGGAAGTTTAAATTTTACCACCTCGGCTTCCGCTGGTTCGGCGGGTTCAGCCGGTTTGGTTTTGCGCTTTCCAGCGGCCGGCCGTCGGCTTCGTTGGGGTTTGGATGGCTCCTGTAGGGGCGATTCCGGAGTGGATGTTTCTACGATCTCTTGTTCCGGCTGAACGGACTCCGGTTTCGGGGATGCGGTTTTTTTTTCATTGTCCATAGCGTCTCGATTAATTGACCTTTTCCTTTGGCTTGAAATGACAAACCGGGGGATAGCGCAAAAGCAATCGACACCGGCGCCCGGTTTGTCTGGTTATTTTTTTCTTTTAATATCAGATAATAAACAAAATTGCGAATCATTTATTTCAACCCGCTCTTTCGCAGGGCATCGGCCAGGGAACCGGCAAACCCCGTTTCTGAGTTTTTCCCCCTTTTTTGCGCAGGTGTTTCAGGCCGGTCCGGCGCTTTTGGCCCGGATGGTTTTTTCTCGCCGGTTTTTCTATCATCCGGCTTTTTCTCATTTACGGCCGCTTGCCCGGCATCCGACCGGAGGGAAAGGGAGATGCGGCGTCTGGCAATATCCACTTCCAGCACAGTGACCATGACTTTTTGCTGGACTTTGACAATATCTGCGGGATTTTTCACAAACCGGTCCGCCATCTGACTGACATGCACCAGGCCGTCCTGATGCACCCCGATATCCACAAACGCGCCGAATGCCGTAATATTGGTCACAATACCGGGCAGTTTCATGCCGGGCAGCAAATCGTCTATTTTTTCCACCCCGTCCGCAAACGCGAATGCCTCGAATTTCTCGCGGGGATCCCGGCCGGGCTTGGCCAGTTCGGCCATGATATCGTTTAACGTGGGCAGGCCGATGGTATCGGTCACATACCGTGAGACATCGATCCGGTCCCGGATCTCCGGCTGCTTCATCAGCTCCGCCACCGAGACACCGGCATCTCTGGCCATGGCATCCACGATATGATAGCTTTCCGGATGCACGGCGCTGCCGTCTAAGGGATTTTCACTGTCCGGGATCCGCAAAAAGCCTGCGGACTGAACAAACGCCACCGGCCCCAGGCGCGGCACGTCCGTCAACTGACGCCTGGATGCAAACGGACCGTTCTTTTCCCGATGCAGGACAATATTTTTGGCCACGCCCGCACTCAGTCCCGACACATAGGTCAGAAGCTGCACGCTGGCCCGGTTCAAATCCACCCCCACCCGGTTCACACAGCTCATCACCACATCATCCAGCGACTGCTTGAGGGCGATCTGGTCCACATCATGCTGGTACTGGCCCACGCCAATGGATTTAGGATCGATCTTAACGAGCTCCGCCAGCGGGTCCATGAGCCGCCGCCCGATGGACACAGAACCGCGCACCGTCAGGTCATGGTCGGGAAATTCCTCCCTGGCCGCTTCGGACGCGGAATAAATGGAAGCCCCGCTCTCATTAACCATGATGATCTGGACCGGCCGGGCAAAGGGTATGGCCCGGACAAAAGCTTCGGTTTCCCGGCCCGCAGTACCGTTGCCCACGGCTATGGCCTCTATCTCAAATTTTTCGCACAGCAGACGAATTTTTTTGGCCTCTTCTTCAGCCTTTTTTTCAGACATCAGGGGATACACCGTATCGTTATGGAGCAGCTTGCCCTGCCGGTCCAGACA